>JAZRVE010000079.1:0-2036 GCA_045598975.1 Eubacteriales bacterium
GACAGGGGTCGCGCCCACCAAACACCGGCGGGCGCGACAGAGAGAGGCAGAGAGTTGGATAGAATAACATCTCAGGTAGCCCTTCTCCTTGTACATATCATGAGCATCCGGCACTACGCCGCCGTTTGTGCTATGTAATCCACCCGTGCCGCACGGTTTGGGGTTTGTGCGTGTCCTGTACCGATGCCGCCGTGATAACGCCTCGCACCTCCGCAAAACGTTTTCCCGTTTTGCGGAGAGGGGGTCCGGGGCTACTCCCCGCCAATCTTTGATCTCCTTTTTGAAAAAAAGGAGATTGCCCTACTTTTTTCTTTTGCAAGAAAAAAGTAGGTTCCTTTCTTTCTCTTGCGAGAAAAAAGGAGTTTCTTTTCTTTCTTTTGTAAGAAAAAAGTAGGTTCGTTTCTTCCCCTCATAAAATCCCGAAAACAGCGAATACTGACAGTATTCGCTGTTTTCATGCCTGCATACTCAATTATTGATAGAGCGCCTGAATTATTTCTGTATTTACTTTTCGTGAAAGAAATGCTATACTTTTTCATAAGTAAGTAAAAATGGGAGGAATGTGAGATGGACACCCGCCTGAACGAAAAAATAAAGGAGCTGCGCCTCAAAGCCAAACTGTCGCAGAAGGCGCTCGGCGAACAGCTCGGTATCAGCGACCGCGCCGTTTCCAACTGGGAAAACGGACTGTCGCTCCCTTCGACTAAAAACCTCTTGCTCCTTTCCCGCATTTTCCACGTCTCCCCCGACGTGCTGTGCGCCCCCGCGCCCTCTTCGGCATCCCCTCTTGTGCCGCCGTGTGCGGGCATGGAATCCCTCACCGAACTGTACCGCATCGGCAGAGGCCCGTCCAGCTCCCATACCCTCGGTCCCGAAAAAGCCTGTAAGCTCTTCGCCGCCCGCCATCCCGACGCCGACGCTTTCCGCGCCGTGCTGTACGGCTCTCTCGCAAGGACCGGCAAAGGGCACGGCACCGACGGTGTTATCCGCAAAACGCTCTCTCCGCATCCCGTCACCATCGACTTCAACTTCGACGAAAACGCCGTCCCGCACCCCAATACGTTCGACCTTGTCGCCCTGCGGAACGGCACCGAGCTTGGCTCTGTCCGCGTTATCAGTGTCGGCGGCGGCAAGATCCGCATCGAGGGTGAGAAGGAGCCGCAGACAAACTATGTCTACCGTCTCACCACCTTTGAGGCGATCGCCGCTTACTGCAAGCAGAAGGGCATCCGTCTGTGGCAATACGTCGAGGAAAACGAATCGCCCTCGTTTCGCGGTTACATGACGCAGGTGTGGGAGCAGATGAAGTGCTCGATCAAAGAAGGACTTGACGCCGACGGCTTTCTGCCGGGAGGTTTGGAGGTACACCGCCGGGCAAAGCAGTTATTTGAGCGCGAGCACATGGACGAATCGGCGGAAACGCGGGAAAACCGTCTGGTCTCCGCTTATGCGTTTGCCGTCGGGGAGCAGAATGCCGCCGGCGAGGTCATCGTCACGGCTCCGACCTGCGGAGCGGCGGGCGTGGTGCCGGCGGTACTGTATTACGAGATGCAGAAGCGCGGCTACGAGGAGGAGCGGATCATCCGTGCGCTGGAAACGGCGGGGCTGATCGGCAATCTCATCAAGACGAACGGCTCCATTTCGGGTGCCGAGTGCGGCTGTCAGGCGGAGATCGGCAGTGCGTGCGCCATGGCGGCGGCAGCGCTTGGCGAGTTGTTTGAATTCGGCACCGAAAAGATCGAATACGCCGCCGAAATTTCCATCGAGCATCATCTGGGGCTGACGTGCGATCCCATCTGCGGGCTTGTGCAGATCCCCTGCATCGAGCGCAATGCCGTTGCCGCCATGCGGGCGATCAACGCGGTCAGCATCGCGGGCTTTTTAAGTGATTCGCGCAAGATATCGTTTGACAACATTGTCACGGTCATGCGCAAAACGGGGCTTGACATTTCCAACCGATACAAGGAGACCGCCGAGGCGGGAATGGCAACACTTCTTTTATGATGAAATATGAGGCGCCCGACGAGGAACTCGTC
>JAZRVE010000080.1:0-4992 GCA_045598975.1 Eubacteriales bacterium
TCAACGGCGGCATTGCCCCTATCCGCGGGACATTGTAGCAGTTGTTTTCACTCGTCCGCGCTCGCGGTTTGCTCCGCGCATGCGGCGCAAAGCGGTTTGCCCCGCGCATGCGGCGCGGTACGGGTGCAGCGGCACGCTGCCCGCGGGACTCAACATAAACGGTTAATCGCATACACTTTTTCAAGGCTAATTGGGTCACCACTATCCAGAACATGTTCGCCATCAAATACAACCCGCACTTGATCGTCTATGGACAGGTTAATCCAATTTTTATGGTTATCCATATCGTCCTGTTCAAAGAATACTCTTGAACCCTCTTTTATTGAGTCAAGGTTTGATGCAGAAACTTCAATTGTGACAGATGCGCCCAACCAATCTATAACCTTGCCTGTAATGGTTGGTTTGTCATCCAAATCTACTTTATTCCCACAGCCGACCAACGAAAGTGCAAGCACAAGGCAAAGCGCCATTGCTATAATCTTTTTCATTCTATACCTCCAACAAATTCCGGTTTGTCAAAGCAATAATAGCATAAAACCGACTGGAAGTCAATGAAGCGTTTGCGTGCGCATAAATGCGCCGCAAACATGAAGCGGCACGCTTCCGCTTCGATTCCCGTTCATATATGCAAAAGAAAACACACCCGATTTGGGTGTGTTTTCTTTTGCATGGTGACCCGTACGGGAATCGAACCCATGTTACAGCCGTGAAAGGGCCGTGTCTTAACCGCTTGACCAACGGGCCGTGCTGGTGACCCCCGGGAGAATCGAACTCCCGTTTTCGCCGTGAGAGGGCGATGTCTTAGCCGCTTGACCAGGGGGCCGTACCAACGCTTCTATACTATATCACACTTTTTTCGGTTTGTCAACCTCCTTTTTTATCTTTTTTTATTTTTCGCAAAGCTTTTTCCGTCAAAACCGTCATATTTCTTTCTTTTCTTCCGTCTCCGGCACTCCGCTTTTTCAATATTTACAATTTCTCTCACGTTTTTTCATTTTGTTCCTTCATTTTCCGATATATAATGTATTGTTATATTTTCAAAGGGGAGGGATTCCCGTGTCCCTTTTTTCCGTCTTTTCCGACAGAAAAAATCTGTCCTCGCTCGTCAAAGCCACCTTCGCCGATCCGCCCGTGCTCGAAACCGAGCGCCTGCTTCTCGTACGCATCACCGAGCACTACAACCACGATATGTACGCGTACTCCTGCGATCCCGACGTGACGCGCTATCTCACCTGGTCGCCGCACGTCTCCGAAGCGCAGACCGCCCGCTATATCGCTCTTTTGCAGAAAAAATACGAGGACGGCTCCTTCAACGACTGGGGGCTCGTCCTCAAACAGACCGGCAGAATGATCGGCACCTGCGGCTACACGTCCTTCGACTACGCCGCCAACACCGCCGAAGTCGGCTACGTCATCGCCAGACCTTACTGGGGCAACGGTCTTGCCCCGGAAGCCGTAAAAAAAGTCATGCGGTTCGGCTTCGAGACCTTCGGGCTCGCCGGCTTCACCGCCAAGCACATGGAGGGCAACGACGCCTCCGGCAGAGTCATGCAGAAATGCGGCATGACGTTGGAGGGCTGCTATCGCCACTCCCTTTTCATCAAGGGCGAATTCAAGAATATCGCCGTCTACAAGATCTCACGGGAGGAATTTTACGCCCATGAGAGCACGCCCGTCACTGATTGACGAGCACCTCCGCCGTCTGAACCGCCTCGACCGAAAAGTCGCGCAAGGATGCCGGGACAAGATAGGAATCGCCCGCAAACAACGGATACTGCACACCGTCGCAGACCAACGTCCCGTTTCCCGAAAGGCACGCAACGTGCGTCATGCAGTTTTCCGTCCGGTACCGGAACGATGCGCCCTCTTTAAGGGCATATTTTTCCGAAAGGAACGCGTCACACCTGCACAGCACCGTGCGAATGACGCCCTGCTTTTCCGGGAACACTTTATTTACCGTGATGCCGGTCATATCAAATCCGGTCCTGATGCACGCCGCCGCGTCCTCGATATGGAGCGGGCGCTTATTGCCGTCCTTATCGGTACGGTTATAATCGTAAAGCCGATAGGTCGTGTTGGAGTTCTGCTGGACTTCGGCGAGCGTCACGCCGGCACCGATGGCATGGACGAGTCCTGCGGGGATGAAAAAGCAGTCCCCTTTTTTCACGGAAATATGTTCGAGAAGCGGCTCGGGATCGCCCGTGCGCACTTCATGCATCAGTTCTTCGATGCTCACACCGCTTTTGAGTCCCAGCATCAGTTCGGCGCCCGGCTGTGCGTCCAGGATATACCACATTTCGGTCTTGCCGGCGTCAAGCCCTTTTTCGGCGGCGTAGTCGTCATCCGGGTGCACCTGCACCGAAAGCTTATCCGCCGCATCGATGAATTTGACGAGCAGGGGAAAAGAACGTCCGAAGTACAGGTTATCCTTTCCGATCTGTTCTCGGTATTCCGCAAGGGTAAGACCGCGTGCCGGTCCGTTTTCGATATGGTTGACGCCCTCCTCACGGTCGGCAAGAATCCACGCCTCGGCGACCGATTCGCCCGCCTCTCCGATACCGTATTTTTTCGGGAGGCGATCGCCGCCCCAAACGGTCTTTTTGATGACCGGCTTTAATTTCAAAGGATACGTTTTCACTGTTTCGCCATCTGCCTTTCTGCCTATATTTTACACGGTCGGCGCTGTCTTGTCAAGAAAATTCCTTTTTTCTCACAAGAGAAAGAAAAGAAACTCCTTTTTTTAAAAGGAGATCAAAGATTGCCGGGGACCCGCCCCGCCCCCCACATCGCAAAGCCGGCATGCGCCGCATCTTTGCGACGGTGCGAGACGGTATCACGGCGGCTTCGGCACGGGACACGCACAAACCTCAAACCGTGCCGCAAAGTTCGGGGCTTGCGAATACTCTCGACGGAGATACCGTAATAAATGTTCGCACCGCCGCAAATCTCCCGACGAAGCACGGAGTGCGGAGTCGGCATTTGCGGCGCAAAAAAAGCGCTTTTGCCTGCTTTTCTCGCTTTGGTGAGAAAAGCAGGTTGCTGCCCGCAGGCAGCGAAATTCCCTGCCAAACAATAACACACTTCCCGGAGGTTACTATCATGGGGCTCTATGCCGAAAAAGTCATTCAAAAGCTGCTCGTCCTGTTCATCGCCATGCTGGCGGGCTTCATCGCCAAGAAAACACGTCTGATAGACGGCAAATCGACCAAATCCCTCTCATCCCTGCTCACCTACATAACCAACCCCTGCCTCATCATAGCGTCCTTACAGATCGGCTACGACATAAAACTGCTCAGCGACGCGGGGAAGGTGCTGATGGCGGGCTTTCTCATCATGGGAAGCTCGGCGGTGCTGTCGACTCTTATCTTCAAGCGCGTCCGCTCTCATGCCGACCGCTCGGTCTACCAGTATGCGCTGACCTATTCCAACTGCGGCTTTCTCGGGTATCCGCTGTTAGAAGCCATGTTCCCCGAAAACGGACTTTTCTTCGGCGTCATTTATGTGATCGCCTACAACGTGCTCGCATGGACACACGGCGTCGCCGTCATGGACAACTCCCCCGATCACGAATTGGATCTGAAAAAGGTCTTCCTCAATCCCTGTCTGCTTTCGACCATCGTGTCCGTCATTCTTTTCATCACCGAGATCCGTCTGCCCGGCGTCATTCTGGAAGGCGTCGACATGGTGGGCGACATGACCTTCCCCCTCTCCATGATCATCATCGGCAGTCTGCTTGCCGACAAGCCTCTGCGTTCGCTCTTCACCGACATCCGTGTCGTCGGCTTTTCCCTTCTCAAACTCATCGTTATGCCGCTTCTTTTTCTCGGTGCGCTGTATCTTGCTTCTCCCTTTCTCGGAGAAAAGCTTTCCCTCATCTGTCTGACGCTGTCCGCCGTTCCCGCGGCATCCCTCGCCGCCGTGCTGGCGGAGCTGTACGGGGACAATTCCGCCCTTGCCGCCAAGATCGTGGGGCTGACGACGCTGCTTTCGCTGTTCACCCTGCCGCTCATACTGATGCTTGCGCAAAAGCTGCTGCCGTTCTGACCGGACTTTTTTTCGAAAAGTTTCTGTTTTCGCTTGACTTTTCGCTTTTGCCGTATTATACTGTTGCCGTAATTGAATAGCGTGCGGAGATTGTGAGTCACGAAAACAGAAAAACACCGAGGTGTCTTTTTGTTTGCGCGGCTCTTTTTTTATGTTTCCGCCAAAAAAGAAAGGAAGTTTTTCCATGTATGACGTAACGGTCATCGGGTGCGGCGTCGTCGGTGCGCTCATTGCCCGCGAGCTCACCAAATACGATCTGAAAATCTGCATTCTGGAAAAGGAAAACGACGTCGCCTGCGGTGCCTCAAAAGCCAACAGCGGCATCGTGCACGCCGGTTTCGACGCGCCCGTCGGCTCGTACAAAGCCCGCTTCAACGTGGCGGGCAACCGCATGATGGCGCCGCTCTGCCGCAATCTCGGCGTGCCGTACCGCAACAACGGCTCGCTCGTCATCGCCTTTAACGAGGATGACAAAAAAACGCTCCGTGAGCTTTACGAACGCGGCGAAAAAAACGGTGTGCCGGATTTGGAAATCCTCGACGCGAAGGAACTGCATTTGCGTGAGCCGCACGTTTCCGAAAAAGCCGTTGCCGCGCTGTATGCCCCGACCGGCGGCATCGTCTGCCCGTACAGCCTCACCATCGCCGCCTGCGGCAACGCCATGGACAACGGAGCGGACCTGAAACGCAATTTCAAGGTGGTCGCCGCGCAACAGAACGTAAACGGCGCTTACGAAATCTTTTCGGAAGGCGGCGAACGGGTGCTGACGCACTTCGTCGTCAACGCATCGGGACTGTTTTCCGACGAGATCGCGCGTCTTGTGGGCGACGATTCCTTCACCGTTCACCCGCGTGCCGGCGAATATATGCTGCTCGACAAAAGCGTTTCCGGTCTTTGCACCCACACCATCTTCCGCATGCCGACCGCCATGGGCAAGGGCATCCTCGT
>JAZRVE010000081.1:0-4789 GCA_045598975.1 Eubacteriales bacterium
CATGACCGAACCTCTGACCGACGGGCGTACGCCGAGGTGGCGCGTCTTGCCGGCTTTGCCGAGGTTGATGTTCTCATGTTCGAGATTACCGACCTGTCCGATGGTCGCCTTGCAGTTGAGGCGGACGATGCGGACTTCACCGGAAGGAAGTCTGACCTGAGCGGTACCGTTTTCCTTTGCCATGAGCTGTGCGGCTGCGCCCGCGCTGCGGACAAGCTGACCGCCCTTGCCGGGATACAGCTCGATGTTGTGGATGAGAGTACCGACCGGGATCTCGCTGATGGGGAGAACGTTGCCGGGCTTGATGTCGGCGTGTGCGCTGTTGATGACGGTGTCGCCCACCTTCATGCCGACGGGAGCGATGCTGTACGTCTTGACGCCGTTCTCATACTCCATGAGAGCGATGTATGCCGTGCGGTTGGGGTCGTATTCGATGGAAAGGACCTTCGCAGGCACGTCCTGGATGTTTTTCTTAAAGTCGATGACTCTGTATTTGATGCGATTGCCGCCGCCCTGATGGCGAACGGTGATCTTGCCTGTGTTATTGCGTCCGGCGTGTTTCTTGATAACCGTCAACAAGCTTTTTTCGGGGGTCTTCTTGGTGATTTCCTCAAAGCCCGGGACTGCCATCTGTCTTCTTGCCGGAGTAGTCGCCTTAAAAGTTTTGACTGCCATAATTACTCCTTTTCCCGAAACGGGGCTCTGTCATACTCTTTCCCCGTTCCGTAACGTTCTGATGTCGCCCTGTTACATCATGCTGTCGAAGAACTCGATGGTTTTCGACGCGGGCGTTAAGGTGACGATGGCCTTCTTCCACTCCGACGTTTTGCCGAGGTGATAGCCGACTCTCTTTTCCTTGCTCTTGACGCTTACGGTGTTGACCTTGGCGACAGAGACCTTGAAGATCTCCTCCACAGCCTTGCGGATCTCGATCTTGTTGGCGTCGGATGCGACTTCAAAGGTGTACTTCTTGTCCGCTAAACGCGCCATGCTGGCTTCCGTGATGATCGGACGGATAATGACGTCATGTGCATTTTTCATTACGCATATACCTCCTCGATTACGGCGACGGCATCCTTGGCGACGACGAACATATCGCAGTTGAGAATGTCGTATACGTTGAGGGTACCGGGGGTCGCCGTCTTGACGCCGGGGATGTTGGATGCCGACTTGACGACCATCGGATCGACTTTCGCCGTCACGATGAGCGCTTTCTTTTCGGCGCCGACGCCTTTGAGCATATTGACGATGGTCTTGGTCTTGTATTCGTTCACCGAAAGGTTGTCGATGACGACCATTTCGCTGTCGAGCACCTTGGACGAGAGAGCCGACTTCATGGCGAGTCTCTTGACCTTCTTGTTGACGCTCACGCGCCAGCAGCGCGGCTTGGGTCCGAACGCGATACCACCGTGAGTCCACTGCGGTGCGCGGGTGGAACCCTGTCTTGCGCGGCCGGTGCCCTTCTGGCGGTACGGCTTGATGCCGCCGCCGGATACTTCCGAACGCGTCTTGGTGCTCTGGGTGCCTTGTCTCTGATTCAAAAGATAGGCTCTGACAACGCTGTGGAGGACGGGTTCATTGATCTCGGCGCCGAAGATCTCGGCGTTCAGTTCCATTTCGCCCTTCTTGTTGCCTGCCATATCGAATACTGCAACGTTTGGCATTTGAATTCCTCCTTCGCTTATTTAACGGTTGAGCGGATGAACACGATGCCGCCCTTGGGGCCCGGTACGGCGCCCTTTACGGCGATCAGGTTCTTCTCAACGTCGATCTTGACTACGTTTAAGTTCAGCATGGTAACCTGCTCGTGTCCGTACTGACCTGCCATCTTCTTGTTCTTGAAGATGCGGGACGGGCTGGAGTTTGCACCCATGGAACCCGGCTGGCGGTGCACAGGACCGACACCGTGCGTCATGCGGAGCTTGTGGCAGTTCCAGCGTACCACGACGCCGGAATATCCGTGACCTTTGGTGATGCCGGTGATGTCCACGTTTTCGCCTGCTTCAAAGACGTCCGCTTTGATCTCGTCGCCGACGTTCAAGGACGCGCAGTCGTCGAGGCGGAATTCTTTGAGGTGCTTGCGGAGCGTAACGCCCGCCTTGGTGAAGTGTCCCTTTGCGGGTTTGGTGAGCTTTCTCTCGGCGATCTCTTCAAAGCCGAGCTGAACGGCATCGTACCCGTCGTTTTCTGCGGTCTTCTTCTGAACCACGGCACAGGGACCCGCTTCGATGACGGTTACCGGGATGACGTTCCCGTTTTCGTCAAAGATCTGCGTCATGCCGAGCTTCTTACCGATTATACCTTTTTTCATGTTGTTTCCTCCTTAGGTTATTGGTTGACGGATGGAATTTTTTCGCTTCAACGTGCCGCGTGGGTATTGGTTAAAGGAAAATCCGGCAACATGACCTGTTACGGTCTGCATGCGCATCCGCACGGTATAAATGCGGAAACGCGGGGTAACGGTTTTTTACAGGACGATTTCGGATTCCACGCCTGCGGGGAGTTCGAGATCAACGAGTGCCTCGATCGCCTTCTGGGACGGTTTGAGGATGTCGATGAGTCTCTTGTGCGTACGGAATTCAAACTGTTCGCGGCTGTCCTTGTACTTGTGGACGGCGCGCAGGATGGTGACCACTTCTTTATCGGTCGGGAGCGGAATAGGTCCGGAAACCTTTGCGCCGTTGCGCTTTGCCGCTTCCACGATCTTCTCGGCCGCCTGGTCGATGAGGGTGTGATCGTATGATTTCAGTCTGATTCGGATTTTGTCGTTTGCCATGTTTTCTGCCTCCTTTAAAATTTTTTGCTCTTCTCAACATCCGCCTTACGCGCGATATATATTGAAGAAAGTTTTAAATGCGGCCAGTGAATTGTTTGAACACGCATCCGGGTGTTTCTTTATCTTCCCGAATGAAAAACCCGATCCGTTCTCGTTGCCGAGCGGATTTCGGGCAGCCTGTCTTTTCTTATTGACCGGGAATCACGCAAGAATTTCCGGCACACTTTGCACGGCCTTCCGGCAACCTGCCGACGGTTCCGCGACCGATGTTTAAGAGAAGATCCCGCAAGGAAGTCCCGCGCGGAGAAAACCCCGTGCCGAAGCGTCCGACGCCCGCTTGAAGACGCCTTTCGTTCCGGATGGTCCTTACCTTCCGTTCAATATTCGCTGTCGCCCGTTTATCGGACATACTCCACGGAAATTCCCGGCATTTCTGCCGCAACCTCCCGCTTCATCGCACATCAAGCGACGTTATTGTACCACGCTTTTTCCATAATTGCAAGAGGTTTCCGGCAACTTTAATTGTAAACTTTCCGTGAACGAAACCGGTATTTTCCCCTGTTTTTTGAGGGCTTCTTGACAGAATCGGAAGATGTTGTTATAATAAAGGAAAGAAACCACAACATACGGTACCAGGAGGGGGATTTTATGCAAAAAGGAAAGATTTATCACATTCTGTCCTACATTCCGTTATTTTTTCTGTTAAGTTTGATCGTTGCCGAGAAAGACCGTCCGGCGGTACGGTTTCACTGCGGTCAGGGGATGATCCTTACGATTTTCTCATTAGCGGGCGGGATCGTGCAGTTTTTGCTCGGGCTGCTGATCGGCTGGATCCCGTTAGTCGGACCGATCCTTTTATGGATCGTGAAGATCGGCTGGGGGTTGGCGGTGCTTGCGCTCATGGGCATAGGAATTTATCACGCTGTCAGCGACAGCGAGGTGCCGCTTCCCGTCATCGGGCAGTTTGCCTTCTATAAGTAAAGGAAGCGTGCCGCTTCACCTTCGCCCGCCGTGCTCCGTCGGGAGATTTGCGACGGAGCACGCCTTTGCCGCAGTATCACCAATTACACCATACAAACAACCGAGCCTTGCGGCTCGGTTATGTTTTTATTGTGCTAACGGCAGGGCTGCTTCCGGAAATTCACGATTTGCGGAAAGGGATAATATGGTTAAATACGTCCCTAACCTGCTTCCTGCCTCTATCCGTCGCGCGGGATCGCGGCTCCGAAATACATGCACCACTTGTCGCCGTGGCGGAACACCTGTGCCGTTTCCATCCGGTCACATTCCTCGCATTCCAACGCAACGCCGTACCGCGCAAAATGCACCATGTCCCGACTGCGCAGAATGACCTGACTGCCGCGGTGTCCGACCGGCTTGCGCAGGCTGTACGAGTTGACGTACGCATAAAAATACCCGTCGATGCGCTCGGGGTACACGTACGGATCGCCTCTCCGTTACTTAATTACTTTAACTTGTGATAACGCGGCAGGCGAAAAAAGTCAAGAGAAAAAAGAAAGATCCGCCGATTCCGGCGGATCGAGAGAAACGAAACTTATTTCATCTCATTGAGCTTCTTGGTAAATTGGCTCTTTTTTCTTGCGGCGGCATTGCTGTGGAGCACGCCCTTAGCGACGGCCTTATCGATCTTGCTGACGGCGTCTTTGTAGCAAGCGGCGGCAGCGGTCTTATCTCCGTCTTCAACAGCCTTTTCAAACTTCTTGATCGTGGTCTTGAAGTTTGTCTTGAACATCTGATTTTGAAGGGTCTTAGTCTCGATGACCTTGACGCGTTTCTTAGCGGATTTAATGTTCGGCAAAGTGTTCACCTCCCTGATTTCGTGCGTGGAAACACGCATTGCATTATTTTTCGGGACTATTTTATCACAACTGTTTCAAAAATGCAAGACCTATTTTATAAAATTTACAATTTTTTCAATGTCAGCAGCCGTTTCACGGCGGGTGAGTCCGATTCCGCCCCAAGCGGGGGGAGAAGAATGAAACTGAATTTTAC
>JAZRVE010000082.1:0-4773 GCA_045598975.1 Eubacteriales bacterium
CGGTTATGTTTTTATTGTGCTAACGGTAGGGCTGCTTCCGGAAATTCTTGATTTGCGGAAAGGGATAATATAGGTTAAATACGTCCCTATCCGGCTTTGTGGCTCTTTCCGTCGCGCCCGCCGCCGTTTTGGTGGGCGCGACCCTCGACCGCGGGACTCTGCGGCGGTTGTTTTTGCTTGCGCATGCTCGCGGTTTGGGTGCAGCGGCACGCTGCCGTCGCGTCCGCCGCCGTTTTGGTGGGCGCGACCCCTGACCGCGGGACTCTGCGGCGGTTGTTTTTGCTTGCTTATGCTCGCGGATCGCCCCGCGCATGCGGCGCAATATGAGCGAAGCGGCAAAGTTCCTTCCTCAATGGCAATATAGAGCAAAAAAACCGCAATATAGTGTTTGCCACCCCGCCGCGGCATATGGTATACTGTTTTCATAATAGAGCGGGCGGGCGACGTTTTTTCTTGAAAAAACCCCGTCTGCTGCGAAATTAGGAGGTCTCTCATGAAACTTTTCCGAAAAATCGCCGTTGCCGCGGCGTCCTGCCTGCTTTTGGTGACGTCCGCCATGGCGGCGGGCTTCGCTAAGACGCTCACCTATACGGAAGGACAGTTTTCCGATGTTCCCGCGTCCGAATGGTACGCAAAGGAAGTCGGAAGTGCCTACGAGCTCGGGCTCATGAACGGTAAGGGAGACGGGACGTTTGATCCCGACGGCAACGTAACGGTCGCCGAAGCCCTCACCATCGCATCTCGTGCATCCGCCGCATACAGTGGCGATACCATCACACCGGCAGACGGTGAATGGTATCAGATGTACGTCAATTATGCCGAAAGTAAGGGCATGATCCAAAAGGGTGCCTATAAGACGGAAGACTTCGACCGCCCGGCAAAACGCTATGAGGTGGCGACCTTCTTTGCAAAGGCGCTCCCGACAGAGGCGTATGCCGAAAAGAACGCGGTCACGTATATCCCTGATGTCACACCGTCCCGCACTTACTATGAAGATGTGCTGATGTTGTATAAGGCGGGCATCGTCATGGGCAGCGACGCCATCGGCACTTTCAACCCCGAACATAACATCACCCGCGCCGAGGCGGCAGCCATCATCAACCGTGCCGCGCTTCCCGAAAACAGACTGACAAAGACGCTCGATAAAGTCTCACAGGACGATGCGTATCTGCTTGCCTACGGTTTCACCAATAATAAGCACACCGGCATTTCCTCCGGCTGGCTGCTCGATAACCGCGGCGGCTCGCCGCGAACCGACGTTCTCGCCGTGTACGGCGCGCTTGTCGATATTTATGACGACGCGGGTGCGGCGTATATCCGCGAATTCAACAAGATCACGACCGGCATCGTCCGGTTTGATATGTCATACGCCATCACCGGACCCGACGGCATTGCGCTCGAAATGCGCAATGATACCGACGATGTCATCTATGAGATCAAAACCGTCGACGGCGCATGGCAGTTAAAAACGGCAGACGGCGGTTATATCAAGGTCTTTGATATTGATCCGAAAAACCTCGTTTTTGATTTTGTCATTGACGTGGATTTGGATAACGCCCGTTCCGCTACCTATATCAACGATACCCTCGTCGGCGTGCACCCGCTTTTGCAGAACGGCAAAAAGGTTAATCTGTATAATTTCCGTGTTTCCACGGATCGGGAAAAAAAGCCGGCTGTCAGCATCGCGCGCTTTTTCGCCTATACCAACTACTGTTACAACAATATCCGCGGCGAAACGCTTTCCGCAGGCACTGCCAAGACCGTCACCTTTACGCCTGCGGGCGGCGATAAGGTCATTGCGGATTTTGAAATTTACTTCAAAAACCGGGAATCGGTCACCTACTCGCTTATGAGCGACGATAAGCAGGTCGCCGTCTTTGCGTCGGACGACAAAAATTTCTATCTTAACGGCGTCAGGATCTATGAGAACTACTACAACACCATGTATTACCGCTTCCGCCTCACGCTCGACATGAACAAGTGCGAGGTCTCCTATAAGATCAACGGCGGTACCGTGACCGGAACCGTTCCGTTCATCGACAAGGCGGCATCCGTCAATACGGCTGTGTTTGATAACAGCGGCAACGGCACCGATCTTCATTTCGGCGACACTAAGATTTTCCGTTATATCGAGCATGAGGATTACGTCCCGGTACCGGTCGTCCCGAAGGGGGAAGACAAGTGGAACGTCGGCGTCAACGTCTGCGGCATGTGGCTCAACGGCTTCAACACGCAGGGCGGCTGGGCGACTATCACCCCGTATGATGAGGCACAACCCGCCCTCGGCTACTATGATGAAGGCAACCCCGAAGCCGCCGACTGGGAGATCAAGTACATGGTCGAGCACGGCATTGATTTTCAGGCGGTCTGCGTCTTCTTCGGCAGCCCGACCGAGCCGCAGTCTTCCAATAACGATCAGCTCTACTACGGCTTCATGAATGCCAAATACATGAATATGTCCCGTTTTGCCGTTCTGTGGGAAAATGCGGGCGGCGCGTCCCCGGCGGATCTTGCGACTTTTAAGGATAAATTCGTACCGTATTTCGTCGAGCAGTTCTTCAAGCACCCGTGCTACATGACCATCGACAATAAGCCGGTCTTCATCGTATACAATCCCGGCGTGCTGAACAAGAATCTCGGCGGTGTCGAGGGCGTGCGCGAAGGCTTCGACTACATGAGAGAGCAGGTGAAAAAACTCGGCTTCGACGATATGATCATCCTGTATTGCGGCTCCTCGACCGACGCCGACTACGTCAGGATGGGCTTTGACGGCGTATATGCCTATAACTGGGGCACCGGCGGCGCTTCGCCCGCCATCAATACCTCGTATATGTTAAAGAGTGCCGACGGCAAAGCGCTTGGCGGTACCTATACCGTCCCGTCCGTCTCAGTCGGTTTTTCCTCGGTCGGCTGGAAGACCGACGTGCGCTACGGGCTCATGAGCCGCGAGGGATATGCCGAAACGCACGATTGGGTGCAGAATGAATATCTGCCCGGGTACGCAACGGAGGACTGGCAGAAGAATTTCGTCATGCTTTCTACATGGAACGAATACGGAGAGGGCACCTATATCATGCCGACAACCGAAGAAGACGGCTTCCGCTATCTCGACGTTATCCGCGAAAAGTATACCGATGAAACGGAAAACGCCTCTGTCGACGTCTATCCGACGGAAGATCAGCTTGCGCGCATCACGCATCTGTATCCGCAGTACCGCCGCCTGCTTCGCCGCGAACGGCTTGCGTCCGATGAGCTCAAAACCGAAGAGCTGGCCTACGTTGCCACTATCAACGGCAAAAACTACGGGTATTCCAACGGCATCACCGATATCCACGTTGACAAGAATGACGGTGCCGTGACCGGCATCACCTCCTTCACCGACGGTAACTTCTTTTTCAACCACATGACGGAGGATATATATCTGGAAGATATCGTTGCGGTGGAGCTGACCGTCAAAGCACCGGCGGGACGTTCGGTCGATCTGTTCTATATCACCGATACGCATCCGTCATGGTCGGCGGCACAGAACGTATACCATACGCAGGGTGCCGACTACGATAACGAGTATGAGACGGTCTTGCTCAACGTCAGCGGCTTTGCCAACTGGGACGGCCGTCTGAAAGCGTTCCGCGTTGATCCCGGCAATCTGGCAAGTCTGGAAGTCGGCGTCAAGGACATCAGGCTGTTCACCTATACCGACAACGTCCCGTCGCGCTATATCAATATCGACGGCGTTCACGAACTGCTTTCCTTTACGCCCATGTATTCCGAGACCGGCGATATGTTGGTGCCGTTCGATCCGCAGCTCGGACTTGATTTTCAGCTTCGTCTGTTCCACCTTTGGAACAAGGAAAAGAAGCAACTGACGCTTTACGGAAGCGATCATACCTTCGTCTTCACCGTCGGCAGCGACAAGTACATGCTCGACGGTGCCGAAAAGAACCTCGGGTATAAGCTCCCGTCCATCGACGGACTGCCGTACGTGCCGCTTGACCGCATCTGCGACGCGATGGGCTACGACTTTACGGTCAATCTCAAAAAGGAAGTCACCGTTACCACGCCTTTGAAGCAGTACTACATCGAAAAGGAAGCTTCCAAGAAAGAGGGCTGCTGGGAATTCAACTATTCCGGCGATCCGGAGGGCTGGAATGCCGACAGTTGTTCCTTTACGGTCGGGGAGAACGGTTATATGCATATTGATTCCGACAACAAGGATCCGCGCATCAACTTTGCCGAGCCGCTCGCGATGGATGCCTCAAAGTATACGAAGCTTGAATTTCGCGTCCGTTACCGACAGGATATCAAATATCGTGACGCTACTTCCAGACCGCTCATTCAGATGTTTTTCGGGACGAATCTGGAAAGCGGTATCACGAGTGAGAAGTCGCTGTTTGCCGTGCTTGATCCGCGCGACACCGACGGCGAGTGGGTGACTGTTACCATTGACACCGATTCCAACGAGCATTGGAAGGGGATCGTCAATAAACTGCGTTTCGACCCGATCACCGACGTCGGCTACATGGATGTCGATTACATCAGATTCCTCGAATAAGCAAAACAATTTCGCCGCCCCGCCGCTTTTCGGCGGGCAGCGTGCCGCTGCACCCTTACTGCGCCACTTGCGGCGGAGGGAGGAACGTTTTACTTTTTTCTCGCAAGAGAAAAAAGTAAACAAAAAAGATTGCCGGGGAGTAGCCCCGGACCCCCCTTACGCCGCAAAGGCGGCATGCGCCGCATCTTTGCGACGGATCAAACAATTGCCGCAGTGTCACC
>JAZRVE010000083.1:0-3016 GCA_045598975.1 Eubacteriales bacterium
CCTTTCTCTCTTGCGAGCATAGCTCCCCCGTCCCCCCCCCGCCGCTTGCGGCGCACAAGCGCCCGCCGGACCCCGGCGGGCGATTGTGAAGCGGCACGCTTCTTATTTGTAGTAGTCGAATTCTACGCCGCAGATCTCGACGGTGTCGCCGTCCTTGGCTCCCTTGCGTTCCAGCGCCTCGATGACACCGGCATTGCGAAGGACCTTCTGAAAATACGCCATGGATTCATAATCGTTGAAATTGATGGAGTTTATAACGTTGACAAGCCGCGCCGCCTCGACGTGGAAGGTGTCGTTCTCCCGCGTCACGACGATCTCGTCCTCCGAAAGCGTTTCGGTCTCTTCCTCCAACACCATCTCCGGCTCATATACCGTCAGCGGCGGCAATTCGGTAAGCTTGCGGGAAATCAGCTCCTTGAGCTCGTCCGTCCCCTCTCCGATGGCGGCACACAGAAAGACAAGCGGGATACCGCGCTCTGCGGCATACGCCTGCAAGCGCGCCTTGGTCTCTTCGCTCGTCATGTCCGTTTTGTTCGCCGCAAGAATCCGCGGACGTGACGCCAGCTTTTCGCTGTATTTTTCAAGTTCCCGGTCGATGACCGCAATGTCGTCGAGGGGATCGCGTCCCTCGCATCCCGAGGCGTCCACCACGTTGACGATAAGACGGCAGCGCTCGATATGGCGCAGAAATTCATGTCCCAGTCCCTCTCCGGCAGAGGCACCCTCAATGAGCCCCGGAATGTCCGCAAGCACGTAGCCGCCCGCCTTGGCATCCACGACACCGAGGATGGGAGAAAGAGTGGTGAAATGATACTCGGCGATCTTGGGCTTTGCCGCGCTGACCATTGACAAAATAGTGGATTTTCCGGCGCTCGGCATGCCGACAAGCCCTGCGTCGGCAAGCATTTTGAGTTCCAGCACCACTTTGCACTCTTTGCCCGTGATGCCGCTCTTGGCAAAATTGGGCGTCTGCCGCGTCGGCGTTGCGAAATGCGTGTTGCCGAATCCGCCTTTGCCGCCTTTGAGCAGGATATACCGTCCGGCGGACACCACGTCCTCCTCCGACATATCCTTGATGACGCGCTCGCCGTCGGCATCCTTGATGACGGTGCCCGGCGGAACGGGGATTTCCAGATCCTCGGCATCTCTGCCGTGGCATTTGCCGCCTTTGCCGCCTTCACCATTTGGCGCGACGAATTTGCGGCGGTATTTGAAGTTGAGCAGTGTATTCTGCCCCTCGTCGATGACGAAAACGATGTCGCCGCCCTTGCCGCCGTCGCCGCCGTCCGGACCGCCGTGAGAAACGTATTTCTCCCGTCGGAACGACACGCTTCCGTTGCCGCCGTTGCCGGCTTTTACATATATTTTGACTTTGTCGATAAACACGTTGTTCCCCTCCTTATGGACAGGCTCTTTTTTCGAAAAAAAGAGCTGCTACGGCAAACGTCCATAACAGCCCTGTTTTTTCTTTTTACCGACCTGTTATCCGGTCAGGCTTCGTAAACGCTGACGCGCTTCTTGCCGCCTGCGATCGGATCGAACTTGACAACTCCCGCTTCCAGTGCGAACAGCGTGTCATCCTTGCCGATGCCGACGTTGATGCCCGGATGGATATGGGTGCCGCGCTGGCGGACGATGATGTTGCCGGCGAGAACCGACTGACCGTCTGCCTTCTTGACGCCGAGTCTCTTGGACTGGGAATCACGTCCGTTCTTGGTAGAACCGACACCTTTTTTATGGGCGAAAAACTGCAAACCTAATCTAAGCATTTTTGTGTCCCTTCCTTCGTAATGATACACGTAACGTTTTTCGGATACGCTTCGGATACATTCCGTATATACGTCCCGTATCCGTCAAGCACCCTGCGGATGTCCTCCCTCAATGCCGCGTTGCCGTCGGTTTGAAGGATGTTCACTTCCACACGTGCCCTCTTCTCCTCGATGACCGTCTCGGTCTGCACCGAAAACGTTTCGAGAAGCGTCATGACAAGCTCAGTCGCGGCTGATACGGAAGCGCACACGATGTCGCTTCCCTCTTCGGCATAGCCGGAATGCCCTTCGGTCACAAGCCGACGGTATCCCGTCTTTTCGCTTGGGATCAGCTCAACTCTTGTCATGTTTTTCAGCCGATCTTATCGATCTGCACCTTGGAATACGGCTGTCTGTGTCCCTGCTTGGTCTTCTCATTCTTCTTGGACTTGTACTTGAACACAACGACTTTCTTTGCCTTTGCGTTTTTCAGTACCGTGCCGGCGACCTTGCAGCCGTCAACATACGGCTTGCCGGTCTGAATGCCGTCATCGCCCGCAAGCAGAATAACATCGAACGATACCTTATCGTTTTCCTTTGCGTCGAGCTTCTCTACGAAGATCACGTCGCCTTCCGATACCTTGTACTGCTTTCCGCCCGTTTCAATCACTGCGTACACGAAAAGCACCTCTCTTTCTCATAAGACTCGCTGATCGTTGGCTTTTGCTTTCCCGTGAAGGCGCAAAATTATCTGCCAACATCATGCGGCGTGCCTATTATAACACGTCTTTTCCCGTTTGTCAACACTTTTTTCTTATTTTTCAAGATTTTTCGTTTCCCGGCTCGAATTCTTTGAGTGCCGCACCGATGACGGTGGCAAATTCCGAATTATCCGGGATGATGAAATTCATGGAAAACATCTCCGACAGCGAGCCGAAAATGGTCTTCGCCTGCGGCATCCGCGACAGGTTGCCCGTCAGCACGATGTCCTTTAAGCCCTTGGCACGTGCCGCAAAGATGGCAAGCATGGCGACCGACTCGCAGACCATGTTGATAAGCCCCAGCGCGATATCGCTCTTGCTCGCCAGATCGTTGATCTTGCCGAAGTTGGACGCCGTCATATGCGACGGCAAACCGCCGAAGTTTTTCTTGGAAATATCGCCGACCTGCAAGTCAACGTTGCCGAGAGCGCCGTCCTTCGCGACCTCCACGAGGCTCCGGTTGCTCGAAACGCCGATCATGCGCGAGGAAAGTCCCGACAGCGTACC
>JAZRVE010000084.1:0-6520 GCA_045598975.1 Eubacteriales bacterium
TCCGTCGGGAGATTTGCGGCGGTGCAAGCCATTGCCGCAGTGTCACCAACTGTACGATACAAAAAACCGAGCCCTGCGGCTCGGTTATGTTTTTATTGTACTAATGGCAGCGTACTTCCGGAAATTCACGTTTTGCCGAAAAGGGATGATGCAGGTTAAATACGTTCCTCCCCGGTCTGTGCCTCTGTCCGACGCGGGCGGATTTGGCAAAAGTTTTCGGAAACTCTGCGCGCGGGATAGGGACGAAAAGCAAAATAGGGACGTATTTAACCTATCACGTCCTTTTGTACATATCAACAATATCCGCCGCTACGCCACCGTTTGTGCTATGTAACGTATCCGTGCCGCACGGATTAGGGCTTGTGCTTGCCCTGCACCGATGCCGCCGTGATATCGCATGGCACCTCCGCAAAACGTCTTCCGTTTTGCGGAGTGGGGGGCTCCGGGGCGGCTCCCCGGCAATCTTTTTTGCCCTACTTTTTTCTTTTGCAAGAAAAAAGTAGGTTCCTTTCTTTCTCTTGCGAGAAAAAAGGAGTTTCTTTTCTTTCTTTTGCAAGAAAAAAGGTAAAACATTTCTCCTGCGCCGCAAGCGGCGCGGGATGGATAAAGCGGCACGCCGCCTCTGCCGCGAAGCGGCGGAAAGGTAGACGCGCCGCAGGGCAAAAGCCCTGCGGCGCGTCTTCCTTTGTATTATTGTTGAAGCAGCTCGAATTTGTATCCGACACCCCATACCGTCTTGATGGTCCACTTGTCGGAAACTCCTTCCAGCTTCTCGCGTAAGCGCTTGACATGCACGTCCACCGTGCGGGAGTCACCGAGATAATCAAAGCCCCACACCTTGTCGAGAAGCTGATCCCGCGTGAAAACGCGGTTGTAATTGGAGGTGAGAAAATATAACAGTTCCAGCTCCTTCGGCGGAATGTCCACCGGCTTGCCGCCGAGTTTCAGCTCGTACTTCTGCAAACTGATCTCCAAATTGTCGAACTTGATGACCTCGCTGTCGTCGGTGTCGTGCCCCGAATACCGGCGCAAGACCGCCTTGACGCGTGCCGAGACCTCTTTCATGTCAAACGGCTTGGTGATGAAATCGTCCGCGCCGAGCTCGAGCCCCAGCACCTTGTCGAACACTTCCGTTTTTGCCGTCACCATGATGATGGGCTTGGAGGACATCTCGCGAATCTCGCGGCAGACCTGCCAGCCGTCCTTGCGCGGCATCATGATGTCGAGCAGTACAAGGTCGGGTTCGTAAATCTTAAACGCGGAGAGCGTCTTGATGCCGTCGCTTGCCGTGACGGTCTCATACCCTTCATTTTCGAGATAAATTTTCAAGAGATCACAAATGTTCGTGTCGTCGTCTGCAATCAAAACCTTATAACCCATGAACTTTGTTTCCTCCTTGTTCCCAAAAAATTAAAAAAATTTTGCCTTTGCGTTAATTATATACTATTTCTTTCTTAACTTCTTGAACAAGGAGTAAACATTATATTTCTTGATTATGAACTACTACTTATTTTTCTGTGATTTTTAATTGAACGATGTTATTTTTTAATTCATTTTCGTACATAAGTGTGTCCGCCGCACTTTTGCCGGAAAGAGCGTACACGGCGACGCCGACGGCGGGCATGAGCGCCGCCAGAAGCGGGGCGAGAAGTGTGGCGTCGCTTGAAAAATTGAGATACAGCGTCTGTCCGCGCAAGCCCGCCGTCGCACGGGAGGGCGCAAGACGCCGCGGTGCACCGATAGCGGGCGGCGATCCGGCGACGTCCGCCGCGCCTCCTTCCCGCCCCGTGCCAAGCGCCCGGTGACATTCCGCAAAGCGGCGCATCCACTCGTCGGCGCACGAGGGCTCGGCGTCGGGAATATCGCATAGCGAAACGGGCGCCTTGCCGGCAAGGCAGGACGCGGCGCAGGCGATGCGCTCGGAAAGCGGCTTGTCCGTCGGCGGCGTTTCACACGAAGCGGGGAGCGGAAGGCTCTGCAAGCCGCACAGAATGCGCGAAAAATACCAAAAGACGCGGGAACAGACGGCGTCGGTCACGTCCGGCAGGATGTCGCCCGCGGCAAAGCCCGCACACCCGAGCGTAAAGACCGCCTCGTTGGCTTCTCCGAGCGCCGTGAGCCGTTCTTTTGCCCGCCGCTCGTTTTTTTCACGCGTTTCGGCGAGCAGAACGCTGTCGTTCGCACCGACGTGAAACCCGTATACCCGCAGACTTTCCGCCATACGAAAAGACGCATGGACGGCACACGCCAGCTCACGCGGCGTCTTGCCGGCGCATAAGATCCCGACACTCGGACGGTTTGTCATACCGCTCCCCCTTTGCCACATATTGTTTTTCCCTTGCTATTATTATACTATATCTTGTATTTTTCGCAAGGAAAACCGTCCGACAGCAAACGGCGCGCCCCGTGCTCCTTCCGAAAAAATCGACGGCATACGCACCAACGGCACGCGGGAAACGCGGCAATCTGTCAAAACAAAGCGAGTGATTTTACGCACCTCTGCCTTTTCCGTACAGGCTGGCGAACACGTAAGCGTAAAACGCCAGAAACGAGAGGTTGCCGTGCGTCACACGCACAAGAATCAGCGTGACAACGGTCAGCGCCACGAACGCCCCGTAGGACAGCCATTCCATGACGTGCGAGGCGGTCGGCTCGGCAAAACGCGCCCCGACGAGCAAAGACAGGGCGCGATAGCCGTCAAACGTCGGAAGCGGCAGGGCGTTGACGACCGACAGCACCACATTGACGAACGCTCCGAACAGCGCCGCACGGCTTCCCTTGACGAGATACGTTCCATAGAAGCACAAAAGCCCCGCCGCCGCAAGCCCTGCCAGAATGCCGCCGAGCGCCGCAAGCGCCTCTTTTCCGGGCGGCAGTCCCGCGGCGTCTGACGAAATCTCCGCCCCGCACGCCAGGATATCCAGACGATAGACCGTGACGCCGCACGCCCGCATGACCGCCAGATGTCCGCACTCATGCACCGCCGCCGCGAGCAATATCTGCATCGTATACACCGACGGCTCGGCACACAGCATCATGACGAGTACGGCGAGCGCGTACACGCTGACGCGCACCCGCGTGCCGGGAAAAGCAAGCAGATGCCCGCCGCTCACCGCCGTCTCCCGTCGGCAAGCCGTTCGGCAAGATCGGAAAACGTCACGTTTTCGCCCTCTCGCGTCATACCGGACATCTCTGTCACCGTCTCCGTAACCGTCTGCCCAAAGACCGTCTGCGCACGCCCTTTTCTGCCCGCCGCCACGCCGCCGACAACAAGCGCCGCGCACGCCGTCCCTATGCACAAGCCCCGTTGCAGGGCTGTTTTTTCCGCCACAGCGCCCCTTCTTTCCGTTTTGTTCCGTTCTGTTCCGTTTTGTTATTCCATTATATGAACCCCTTTTCGCCGCCTATGTCGGTTTTCGCCTGTTTTTTCGAAAAAACGCCGTTTCCTGTTGACTTTTTTTGATAATCGTACTATAATAAATCCGTTCTGATATTTTTTTCACAGACAGACTTTGTCCGTACTACCGCAAGGAGGCCTTCACCATGCCGCAGAACACCGCAAAGCACATCATCGACCGCCCTCACGTCCGCGGTCTGATCTTTCTCTGTGCCGCCGTTTATTTCACCAGCTACGTCACCCGTATCAACTACAAGGCCGTCATTTCCGAGATCGTGCGCGCCGAAGGCATCGCCAAGACCGACGCCTCCCTTGCGCTGACGGCTCTGTTTATCACCTACGGCATCGGTCAGCTCATCAGCGGCTATCTCGGCGACCGCATCAAGCCCAAATATCTCATGACGGCAGGGCTTTTACTGTCCTCCGTCATGAACATTCTGCTTCCCGTGAAGCTCGATCCCGTCTATATGCTCATCATCTGGGGGATCAACGGGTTCGGGCAGGCGCTCATGTGGCCGCCCATCGTCAAGACCTTTTCCGTCATGCTCTCCCCCAAGGATTACACCCACGCGACGGCACGGATGTCGTGGGGCAGTGCGTTCGGCACGATGGCGGTCTATCTCATCACGCCCGTCGTCATTCTGTTTGCGCCGTGGAAGTGCGTGTTTTACATATCTGCCGGCATCGGTCTTTTCGGAGCGGCGCTGACCTTCTTCGGCTTTACCTACATGGAAAACTACGCCGAAGCGTACGGTGTCGAGGAATATGAGGAGATCGAAACTCTCATGCAGAACGCCGAGGACACTTCCTCAAAGAAATGGCGCCGTCTGCCCGCCGGGTTTGCCGTTCTGATCAGCTTCATCCTCATCGCCATCACCGCGCAGGGCGCTCTGCGTGACGGATTGGACACCTGGATGCCGTCCTACATTTCCGAGACCTTCGGGCTTGACGGCTCGCTCTCCATTTTGTCGGTGGCGATCATGCCGCTGTTCTGCATTGTCAGCTACGAGGTGACCACCTACATTTACAACCGTTTTTTCAAGAACGATCTGCTGTGCGCGGCTGTCTTATTCGGCTTCGCCTCGGCGTTCGCGCTGGTCCTTACGCTGTTTGCCGAAAGCAGTCCCGTGCTTTCCATTCTTTGTCTTGCCATGATCATGGCGTTCATGCACGGCATCAATTTAGTGCTCGTCTGTTTTGTGCCCCGCCGTTTCAAGAAGTACGGCAACATTTCCACCATGTCCGGCATTCTCAATTTTGCCACCTACGTCGGCAGTGCGCTTTCCACCTACGGCTTTGCCGCGCTTTCGCAGAAATACGGATGGAGCGGCACAACGTTATCGTGGTTCGGGCTTGCCTTACTGGGACTGATCGTATCGCTTGCGCTGACACGTCCGTGGAAGAGGTTTCTTTCCCGATAATACATATGATGTAGCGCCCGACGAGTTTCTCGTCGGGCGCTACTCCGATTCTGCCGCCTACGGCGGCAGGGAAATGTTTTGCGTTTTTCTCGCAAGAGAAAGAAAAGAAACTCCTTTTTTTCTTGCAAAAGAAAAAAAGGAGTCAAAAAAAGATTGCCGGGGAGCACCCCGGACTCCCCACGTCGCAAAGGCGGCATGCGCCGCATCTTTGCGACGGAGGAAAGGATTTGCCGCAGTATCACCGATTACACCATGCAAAAAACCGAGCCTCGCGGCTCGGTTATGTCTTTATTGTACAAACAGCGGCGTACTGCCGGAAATTCAAGTTTTGCGAAAAGAGAGGATGTAGGTTAAATACGTCCCTATTTGGCTTTCTGCCTCTGTCCAACGCGCGGGAAATGTCATTTGACGCCTAATTGGTTTTTCAACAAAACTCAACGGACGTTTCATAAGAATTGAAAAAATGTCAAAATAGTACTTGATTATTTTGTTTTGCTATGCTACAATAGTCTTGCGACGCAATTTTATATTTTTAGACAGTGCAAGGATGCGTTTTTGCCTTGGTAAAAACGCACCCTCCATTCGACATCCTTGTGACTGTCTAAATGAATTGCGTCGCAGCAAGTGAGGCTATGCGTTTTTCGGTGCGTAGCTTCGGCTGCGCACTTTTTATTTTTAGGAGGAAAACAAAATGAAAAACAGCGGAATAGGTAAAATGTGGCGAGATTTTTGTAAAAAGGTTCATAAATATCCAGAGAAGTATGGCACTGGGTTTTTATTGTTTTTTGGCATGCCTGCGGTTTGTTATGGGATATATTATATGGTACATTATTCAATCAACATGAACATATTTAATTTAAAAGTATTTTTCCTTCCGGTCATAATCATGTCATCGGGAGGTTTATTGGGAATTTTTTTATATTACTTTTGCAGAAAACTTGGTGCCTCATATGCCTCATATGATGTTTGTTGTCGGCTTTTTTATTTCGCATGCGAGCGTTACCATGTCAAGAGCGAAAACGATCTTGCTCAAATGGATCCCGAAGAATTGTATTCTATGGCAAAGGTGGCAAAAGCCTATGGACTTAAAGCTGACGCGGACACGTTAATATCTATATGGAGAAACGAGCACGAGAAAGAGTTAAAGAAAAATGAAGAATGGTTGCAGGAACAAGAAATCAAACAAAAAAAAGAATGGGAGGAAATGAAAGAAAAAGAGGCATGGAAAAAACAATGGGACGAAAAATGGAAAAAATAGATTAAAGAAGGACGCCACCAGGCGTCCTTCTTTCCTCATAAAATCATTTTTCTTGATTCAACCCCGCCGCTTTGCGTAGAGAAATTGCCAAACCCGCCCGCGCCGAATAGAGCCGCAGAGCCGGATAGAACAACATCTCGTATAGCCCGTCCCTTTGTACATATCAGCAATATCCGGAACTACGCCGCCGTTTGTGCTATGTAACGCATCCGTGCCGCACGGTTTGGAGTTTGTGCGAGTCCTGTACCGATGCCGCCACGATACCGCCTTGCACCGTCGCAAATCTCCCGACGGAGCGCTCCGCGCGCAGTCGGCATTTGCGACGTAAGGGGGTCCGGGGCTGCTCCCCGGCAATCTTTTTTGCCCTCCTTTTTTCTCTTGTGAGAAAAAAGGAGGTTCGTTTCCCCGCCGTGCGGCGGGCATAAAAGTCCCCCGCCGTAAACG
>JAZRVE010000085.1:0-3396 GCA_045598975.1 Eubacteriales bacterium
CACCGTCGCAAAACGTTTTCCGTTTTGCGGCGTCGGGGGACTTGGGGGCGAGCCCCCAAGTTGCCTTTTTGCAACTTTTTCGTCAACACGAAAAAGTTGAACGTCCTTCCCGCGCCGCTTGCGGCGTAATAGGGGTGCAGCGACACACTGCCGGCACAACATTTTTTCAAATCCCCCTTGACTTTTTCACTTTAATGTGTTATCATAATAGCACATTAAAGAACCGGAGGGATTTCCATGCCGTTTTATCAAAGCGAATCGACCGATCGGCTGTTTGCCGCCATCGCCGCCGTCAAGACGCCGGAAGAGTGCCGCGCTCTCTTCGAAGACCTCTGTACCATCAAGGAAATACAGGACATGGCACAGCGCTTCGAGACCGCACGGATGCTCGACAAGGGACTCAGCTATCAGAAGATCGCCGAGAGCGTCGGTGTCAGTACCGCCACCATCAGCCGCGTCAGCCGCTGTCTTACCTACGGCGCCGGCGGCTACCGTGCGGCGATCGACCGCATCCGCCGGGAGGAGGGAAACACATGATCCTCGACGAAGAACTCTTACAAAGAGACGAAAAGATCAACTTTGCCCTGCGTGCGCTGTACCGGTCGCACGGCTACCGGATGTACCGCATGAGCAAATTCGAGGAATACGATCTGTATGCCGACAACAAGGACTTTCTGGTGTCCGATAACGTCATCACCTTTACCGACACCGACGGCAAGCTCATGGCGCTCAAACCCGACGTGACGCTTTCCATCATCAAAAACAGCCCCGACACGCCTGACGAGGTGCAGAAGGTCTTCTACAACGAAAACGTCTACCGCGTTTCGGACTCCTCCGGAAGCTTCCGCGAGATCATGCAGGCGGGAGCGGAGTGCTTCGGAAACATCGGCATGAACGAGCTGTGCGAGGTGCTGACGCTTGCCGCCGAAAGCTTAAAGCTGTGGGAGGACGACGCCGTCATCGCGCTGTCGGACCTCGATATGCTGTCCGCCGTCATCGCCCGCACGGAGCTGACGGTCGAAAAGCAGAACAGGCTGTACGATGCCATCCGCGGCAAAAACCGCCACGAGATCGACGCCCTCTGCGCCGACTGCCGCGACAGAGAAGCGGCGGCACTGCTCAAAGAACTGCTCGGCATCGAGGGCACGGTCGGGCAGACGCTCCCGCGCTTAAAAGAACTGTTTTCCGGCATCCCCGACACGCCGGACGGCGCCTTTGCCCGCTTCTTCGCGGTGTTGGAGAGGCTTGCCGGCGACGAGACCTTCCGCCTCGATTTTTCGGTGGCGGGCGACATCAACTACTACAACGGCATGATGTTCCGCGGCTTTTTGCGCGGCATCCCCGACGCCGTGCTCTCGGGCGGGCAGTATGACAGACTTATGAGCAAGCTCGGACGGCGCTCCAAAGCCATCGGTTTTGCCGTTTACACCGATCTGCTCGACCGCGTGGAAAAGACGGGCGGGAAGGAAGCGGACGGCTATCTCAACGTAGCGCTTCCCAAGGGAAGGCTCGGCGAAAAGATATACGAGAGATTCGCGCTTGCGGGCTTTGAGTGCCCGGCCGTGCTGGAGCCCAACCGCAAGCTGATTTTCGAGAACACCGAAAAGAAGGTGCGCTATTTCTGGGTGAAGCCCTCCGACGTCGCCATCTACGTTGAGCGCGGTGCGGCGGACGTGGGCGTCGTCGGCAAGGACATCCTCGCGGAATACGAGCCGGACGTATACGAACTGCTCGATCTGAAAAAGGGCGTCTGCCGCATGGCGGTGGCGTCGCACAAGGGCTTTTCGGACGACGGGAGCGGCACGCTGCGCGTTGCCACGAAATTTGCCCACGTCGCCAAGACCTTCTACCGGAGCAAGGGGCGCGACATCGACATCATCCACCTCAACGGCTCCATCGAGATCGCTCCCATTTTAGGGCTGTCGGACGTCATCGTGGACATCGTCGAGACCGGCGCCACCCTGCGGGAAAACAATCTGGAAGTCATCGAAGAAATTTTCCCCATCAGCGCCCGTCTCATCGCCAACAAGGCGGCGTTCAAATTCAGGAACGACCGCATCGAGAGCCTCGTCAAGGGGCTGTATCAGGTCACGGAGGAAAACGTATGATCAGTATTTACAAATACGGCGAAGTTCCGAACGATAAAATTTTCGCCCGCGCCGTCCCGACCGTCAACGTCGAAGAAGTGGTCGCCGCCATTCTTGCCGACGTCAGGGCAAACGGCGACAAGGCGCTGTTCGCGTACTGCGAAAAATTCGACAAGGCGCACCTCGACAGACTGGAAGTCACGAAAGAAGAGATCGACGAGGCGGTCAGGACCGTTTCGCCCGCCCTCACAGAGATCATGAAGCGTTCCGCCGCCAACATCCGCGCTTTTCACGAAAAGCAGGTGCGCACCAGCTTTATCCTCAACACCGACGGCGTCGTCATGGGGCAGAAGATCATCCCCGTCGACCGTGCTGGGCTTTACGTACCGGGCGGCACGGCGGCGTACCCGTCCACCGTGCTGATGGACGCCATCCCCGCCAAGATCGCAGGTGTCAAGGAGGTCGTCATGGTGACGCCGCCCGGTGCGGACGGCAAGGTCAATCCCGTCATTCTCGCGGCGGCATCCGTCGCCGGCATCGACCGCATTTTCAAGGTGGGCGGCGCACAGGCTGTCGCGGCGCTTGCCTACGGCACCGAGAGCATCCCCAAGGTGGACAAGATCGTCGGCCCCGGCAACGCCTTCGTCGCCGAAGCCAAAAAGCAGGTATACGGGCAGGTTTCCATCGACATGATCGCCGGTCCCAGCGAGATCCTCATCGTGGCGGACGGCAAGACCGATGCGCGGGTTGCCGCGGCTGACCTGCTTTCGCAGGCGGAGCACGATAAAATGGCGTCCGCCGTTCTCGTGACGGATTCCATGGCGCTCGCCGAAAAGGTGAAAGAGGAGCTGGAAAAGCAGATACCGCTTTTGAAGCGTGCCGACATTGCCCGTGCCTCCATCGACAACAACGGCAAGATCATCGTCGCCGACACGCTCGATGCCGCCATCGACATCGCAAACGAGATCGCACCCGAGCATCTCGAACTGTGCGTCGACGCGCCGTTCGACTATCTCGACAAGATCCGCCACGCCGGCTCCGTCTTTCTCGGACGGTACTGCCCCGAGGCGCTCGGCGACTATTTCGCCGGTCCCAACCACACCCTGCCGACCGGCGGCACGGCGAAATTTTCGAGCCCTCTGTCCGTCGACGATTTTGTCAAAAAGACCCAGTACACCTACTACACGAAGGACGCACTTGCCCGTGTCGCAAAGGACGTCGCCGCGTTTGCCGCGGCGGAGGGACTGACCGGCCATGCAAGAAGCGCCGTGATCCGTACCGAGGATGAATCGAGATGAGCCGATTTTTC
>JAZRVE010000086.1:0-3587 GCA_045598975.1 Eubacteriales bacterium
GGGTCCGGGGCTACTCCCCGGCAATCTTTTTTGTCCTACTTTTTTCTCTTGCGAGAAAAAAGTAGGTCGTTCCTCTCCCAGCGCCGCATCGCGGCCCGAACTCTTCCCCCAAGCGGGACGAGAATAAGAAACGCACCCGCCCCGTCAAAGGGCGGGCGCGTTTTGATTGAAGTAATTATTCGTCCGATTTTTTCAGCATCAGATTAGCAAGCACACCGAGAATCAGTGCGCACGCGATCGCCGTGAGGGTGACCTTGCCGAAGGAGACCGTCAACCCGCCGATGCCGGCGATCAGAATGACCGAAACCACGAACAGATTGCGGTTCTGCTCCAAATCCACTTTCTGGATCATTTTCAGACCGGATACCGCAATGAAGCCGTACAACGCCATGCAGATACCGCCCATGACGCACGACGGAATGGAGTTGACAAACGCCACGAACGGCGTCACGAACGAAATGATCATCGCGCCGATCGCCGCCGCAATGATGGTGCTGACGGAAGCGTTCTTGGTAATGGCAACACAGCCGACCGATTCACCGTAGGTCGTGTTGGGGCAGCCGCCGAACAGCGCACCCGCCATCGAGCCGATACCGTCGCCGAGAAGCGTGCGGCAGAGACCGGGATCGCGGAGCAGGTCTTTTTCAATGATGGTGGACAGGTTCTTGTGGTCGGCGAGGTGTTCGGCAAAGACCACGAAAGCGACCGGAACGTACGCAACGACGACCGTCACGATGTCCGCACCCGTGATCTCACCGATGCCCTTGAATGCCGTGACAAACGAGAAATTCGGGAGAGCGACGATGGTCTTCATGTTGAGCAGGGAGGAATAATCAATGATCATCAGTGCTTCGTTTCCGGTGAGCGAGCCGATGAGATAGAATAGGGAAGCGGCAGCGTAGCCGCCTAAAATGCCGATGATGAACGGGATGAGACGCGCCATCTTTTTGCCGTAGCAGGAGCAGAGCATGGTGACGGCAAGCGTGATGAGTCCGCAGATGATGGAAACATAGTAGGAGCCGCCTTCCAGATTGGACTTGGTCAGATCGCCGACGGCATTGCCTGCGAGCGAAAGACCGATGATGGCGACCGTCGGGCCGATGACGACGGCGGGCATCAGCTTGTCGATCCAGTCAACGCCGACGCACTTGATGATGATGGCGATCAGAACGTAAACGAGACCGGCGAAAATGGCGCCGAGGATGAGTCCGAGATAGCCGACGGTGATCGCACCGGAAAAAGCGGCGGTCATGGAGCCGATGAAGGCGAAGGAAGAGCCGAGGAAAACAGGGCTGTTGGCTTTGGTAAAGAGAATGTACACGAGCGTGCCGACGCCGGCGCCGAACAGGGCTGCCGCCGGATCCATCGCCTCGGCACCGGTAAGACCGCAGTTGCCGTTGATGATGACCGGCACGACGAGCGTTGCCGCCATAATGGCGAGTAATTGCTGGATGGCAAAAACGATGAGCTGTCCGAATTTGGGTTTGTCCTTGACTCCGTAGATGAGCTGCATGATTGATTCCTCCTGATGTTTTGTTTTATCCTTGACGGTTTCCCGTTCAATTTCGTTTGGTTATCCCTGCGCAAGTTTGCAGATCGAGACTTCCGTCGTGCCGTCCGGATCGGGCATCTGTACCACGATCTTCTCTTTGTGCGAGGTGGGCACGTTCTTGCCGACGTAGTCCCCGCGGATGGGCAGTTCCCGGTGACCGCGGTCGATGAGCACGCACAATCGTATCTTCGCCGGACGTCCCGCCGAAATGAGTGCGTCGATGGCGGCACGCACCGTGCGTCCGGTATAGATGACGTCGTCCACAAGGATGATGGTCTTGTCCTGCACGTCAAAGCCGAGATGCAGGGATCGGACGGTGGGCTGCTTGGATTTTGGCTGTAAATCGTCGCGGTAGAGCGTGATGTCCAATTCCCCGATGACGACCTTGATATCGGAAAAACGCTGAATGTTCTCCGCGAGGCGCTTGGCGATGGGAAGCCCTCGCGTTTTGATGCCGACGAGGTACAGCGATTTTTCGTCGGGGTTGTTTTCGATGATCTCGTGCGCCAGCCGTGAAAGCGTCCGTTCCACGCTGTTTTCGTCCATAATGACCGTTTTTTCCGACACGGCGTTCCCCTCCCGACGTTTGCGGCAGACCGCAAAAAACCCTGCCGTCAAGACGGCAGGATGCACGACATGATCCTATGTGACCTTGTCGGTATCCCGTACCGAATTAAAGGCATCACTTACTATGCAAAGTATACCACAAATGACAGAATTTGTAAAGGGGTTTTTGGGAAATTTGTCGGTTTTTTTGTTAATTTATCATGCTGTTTTTCGTGCGGCAAAAAACACTTGCAATTACGGAAGGATTATACTATAATGATACTGTAACAAAAAATGATTGACAAAGGAGGCGGCGTCATGCGTGCCACGTATACCAAAAAGAAGCACACGTTTTTCATCTGGGCGTGTCTGATTGCCGTGCTTTGCTGTCTTGTGACAAACGTCTGCTACGATCGCGGCGTTTCCTCGGTCGCCTCGGGCGCTTTGAGCCTGCTTCTCACGCCGGTGCGCAGTCTTTCGGCGGCGGTGTATCGGTTTGCCGAGCAAAAGACGGTCTATCTGCGCGATCTGGAAGACCTTCAAGCGCAAAACGACGCTCTGCGGCAGGAAAATCTTTCGTTACAGCGCCTTGTCGGCGAGCTTGCGCCCTTACGGGAAGAAAACGAGCGGCTGTACGCTTTTCTGGATCTCAAACGGGAAAACACGTCCCTTTCGCTTGTCAACGCTTCCGTTATTGCCCGTTCCTCTTCCAACTACACCTCGGATTTCACCATCGACAAGGGCTCGTTTAACGGGATAGAAAAGGACATGGCGGTGATCGCGCAGGACACGAGCCTGCTCGGTATCATCGTGGAGGTGGGCGCCAACTATGCCCGCGGGAAAACGCTGACGTCGTACGATCTTTCCCTCGGAGTACGCAACGAGCGTACCGGAGAGCCGGCGATCGTGACCGGGGGGCTTGCGCTCAGCCGGCAGAACAAGTGCTGTATCGAGCGAGCCGATCCCGAAAAATTTGCCGTCGGGGACGTTGTGCGCACGTCGGGGTTGGGCGATCTCTATCCGGCGGGGTTGTATGTCGGCGAGGTGAGCGAATACGTTACCGATGAGCTCGATCACGAAGTGCGAGCCGTCGTTGTGCCGTCGGGGAGCATATTTGATTCCGACTTTGTCATGGTAGTAACAGGGTTTCAGAGGCAGCCGGGATAAGCACTATGCCCTTTTTCCGCCGCTTCCCGGCGGAAGCGTGCCGCTTCACCCATACTGCGCCGCAAGCGGCGGCAGCGTGCCGCTGCACCCAAACCGCGAGCGCGGACGAGCGAAAACAACTGTCGCAGTATCCCGCGGATAGGGGTCACGCCCGCCAAAACGGCGGCGGGCGCGACGAAAAGAGCCGCAAAGCCGCATAGAATAACATCTTGTATAGACCATCCCTTTGTACATATCATCAATATCCGGCACTGCGCCGCCGTTTGTGCGATGTAATCCACCCGTGCCGCACGGTTTGGAGCATGTGCAAATCCGTGTCGGA
>JAZRVE010000087.1:0-28556 GCA_045598975.1 Eubacteriales bacterium
TCCGCCTGACGCCGCGCCCCGATTGGGAGCCTTCTTCACTCCGCCTACGGCTTCGTTTCAAAGGCTTCCAATCGCGAATAATGCCATATCTTTTATTTTTTCTTCCTAAATGGCTCATATCAATTGACAACGCAGAAAAAAGCACGGCAAATTTTCCCGAAAGTGTTGCAAAACCGGGATGGATATGTTATAATGTAGAAGAATATAATCTGTCAAAGGCGTGTCAAGCGTATCCGCGGAAGGAGGACGAACCACGATCCCCGTGGTTGTTGCTCCCGAATGCGTCCGCGCGTTATTTGTAATATGACGGTAACGGCATCCTTTGAAAACAGAGACCGACGGAAGAACGGAAGCGTAAAACGGGTGATCCCGATAAAACAAAATAACAAACAAGAAAAGGAACAGGAAACAGGCGTATGCAGGCATTAAAAGAACGGATCCTTTCGGAAGGACGGGTAGCGCCGGGCGGCGTTCTCAAAGTAGACAGTTTTCTGAATCATCAGATGGACGTGGCGTTCATCAACGAGATCGGCAAAGAATTCGCGCGGGTATTTTCCGACGTCAAGGTGGATAAGATTCTGACGGTGGAAGCGTCGGGCATCGGCATTGCCTGTATCGCGGCGCAGTATTTCGGCGTTCCGGTCGTCTTTGCCAAAAAGGCGAAATCCAAGAACATCGAAGGCGGCGTGTTTTCTTCGTCGGTGCAGTCCTTTACCTACGGCAAGACCTATGACATCATGGTATCGGTCAAGTTCTTACAGCCCGACGAAAACGTGCTCATCATCGACGATTTTCTGGCAAACGGCAAAGCGGCTCTCGGGCTTGCCGACATCGTTGAGCAGGCGGGCGCCAACCTTTCGGGCATCGGCATCGTCATTGAAAAGGGCTTCCAGCAGGGCGGAAAAGCTTTGCGCGGGAAGGGGTACAATCTGCACAGCCTCGCCGTCATCGACGACATTGCGGAGGACGGCACCATAACGTTTGCCCCCGACGATAAATAAGAAAGAAAAGGCAGACGTGTGTCTGCCTTTTTGTATACAGCGATAAGAAAAGGAGTATCGGTATGAACGGGTTTCGGAAAAGTTTGGGAATCACACTGATCGCGGCGGCGCTTGCGCTCATGGCTTCGGCGGACGTCCAAAAAACGCGCACCTATGAGGACGGCACGTTTTCGGACGTGCGGGAAAGCGAGTGGTACGCAAGCGACGTAAAAGACGCCTATGAATACGCGCTTGTCAACGGCGCCGGCAACGGTCTTTTCGAGCCGGACGGCGACGTGACGGCGGCGGAGGCGCTCACCATGGCGCTCAACGTGCGCACCGCCCTCACGGGCGAAGCGGTTCCGGCATCGTCTGCCGGGAAAAACTGGTATGACGCCGGCGTGGCGTTTGCTACCGAAAAGGGCATCGTCGCGGAGGGGGCCGTCGACGATTACGACCGCCCGGCGACACGCGCCGAGGTGGCGGGCTTTTTTGCGAAAGCCCTGCCGAAGGAGCACTATAACGCCGTCAACTCTGTGACGGATATTCCCGACGTGCCGGCGGACGCGCCCTATCGGGAAGCGCTTCTCTTGCTCTACCGTGCGGGTGTTATCATGGGCAACGACGCCTATGGCACCTTCCGCCCGAACGCCAACATCACCCGCGCCGAGGCGACGGCGATCTTGAACCGTGCCGCCCGCCCCGAAAAGCGCTTGAAAAAATCGCTCGACGTCCTGCCGCAGGATGACGCGTATATCGTGGTCAACGCCTCCAATTTCACCGGCAACAAAGAGGGCATCCATTCCGGCTGGGCGCTTGACAACCGCGGCGGCACCGCCCGCACCGAGCTCGGCGGCAATTACGGCACCCTCAACGATGTGAGCCGCACCGAGGGCACCGCCATGATCCGCGAACTCAATAAGGCGGAAACGGGACGCTTCATCCTGCAAATGAATCTGTCGCTCTCCGACCGGTATGACGGCGCCTATATCGAATTCCGCAACGATAAGGACGCTCCCGTCTACCGGCTGGATTTCAAGGATAACGCCGTGGTGTACCGGCTTCCGGACGGCGGAGAAAAGGTCATAAGAGAGATCGGCGCCGAGCGGGCGTTCGTGCTGTACGCCGTGCTCGACCTCGATAACCGCCGCACGACGACCTACATCAACCGCGAGGACTGCGGCACCTATCCGTTCGCCGTTCCGGCGGATGCGCTCAATTTGCAGAATTTCCGCTATGCCACCACCGAAGAGAGCACGGCGGCGGTGACCTGCACGCAGATATGCCTGCGTGCCAACTATGCGCTGTACGACGAATTTTTCTTTGAGGATGGCACGCAGATCCCGTTCGGCTGGACGGGACGCGAATGTACGGCGGGCAGTACGCTCGTCATCCGCAAGAACGGAGAGGCGCACAAGACCTTCGCTCCCGTTTCCGGGAACGTGGTGTTCGAGACCGATTTTCTGTTCGGCACCAATCAGACCGGCGAGATCGCGCTCATGAGCGGCGGGGAAAAGCCGGTGCTGTTCACGGCAAAGGACAACGCGCTCTTCGTCAACGGCACCGAGGTGTACCGGGACTACGTGCCCGATCTGTGGTATATCTTGCGCTTTGAAGCCGACACCGAAACGCAGACCGTTACCGTCCGTCTCAACGGCAGAACGCTTGCCGAACTGCCGTTTGCCGCATATGCTTCGTCGTTTGACGCCGTTCACTTCACCAATACCTTCGCCCGCACGTCGTCCTACGATAATATCCACGTTTTCCGTGTCCTGCCGCATGACGACTACGTGCCCGCACCCGTAAAGCCCAAAGGCGAGGAAGCCTACAACGTCGGCATCAACGTCTGCTCGCTGTGGGACAACGACAACCACTTCGGCTGGGCGTGCGTCACCCCGTTCGACGATATCATCCCGGTGCTCGGCTACTATGACGAGGGCAACCCCGAGACCGCCGACTGGGAGATCAAATATCTTGCGGAGCACGGCGTGGACTTCCAGGCGTTCTGCGCCTACTTCAACGATGACGACGGACCGCAGTCCCTTTCGGTCACGCCGCACCTCTTCCGCGGCTATCAGAACGCAAGATACCGCGACAGCATGAAATACTGCCTTATCTGGGAGTGTGCCAACGCCGCCCGCCCCAAGAATATGTATGCGTGGAAGCAGTACTTCGTGCCGTATTTCATCGAGCATTATTTCAAGGATCCCAACTACATGACGCTTGACAACAAGCTTCTCCTGTACGTCTTCGGCGCCACCAAGCTTGCCGCCGCCGATTCCTTCGGAAGCGCCGCAGAGGTGAAGGAAGCCTTCGATTATCTGGAAGAAGAAGTGAAAAAGCTCGGCTTTGACGGTGTCATCTTTGCGGCAAGCAACAACCCCGCCGACAGCACCCTCGCTTCTATGGGCTTCGACGCCGCATACGCATATAACTACGGTTCCGCCGGCTATCAGGTCGAGGTCAACAAGAACGGCAACCGGAATTACGCCGCAAGCTCCGCCTGCTTCGGTATCCCCACGGCGTCGGTCGGCTTCAACAACGTCGCCTGGGCAGGTACGCGCCATCCGCTCATAACGGTCGCCGATCTGAAAGAAGTCCTGCTGTGGATGCGCGACGAGTTTTCGCCGTCGTATGCCAAGAAGGGCACGTGGCAGGAGAATTTCTTCATGCTGTCCACCTGGAACGAGTACGGAGAGGGCACCTACTTCATGCCGGTCGAGGGCGAAAAGGGATTCGGCTATCTCGATGCCGTCAGAGAGGTGTTCACCTCCGAAAAAGCCGATCCTTCGCTCAATACCGTTCCCACCGCCGCTCAGAAGGCGCGCATCAATCACCTCTATCCCCAGCATCAGCGCCTGTTGCGCAAAGAGGGCAATGTCACCTACGAAACGGTCATCCGGTACGGCGTCTGCCGCCCGTATTTCACCGTCAACGTGCCGGGCGAGGTTTCGAGCGTCTCCCGCACCGACGACTACGTTGTCTATCCCGACGGCTCTGTCAGCGGCACCTCCAATCACGCCGACAGCATCCTGACGTTTAACAACGGACATTCGCTCGATCTTTCCGAGACGACGGTCGTCAAGATCCGTGCCAAGCTCCCCAAGGGCGAGCATATGCAGTTCTTCTTCACCACCGTCGAAAGCCGGACGTGGGAAGAGGCAAAGAGCTTCTCGCTCCTCTCCACGAGCGACGAAATGACGGATTATTACTTTGATTTTTCCGGCAACGAAAAGTGGAAGGGCACGCTGCTGTGGTTCCGCTTTGACCCGACGGGCAACGTCGGCGTGTCGTGGAAGCTGGAATCCATGACCTTCATGACGCCGCCGGAGATCCCCAAGTCCAAGAAACGGCTGTCTGTCAACAGCGTCGAGTTTGAAATGCAGCTCGAGCCGGAATACGCCGAGACCGGTGATTATCTCGTTGCCTTCGACCCGGCGATCGCTCTTGATTACAAGCTCAACGCTTATCATACGTGGAACAAGGCGACCGGCACGCTGACGCTCATGCTCAACGGACACACCGTCGTCTACACCGTCGGATCGGATCGCTATATGCTCGACGGCAGGGAAAAATCGCTCGGCTTCACGCTGCACACCACCGACGGACTGCCCATGATCCCGCTGGAAAAGCTGTGCGACGACGTCGGCTACGAGTACATCCAGCTGTTCGACGGCTCGCTCGACGTGCTGACCAACGAAAACGAATATTTCCGCACCATTGCGTCGCGTCACCCGTACGACTGGGAGTTCAACGTCCCGGGCGATACCGAAAACTGGCGCTCTTACTTCATGAGCCTCAACGTGCGCGACGGCTATATGCACTGCGAATCGCTGTCCGACTCCACCGATCCCACCATCATCCGCGTCAACCGCATCACACCGATGATATCGTCGGATTATACCGGCTTACAGTACCGCGTGCGGTATGATTTCGATTCCCTTTCGCAGGATACGCTGACCATGTACTTCATCACCGAGGAAGACCCTGTCTGGTCGGAGAGCAAGACCGTCAAGATCCCGCTTGACGGCAACACCTCCGCCGGCGAGTTCCTTGAGTTTGAAACGACCATTACCAACCCGCTCTGGAAGGGGCTCATCACCGATCTGCGGTTTGATCCCTTCAACGCCGTCGGCGAGATCGACGTGGATTATATCCGTTTTACGCAGGGTGTATGTGTTGAAATGATGTGAGCCAAAAAGAGAGGAAGTTACTTGCAAGATATGATAATGGAATCATCACAAGACCAAAAACCATATCAAGAAGGAACTTCCCATGAACATTATAGCACAAGAAGCTCGAAAAAGGCAAGCAGTAGTGAAACTTTCTTTGAGGAAAGGGAAAAGTTTTGCAAGTAGGATATACGGAGTAAGTTTGGCAAGCGTAAAAAGATGGTGCAAACGATACGATGGAACGTGGAAATCCTTCAGGAATGAAAAATATCAGCACGCGATCGGTGATATATTCAAGCAAATCGAAAAAGAGTATTTCAACACCGACAAATTTTCAAAAGACATTGTTGTCGGATTGATGCAGCAAATGCTCAGCATAATTTACCGCAGCGAAAACAGTTATGAAAACAGCAAGCGCCAAAATCATTACGTCGAAAAGGCGTTGGAAATCATAAACAGAGATTTTGCGGCCGATATTTCGCTGTCATCCCTGGCAGAGGAATTCAGCATAAGTCCCGAGCATTTTTCACATGTGTTCAAAAAGGAAACAGGCCTTGGTTCAACGAGTATATTTCGTTATTGCGTCTTAAAAAGGCTGAAACCATTATTAAATCGGACAAAAAAACAAGCATTTCCGAAATCGCTTTTTCGTGCGGTTTTAACGACAGCAACTATTTCTGCGAAAAATTCAAGAAAATCTACGGGCTTTCTCCGTTAAAGTATCGCAAAAAAAACATAATGTCTGCCCGCGCAATTTATGTTGTATCGGTATAAGTGATATCCTTACAGCCTTCCAACATCGCTTTCATCGTTTTTGCCGTCTGAGGTGCCCAGGAGCCGTTTTCCATCAGAGCCACGGTTTTATTCCTGAATCCGCGTTCGGTCAGATGATTGATAAACTCCTTCATGAACGGGAAAATGTCGGCATTATATGTCGTAGTCGCAAGGACGATTTTTCCGTATCGGAAAGCGTCCTCCACACATTCGGCCATATCTTCTCTTGCAAGATCGTTTACAACAACCTTGGGACAGCCGTTTGCTTTCAGCTTCTCGGCGAGCAGTTCGACCGCTTTTTTCGTATTGCCATACACAGAGGTATACGCAATCACAATGCCTTCACTTTCTACGCCGTAGGAGGACCACGTGTTATAAAGGTTCAGATAATAGCCGAGATTTTCGGAAAGAACCGGACCGTGCAACGGGCAGATCGTCTGAATATCCAGAGCAGATGCTTTTTTCAGCAGAGCCTGCACCTGCGCGCCGTATTTGCCGACAATGCCGAAATAATACCGTCTCGCTTCACACGCCCAATCTTCTTCCGCATCCAACGCCCCGAATTTTCCGAAACCGTCTGCCGAGAACAGCACCTTATCCGTGCTGTCAGAAGCAGAAAAGTCGTTTTCATCGCGGCGTTTACGAATTCCACACAGGCAAGCTGTGCCGCCTCCGGTTCGTCGTGCTTCATACAGCGTGCAAAATTATACTGACCGGACTGCGCCATAATCAAAAGGTTTCCCGCAAGACGCTTTAATTTGATATCCTCCGGCATACAGATGAGGCTTTCTCTGATCCTTGAAAATTCACCATGGTTATCAAAAAACACTTCGCCGTTGACTGCCTCCGCCAATGCATAATCCGGCAGTCTCAGCCATTGCTCCCATGAAAGCTCGCCGTTTGACGAGCCAACCGCTTTCAGATAAAAATCTTCTGTACGAATAACACCGTTCCGGTTTCCGCCGACAGGAGATATCGGCCGGCGTTTGATTCCGGCATATTCCTTCGGAAGCTTGGCATAGGCACGTTCCAGCCGAAAAGCAAGCCTGCGGTCGACGATATCTTCGCCGGGAAGAAATATGCAGAAGCCCGGTTCAAAATCATGGTCACGGGATACTTCATCGTCGTATCCGTAATGCTCCGATCCGCTCCCCGCAAAGCCGGCGGCAAGGAACGGCAGAATATCGGCAAATTCGGATTCCAGCATGGGCTTTCCGAATTCCGCATAATATCCTCTTGCTATTTCAAGTCCGGTCATAAATAGCCCTCGCTCTCCGACAGAGTTCCTTTTCAATCGAAAAAAAGCCGTAGTAACCGAACACGGGAGCACATTTTTCGCATACAAAGGCGTAGTACCCGTCTCTCGGCAGACTTTCCGTATCGAGCAGTTTCTCTGCTTTCAAGAGATGCTTCTCTATGTCTTTTTCTCCCGCTTCAAATCCCGATTCGGTGACAACAAGACCGGCGAGATTCAAACAGGTGATGGCGACTTCAAGTGCACCGTTTTCCTGCTTTTCCGAACGCTTTATATCCCGTAGCGGCATTGATAAGTGTTGTGCCGTACGTGACAGATTCCCCGATGTTCATAGAATCCGCAAGCGAAAGTGCGTCCGATACAGCACGGAGACATTCCGATTCTTTTCCGATCTTTCGGTATAGTCCGATTTGCTCGTTCAAAACCGTGAGCTTTCCGCGCATATCGTGACATGTGTCCGCTTCCGTCAGCCAATATTTCAAATGTCTTTCCGCCGCATCATAGTCGTTTCGATCCGGATACGAATCCAGTCTGTCTATGATCCGTCCGACCGGAATGGGAGTGATCTCCGGGTGCATATTCAAAAGGCACTTTGGTTCTTCATAATCATCTTTTGGCAAAAAATCATCCATACTCATGTTAAAAAGAAGTATCCTTTTTTCGGTTAATTATAGTCTTTATTAATACTCGTCCATATTAAAATAATCCATCGACAGCAGACTCCTGATTACCAACTCCAGATATTCCTCTGATGGCAGCGGCCATGAAAAGCCAAGTCGGTAAAGAACATTCGCCGTGAACTTGTTGTCCGTTTCCACGCCGTGTATATCCGGCCGGTCATTTGTCATAAGTCCCTGAAGGTTGGCATTGATGCTGGAATCACCGAGCATACGGTGATAGTCGGCATAATACTCTTCGTCCGGAACAGGCGTAATCTTCACGCCGCATCGGTTCGCCGCAGCAATAAGCTGCCATTCATCAATGACAAAGCGGTTATCCACATTGAAGGCGGTAAAGATATCATTGGTGCCTGCCAACAGCACAAGAGCCTTTGCCGTCATATCAATCGGCGACAGACTCATCGGGTCAGTCGCATGACTGATCGGGGACTTGCCGATTGCCGCAAAGCCGCGTACGGCATTTAAAAACGCATTCGTGTTGAAGTTTATCTGGAATTCGCCGTCGCTATGCCTTCCCATGAGGTTTCCGACACGAATGATTTTTCCGCGCAGGCCGTTTTTTACGGCTTCAAGCAGTTTCAGTTCGGCATGGTATTTGGAAATGCCGTACTTATTTCCCATATCATCTATCACGAATAGTTTATTCTCATATGCCTTGACACGGCGCTTCCATGTTTCCTCAGTATGGGCACCGGGGATTGAAATCGTAGATACCTGAATCATTTTGGCGTTCTTTTCCGTGGCGACTTCAATCAGGTTTTCAACCCCGTGAACATTGATGCGTTCCAAAATATCATCTGCCGCATAATGCTTGACACAAGCCGCACAGTTGATAATCGTATCAATATGAATATCTTTCAGGATATTCTTCAAATTGTTGTCGGTAATATCCGCTTCAACAATCCGAACACGGTTTTCAAGCGCATCTTCTTGCCAGTTGTCAAAGTAGTAAAACAGCATACTTTTGAGCCGCAGCAACGGAGAAGTGAAACTGCCGCGCCGGATGAGGCATACGATTTTCCCCTCATCGGCGTCAATCAGCTCACGGAGCACATGAATACCGAGGAATCCGACGGCGCCTGTCAAAAGAACGTCGCCCAAAGGCTCGCGTTTTACTCTGTCGGCATATTCAAGCGTGTTATACTGAAGCTGTTCGGGATAATCCGATTGGATCTCATTGTCCTGTCCCATATTCTTTTCGGCGATTCTCTCCGTGGGGATACTGCGTCCGAGTCCCGAAATATAATTTGCCAAAAGTTCCGGCGTGGGATTTTCGAAAATGTCCTGATATTCTACCTTTAATCCCTTTGACATGAGCTGCATCGTAACCTTGGATGCCGAAAGCGAGGTTCCGCCCATTTCGAAGAAATTATCGTCCGCGTAATACTCATCCAATGACAGAACAGACGCAAACAAATCGCACAGTTCCTGTTCAACGGACTTGCGGGGAGCCTTCCGTCCATTCTTTTTCTTTTCCCGTTTCACCTCCGGAAGTGCTTTCTTATCAATCTTTCCGTTCGCGGTAACGGGCATCGATTCAAGCTGCATCATTACATCGGGCACCATATAATAAGTGAGCCGTGCTTTCAGATGCGAGTTGAGCGCGTCCGGATCTATTTTACGGTCCGCGGTATAGAAGCCCGCAAGGTAATCTTCCGATCCGTTATTCCTTACCACAACCTTGCTTTGCGTAATTCCTCCAAACGAACTGATACATTTCTCGATTTCATCAAGTTCCACACGGAAACCGCGAAGCTTGATCTGATTATCACGGCGACCGAAGAATTCAACTTCTCCGTCAGCATTAAGACGGACGAGGTCGCCGGAACGATACGCAGGGAAACCGCGAAGCGTAAAGAACGATTCTTTCGTTTTTTCGGGAAGATTCATATATCCTCTGCCGACGAGCTCACCCGTGATTACAAGCTCTCCGCATGCATACGGCGGCAGAATATTGCCGAATTCATCCAGAACATAAATTTTCGTGTTATTTATCGGACCGCCGATTGTAATTCTGTCGGCATTCTCAAGCTTTTTTGCACAGCACGTTATGGTACATTCCGTAGGACCGTAGGCGTTGAGTACCACAATATCCGCAGACAGCTCTTTCAGAAGGCCGTATAGAGATGCGGGAAAAGCCTCTGCCCCGACAGCGATGTTTTTCACATTTGACATGGCAGGTCTGAATTCGGGAATGCTTAAAAGATTTGTAAGAAGAGACGGCGTTGTCATCATGATATCGACACCGTTTCGAATCATTCCTTCTGCCAGCAAAACGGGATTATGCACTTCGCGCTCCGTAGCAATAAAGACGGTTTTCCCATTCAGAAGCATAAGCATGTTGTCAAGTATTGACGCATCGAAGGAAACAGAGCTCAAAGCCAGCGCCACATGTCCGCTGTTTTTTCCGTGATAGTACCGGTACACTGAATCTCCCGGCTGCGCGGCATTTGCAAGATTGTGGTGTTCAATCATGACGCCCTTGGGTCTGCCCGTTGAACCTGACGTATAAATGCAGTATGCAAGACTGTCGACAGAAATATCCAAATCCGGGTTTTCCTCATTGCCGTCTTTAAGCAGTTCGTCCAGCGTCATCGCGCGGTAAGGCTTATCTGCGCCGAAAAGCTCTGCTCTTGACTCTGCGATTTCCGCAGTTGTAATCACGACAGGACTGTCTGCGTCGCGGAGACAGTAGTCAATTCTGTCGTCGGGATAGTCGGGCAAAAGTCCCAAAAATGCGCCGCCTGCTTTGAGAACGGCAATTTCCGAAACGGAAAGCATTTCCGTTCTCGGAAGCATGATGCCAACCACCGAGTCTTTCTTTACGCCTCCCGCAATCAGTCTGTGCGCCATACGGTTAGCGGCGGCGTTGAGCTCTTTGTACGTCAGCTTTCTGTCTTCGCATATGACAGCCGTGCGGTCGGGCTCGGTTTTTGTCCAACGCTCGAAAAGCCGGTTGACAGATACATTTTCAAACCGACTGGCTGTATTATTGATTTCAGAAAGGATAGCTTCCGCCTTGTCGGAAAGAGGAGATATGAAGCCGGTCTTCTCCTTTTCCGTAAACGCATTCGCCACAAGCTCAAACATATCAAGAAAACTCTCGATGAAATCCGCACTGTACCAGTCGCGTTTGTAATCCAGAACGAATCGGTACTGTCCGGACTTCAGATATACATTCAGCACAATCGGAGCCTTGGCAGCCGGCGGCGCCGGATTAACAAATTCCGTAGGCTCGCCTGCGAATGTGTCAATTACAAATTCGTCTCCCTGGTATGCGAAAATAACATCTGCTTTGATATCATATGCCACAGAAATCTCGGCAAACGAGAAAATATCGTTTGCCATGCTGTTCATAAGCTGCTCCTGCGTTTCACGGATCATGTCCGTAATCATCCGGTTTCCCGACGTATGAACAAGAACCGGCAGCGTCTTTACAAACATGGATACTGCCCTTGAAAGCCTCGAATTGCTTCTTCCGTTATAGACCGTAGTATAAATTGCGTCGTCGAATTTCCCGAAACGGCTCAATGTATAGCCGAACACCGCATTAAAGAAAGCGTTTGGCGTTACTTGATTCTTATCGCAGTACGCCTTTATTTTTTCGGGTTTCACCTCTGTAAAGCGTGTAATCGTGGCAGAATCCGATGCCCCCTTCTCAGGTGCTTTCGGCGGCAGACAAGCAGGGTCGCAGCCTTTGAATACGCTGTCATAGTACGCTTTTGCTTCCCTGTACTTATCTGTAACGCGAACTGCCTCCTCGTCAAGCGCGGCTTCAAATCCGCTGTAATTCTCTCTTTCAAGAGGAAGATTTACATAGGCTCTGTCAATATCGCGAAGAAGAATATTTTCGGAAGTTCCGTCAGAAATGATGTGATGGAAATCCATGAACAGATAATTACCATCGTTTGTTTTGTATACCGTTATACGGTAAAGAGGTTCGTTCAGAAGCGCAAACGGCTTCACAAGCTGTTCGTTTTCCGGAAGCTTCCCGCATACGATCATATCCACATGAGGCGCAGCTTCATCATTTCTTTGAGCGCGGATATTTCCCTGCGCATCGGCTGACAACATTGTTTTTACATACGGATGCGCATGGATCGCTGTCTTTATGGCTTCGGTAAGCTTTTCAACGTCCACTTTTTCGCTGAGTTTCAGAAGCAGCGGAATATTGTAAAGTACAGAATTCGGATTTGCGGCGCACTCAATATAAACGCCCATCTGCGTCTGCGTCAGCGGATAATCCGCAAGCGTTCCATAGTCCGGAGCTTTTTCGAAAGACCCGACAAATTCGGCAATCTTCCGTATTGTGCTGTTTTCTTTAATATCCGTAACTCTGAACGGAACATCAAACGCTTTTTCGAGTTCCACATTCAGACGAATGACCGCTATCGATGTAAGTCCCGATTCAAAAAGATCCGCGTCTATACTGATTTTTTCCAGTCCCATCACATTTACAATGATATCATAGATCTTTTCCTGAATTTCATTTTCGGGCTTTACAATGACGGTTTCTTTGCGTTCCGGCTTCGGGAGAGCACGTCTGTTCACCTTCTGGTTCTGATTCAACGGAATGGAATCAATCTGCATTGTTACCGCAGGCACCATGTATGACGGTTTCTCCGCAAGTATAAATTCATTCAGTCTGCCTATATCGATTTTCCGGTCGGACACAATATATGCGGCAATAAACTTTCCGCCTGCGGGATCGTCAAATGCCGCAACAGTCGCATCCTTGATCCCGTTAAAACGGCGGATTATTTCCTCAACCTCCGTAAGCTCAATGCGGAATCCGCGAACCTTAACCTGTCCGTCATTCCTGCCTATGAAATCAAACGTTCCGTCCGGCAGATAACGCACAACGTCTCCTGTTCTGTAAGCTCTTGCGTATTTTTCTTCCTCCGTAAAAGGATTGTCTATGAAAACCTCCGCCGTCTTTTCCGGAAGGTTCAAATAGCCTTTTCCGATCTGACGACCTGCCACCAAAAGTTCTCCCGGAGCACCGATGGGCAGCCGGTTCATATTCTTATCAATAATATACCCTTTGACGTTTTTATTGATCTTCCCGATGGAAGCTCTGTAAGAATTGCCGCGTACCTTTGTGCTTGTAACATATACCGTACCCTCAGTCGGTCCGTAGCCGTTTATAAAATCAAACGTAAAGCCGTCGGTATTAAGCGGAACAAGAGCTTCTCCGCCGACTTCAATACATTTAAGATACGGTGATTTTGTGAGCAGAGCAAACTGTCTGCCCACCTGTGTTGTCATAACACTGTGTGTAATTCTGTTTTCTGAAAAATACTTTTCGACTTCCGCAAGGTCAAGACGGATTTCTTCGGGAATAATATGAACCGTTCCGCCGTTTGCGGGGAAAGTGGCAAGGTCCTGTGCACAGGCGTCAAAGCCGAATGATGCATAGCAGGCATCGATTGAATTTGAATCGGCACCCAAATTATTCCTGTTAAACTGTACCAATGCAGACAGATTGCCGTGCGTAAGCATAACGCCCTTCGGTGTTCCCGTTGTACCGCTTGTATAAAGAAGCACAAAAAGATCGTCCGGGACATTCTTGACGGGCACAGGAACCGTCTGCGGCAGATGCTCTATGTCTTCAACAAGCAGAATTTCGCCGCCAAAGCCCGTAATACGTCCCTTCATTTCCTTTGTTGTAATGAGGAGCTTGGCTTGCGCGTTCTTGACCATGAAATCAAGGCGTTCTTCGGGATAGGAAGAATCAAGCGGTTCATATGCGTAGCCTGCTTTTAATACACCGTATACCGCGAGCAAAGTCCACTCGTTTCTCGGCACGAGAACAGACACCACATCATTGCGCGCAAGTCCAAGTGACTGAATATATGCGGCGATTCTGTCCGTGATTTTTCCCGCTTCCCCGTATGTATAGTGATGATCCTTATATACGACAAGCTCATGTTCGGGAGTTTTATTCACCCATTCGTTGAAAAATTCGATGACGGTTTTTTCTTCAAGAGGCGCATCACTGTCATTGAACGAGTCCAGCAATTCCCGTTGCTGTTCCGAAACAAGATTTACGTCTTTCAGGTATTCTTTCTCGGCAAATTCACTGACAGCGCACGCAAACGCGTCAGCAAACGATTCCATAACGCCGCGCAAATAGAGATCGCTCCTGTAACGGAAGCTCAGGCGGTACCCGTCCTCCCGGTAAAATACCATAAGCGTAAGTTTATTCATGGCATCGGGATTCTGAATGCCCAAAACGGGATACTGTTCGCCGTCAAGCGTGAGCGAATTAAGCGTATCATTCTGATAAACAAACGAAAAATCGTTTGAAATTCCGTATTCTGCGGCAAGATCGCTGAACGGATATGCGTCATTTTTGACGCTTTCGCGGAAAGCGTTCTGTACGTTTTCAATATAGAGGGAGATATTACTCTCCTTCGCCAGATCCACGGGCAGCGCAATCGTCTTCACAAGCATACCTGCCGTATTGAACGTCATGGAAGTATGCCTGCCGTTTTCGCCGACACAGACAAGCGCCCGATCGGTCCCGTTAAATTTTGCAAGCACATAGGCAAATGCAGAAAGGAAAAGAGAATGCTCTGTAAAGTTATTGCTTTTCAAAAATTTAAGCAGATTTTCACGCACAAGCGGAAGCCGGCGCTCAATCGAATCAAGCGACGCCTCCCCCTTATCTTCAAAATCACCGGGAAAATCATTTGATACATCAAATCCTTCAAACCGTTTCCGATAATACGCCTGTGCTTCGGCATATTTCGGAGAAGCTTTCAGCGCTTCCTCATATGTTGATAGGTCAAACGCCGTCGTTCTTTCTTCAAAAATGTCACGTCCGTCGTAACTTCTGCTGATTTCCTTTAACAAAACAGAAAGAGATGTGCCGTCAAAAACGATGTGATGAGCGTCCATGGCAAGCACTTTTTCTTTCCCGTTCTCAAAAATGCAGGCGCGAATAAGCTCGCCTTCCGTAAGATGAAACGGCTTTACAAATTCTTTGAGAGCTGTCTCTATATTGTCGACATTACGGTGTTCAACAGCAAATCCGCTCTCGGTCGGAATCATACACGGCAATCCGCCTGCAATATCAATACGGCAACTGTACGCTTTATGATTCATGACTGCCTTTTCCAGCGCCGCGGCAAGCCTGTCGGCATCAACCTGTTCGCCCAGTCTGATGCTGATGGGGTTATTGTACATAAGACTGTCTGCTTCCGCCTCAACGGCAAAATATACTCCCAACTGTGACGGCGTAAGCGGATAAGCATCTTTCACCGTTTTTTCAAAGGGAATAGTATCCGCACCGCCGTTTTCGATCAGCTTTGCGATATTTGCGGGAGTCTTCCCTTCAAAGAACAATTCGGTATCAACAGGCAGATCCTCGAGTTCATTGATTGTTTCCATTGCTTTTACGGAATCGCCGCCCAGAAGGAAGAAATCATCATTTCGTCCGACTTTTCCGCATTTCAGTACATGCTCGATTGCATTACAAATCGCTGCTTCTATGGTGTTTTCAGGCGCGGAGTACTCTCGCTTAAAAGCGGAAATATCGGGTTCCGGGAGATTTTTTCTGTCAAGCTTTCCGTTTGGATTCAGCGGCAGTTTTTCCATGCGAATATAAAAACTCGGCACCATATATGATGTAAGGCTCGCCTTACAGTGTGCTCTGAGCTTTTCCTCGGTAATATCTTCGCTGCCGGTATAGTATGCCGCAAGATAGGTAACACCGTTCTTTGCCGTGAAGTCCTTTACGGCAACTTCTCCGATTCCTTTGTATCTTCTGATCGTACTTTCCACCTCAAGCGGCTCGACACGCTGACCGTTGATTTTGATCATCCAGTCCTTACGTTCGACAAACACAAGGTTTCCGTCGGGCAAACGCTGTACAATATCGCCTGTACGGAACATACGCTCAAAGCCGTCCGATTCCTTAAAGGGGTTCTTCACAAACGCTTTTCTCGTTTCTTCGGGACGGTTCAGATACCCCTTTGCCACATATCCCGAAATACAGAGCTCGCCGACTTCAACCTCATTGTTGTTTTCATCAAGAACATATGCTTTTTCCGCACCAAACGGTTTTCCGATAGGCGTATTTTCATAACGCTTATCAATCTGGAATGCCAGCGTGCCTCCGAACAGTTCCGTGGAACCGTATCCGTTCATAACAACAGGATTATCATCATAAAAAATGTTTGTTATTCGCTCCGATCCGACAGAAATGACCTTTAAGGATTTGTTGTGCTTCAACATGAAATCAACCATTCTCGGAGGAACAAACGACGATTCAATGTTGTTATCGTCATAATACTTGGCAAGCTTATAAGGATCCTTGCGAATTTCGTCAGGCACGATCACAAGGTGCTTGGAAAGCACCATTGCCGCGAGAAGCAGACCGATCCCGACAACAAAAGTAAAAGGTGCTACAAGACCGAAAACATTATTTCGCTCCGTAACATCCGACTGGTCATGTACGGCATTTCTCGTAGCAACACCGCTCATGGAACAGAAATCATGAATAACGCCCTTGGGATTTCCCGTAGAACCTGAAGTATATATAACAATACCCTCTGCGTCCATCTCGGAAACAACGGGTTCAACAGTAAGAGAATGATCCATCGACTGCATAAAACCATCATCTATACTGATTTCATACTGCGAATCCTTTTTAATATAATCAAGACGCTCCTGCGGATAATCGTCAGAGAGCGGTATCGCAACCGCGCCCATAAGCCAACATCCGATCAGGCATCCTGCATATTCTTTGCATCTCGGGATCTCCACTATTACACGGCTGCCGGAGCGGATGCCTTTTGCCTGCAAGTTGGCGGCCACGCATATCGCAAAATCATACAATTCACCGTAAGTAAAAGTGCTGCTTTCATCGGAAATCGCCGGTTCGTTTCCATGTTCCTTTACGGCTTTCAAAAACTCTTCGACAATATGTTTCATGATATAAGTCCTTTCCGTGTTATTATACGTCAAAACATTCGGATATGTCTTGCATTTATTTGCTTTTTCACCTCTGTTATGACTGTATTATTGTATCACACATATTACCGTTTTGTCAACAATTGCCGCACGACACCGTCATTCTGACGATTGTTTATTTATTTATTTGAGTTGACGTATGTTTCTGCCGCAGATCGGATACGTGATCTGCTTCCGCACCGGTTTTATCAAATGTAGTCTATGATTACCGGGGCTTTTACAGAGAAGGTAGAAAAATTCACAAATCCCTGCTACAATTTTGAAAAACATCTGTTCCGACATGATTACAAAAAAAGACTTTGCGAAAGGAAACGTTATTTTTATGGATTTTCACAGTATTCAATGTTTTTCCGCCGCGGCAAAATATCTGAATTTCACGCGTGCCGCAAATGAGCTGTTTATCAGTCAATCCGCACTCAGCCAAGCCATCAAGCGTTTGGAAAAGGAACTGGGGACCGCACTTTTTGAAAGGCGGAACAACATCGTTGTCCTGACGGCGGCAGGAGAATTTTTCCGGCAAGAAGCAAACGACATGCTGGCAAGGTACAGCCTTGTCAAATCGCATATCGCGGATATCCGTGAAAAGCAGCCGGAAAACCTGAGCCTCGGAATATCCGGGTTTTACAGTTATTATTTTCTGCCGGAAATCGTCGCTTTTACCCGACATTTTCATCCGCTGATAAACCTTTCCTGCGTAGAGGAAAACACCCTGCGTTTACAGGAAATGACCGCGAACGGAATGCTGGACTGCTGTATCTGCGCGATGCCGATAGAATACCCCGAGCTGAATGCAAAATATCTTCGCACGGAAGAAATATGGCTCGCTCTGCCGCCGAAGCATCCGCTGCTCGAAGAATACGGTGAGGACACGCCGATCCCGCTTGCCCGGCTTGCAAACGAACCGTTTGTTTTTCAGAAAAAGCCCCACCGTATCGCCGTGTTTTTGCAGAGTCTTTGTGAAGAAGCCGGGTTCTCTCCGAACATCGTATTCGAAACAAACAGCACCGATACCGTTGATGCCGTTATCGCCGAAGGCATCGGCGTCGGATTTGTCGTGGACATTCTTGTCAGGAAAAATCGCAGCAAAAAAGGGCAGTATCGGCGTCTTGCCATCGATCATGCAAAGCGGAACTACATGCTGTTCACGCGAAAGAACGCCATGTTTTCCCCAACAATACAGAGCTTCTTCGACGTTCTTCCGAAAATACTTGAAAAGTGCATATGACTCCCCCGCGTTTGCTTATGGAATCATTCTTTTTTTGAGATGGACAAGCATCCCGTCGTATGGTACAATAGAGAAAAAACAAAGAGGATGTTTTTGAATGGCTGTGACGTTTTTATTTGTCCGGCATGGTTACAGCGTTGCCAACCGCGACGGGATCTTTGCCGGAAATACGGATGTGGAGCTGACGGAAACGGGATTAGAACAGGCAAAACGGGTGTCCGATTATATCAGAAGCACCTATGCCGTCGATGCCGTGTACGCGAGCCGGTTGAAGCGCGCATGGCAGACCGCAGAGCTGATTGCAAAGCCGTTCGGTCTGCCGGTCATACGGGATGAGCGGCTTCATGAAATCTGCGGCGGGAAATGGGACGGAAAAACCTTTTCGCTGATCGAACGGGCGTATCCCCGGGAATTTTCCCTTTGGCGGGAAAAACCGTACTTAGTACAGCCTCCGGAGGGAGAAACCTTTTCGGACGTACAAAAGCGCGCGCTGACCGCTCTTGCCGATATTGCCGCCGACAACGAGGGAAAACGTATCGTCATCGTTACACACAGATGTCTTCTGCGGACGCTTCAATGCGTCTGGGAGGAGCGTCCCATCGAACAATTGGAAAAATGCCCGTGGCTTTCCAACTGCTCCGTGAGCGAAGTCCTATATGAAAACGGCAGGCTGACGCCCATAAAGACCGGGCAGGACGGTTTTCTGAAAGAAATGGTTACCGCCGTCAAAAATCCAATGTAAAATACAAATAATTCCGGCACGGTTTTCATGCAGAGCCCCCGATCACCGACAGCACGTCGATGACCGGGGCTTTTGTATAGAAAGTGGAAAAATTCACAAATCCCTGCTACAATATAACTGCAAGAGCGGAGTTTTGCAAAAAAACGCCAAAAAAGAATCCTCGCGCTACAATTCTTGAAAAGGAGACGAATCCCATGAAAACCAAAGCAACGGCATTTCTTTTGACCATCGCACTGGTATTGTCGCTATTAACCGGCTGCGGCGGCAATCCGACGGAGAAAGCGGGAAAACCTCAGGCGCTTGCGCTTTCACCGGAGACGACCGCCGTTACCACAAACGACGGAATCACAGTGGATGTCGGCAACTATGTTCTTGACGGTGAAACGGAGCTGACCGTCACCAAACGGCCGGTGGAGGAAAACAAAGAGGAAGGCTACAAGATCGAAGCCTATGACATCTCTTTGGGCGATATCCACGAGCTGAACGATTTCATCACCATCCGCATCCCCTACGGCACAGACTTCTGTGAAGCGGGACAGGATCCCGCCCGCTGTGTTGGCGCAAAGTATAAAAACGAATCCACCGGCGAATGGGAGGATGTTCTGTTCGAGGTCGATGCGGCAGCAAATGAGCTTGTGATCTACACGGATCATTTATCTTGCTACGGTGTCTTCTACGTCGAGAATGAGGGCAAGCGCAACGCATACATCACAGATGTTCTCGATTCCGGACTTTATATGGAAGATGCGGCGGCATATGATTTTGCAAACAGGATCGCCGCAGACGATCCGACGGTCACGGAGGACCTTGCCAAATTCGGCATCGACGCTGTCGGCAAGTTCTTCGACTATTCCGACCGGTTGGACAATGCCATCACCATGGCGACCGTCGGCGACATTCCGGATTGGCTGGACACCGAGATTTCCGGAACCAACCTGACGCTTTTCTCCGCCATCGGCTACGTCGCCACCTGCACAAACCTCATGAAAGTCGCGGTCAACGACACGGTCGGCGGCGGTGCGGACAAGGGCGAGATACTGAATCTCATCCGGGACGTCGGCTCTAAGGTCACGTCTTACTGGGCGGATGCGTTCACCTCCGTGGGCAGCGGTGCGCTGTCCGTCGGAATGGGCGGCGTCCTTATCATCGACAAGATGCTGACCGCCTTTGCGGAAGAAGCACAATCCACCAAGCTGGAAGACATCGCTTACGTCTATCATCACTACAACGAAGGCTTCTCCGGCTTCGGTCACAAGCCCATGACGGCAAAGGACTGGCGGGCAAAGGCCATCGAAGTGATCGACAAGCACCCGGATGATCCGGAGCTTGCTTATACCGCGCTGGAAGCCGGTTTCAGAGAGTATGCCTCGGAATTTTTCGATCTGTCCTATGACCAGCAATCGGAGGTCGCAGCCGATACGCCGCTTGTAACGGTGAAAAGAATTCCCGATTTTACCGCGGCGGAGCAGGAAAAGCTGACCGAGGATTATATCGCTCACTTGAAGAACGACGTGATGCCGGGCGTGCTGAAAAGCGTCGAGAACTATATGGTGAGAAAGGTCGAACAGCGACAGCTTGATGCCATAAACGCAGTCAAGGATTATTACAACACGAAAATAAGCATCACGATTTCCGAAAACCTGCCGGAAGGCGGGGAAAGCGCGTATATCGGCTATAAGTTCCGTTTCGCTCCGCTCGATGATACGGCAGACGTCGCAAACTGGACGGGAAAATGGAGCGGCGAGCCCATCAATACCTCTGCAACGCTTATGGGCTTTATGACATCCGGACTTCCTCACACGGTGGAATTTTTCGCACCCGATGCGGACATGAACACGGCAGAACCGGAATTCGTTGTTCCCTTTGTCATCAGCATTCCGGAAATCAACATCGAATTCGGCGGCGCACCTGTCTTTGACGAACTTGTCGGCAGCTATGCGGACGGTACGATGACCATTACGGAAATCTACGCTTCCGCTTCCTTACGCGAGGAGCTTGCAGGCGGCGAGTCGGCGGACAACGAATACGGCTGTGATATCGGTGAGCTCCTCACGAGCCTTGAAGAACGGATCGGCGTGCCGAACGATTCCCCGTTTGAAATCACCAAAACCGGCGAGGACAGCGGATTCGTCGTAATGGATGAAGATTCCGAGCTCAGCGCGAAATATGATCCCTCCGCCGGCACACTTTCCCTCTCCTTAGTCGGCGCGGAAGAGGAAGGGATCACCCTTTCCGGCGAACTGCGTGCGACCTACAACAGCGACAAAACCGGCGTCATCCTCTCGGGGAATCTGACGACCTCCCTGTTCTTCTCTGCGGAGGATCTGCGCATCACGATAAAAATAGACGGCACAAAGGGACTTGTGCCATAATGCATCCCCTTATACACGTTTTCGGTCTTGAAATACCCGCCTATTCTTTCTGTACCGTTCTTGCCGCGGCGGTCGCCGTGGTGCTGGCTCTGCCGGCACTGCGGCGGGCGGGACTTAACAAAGCACGCTCCGCGGGACTTCTCGCCATGATGTGTGTCGCCTTTCTGATCGGGGCGAGGCTTTGGAACGTTGCCGTCAATCCGGGAAACTTTGCGGGCTCGCTCAAATGGTACACGCCGCGGCTTGCGGGTTTATCCCTATACGGCGGATTATTCGGTGCGGGACTGGTCGTTGCGGCGTCCTTGCCTCTATGGAAAAAACCGATATTCCCGGTGCTGGATGCCATGACCGTTCCCGGCGGCGTATCCTTTTGCATCGCACGAATCGGCTGTTTCCTTAACGGCTGCTGCGGAGGACGCGTGACCGGGTGCCCTTTGGGAATCGAATTTCCGGTAAGGGACGCCTCGCGGCAGTTATTGCGGGAGGCTCTGCCGTTTCTGTCATCGGTGAACACCGTTCACCCCACACAGTTATACGAGCTTGCGGGTGCGGCGCTCGGTCTGCCGCTCGTCGTCCTGCTCGTCAGACGGCTTCATCTGCGGCACGGGGCGACGTTCCTTCTGTACAGCGCATGGTTTTCCGCCGTCCGGCTCGCGGTACTGCCCTTACGGGCGCTCACCTATCCGGATGCCGTCAAGAACATCGTCTACCCGCTGATTTATCTGATTATCATAATTTGCGGCATAACCCTTACCCTGCGGCGAGGCAGACAAACCGAACGGAATTTCGGGTGATACGGATGCCGTTGACTTATGGATATGATAAAAGCCCTTTCCGGAACCAGTCGGAAAGGGCTTTCATTTTTTTATTGAAGCAACAGGCAGAAGATACAAACCTTCGTTTTATTTCGTAACCTCTTCCATATCCTCTATGCTTTTTGCGCTGTGTCGCACCGTTTCTTTCCACTTCATGTCCCTGATAAAGAACGAGGCGACGGCGTCGCAAAGGGAAAGCATCGTCCAGAACGGCATCAGCAATACCGCACCGAGATTTCCGCGGATGTTTATCTTCTCTTTTTTCAGCGTCATGCAGGTCATCCATTCGAGCAGCACATATGTCACGAGAAGTGCGGCGGCGATCCAGACCACGAGGGACAGTCCCGCACCCCGCAAAACGGCGATAACGAGCCACAGAACGATACCGACGGCGGTGAGCGACAGGAACGGATTCATGATAAGGTCGATATACTGTTTGAAAGCGGGAAGTCCGTGGGTGCCTATCGCGCGGCGCATGGAACGGCGGTACTTCCGGTAACACTGGGTGTCGCCGTACGCCCAACGCATCCTCTGGGACAGCGCTTCGGAAAGTTTTTCCGGCATTTCCGCGTAGATCACGGCGCGGGGAGCCGCCACCATCTTCGCTTTTTCCAGCACCATAAGGCAGGAAAATTCAAAATCCCCCACCATCGTTTTGGCTTTGTCGAAAAGTTTTCCCCACTTGAATTTTACGGCATAGCCGCTTCCGTAAATATTGACGGGAAGTCCCAGCTTTCCGTGAGGAATGGAGTTTTCGTGCATCAGCGCGTGATACAGCATACCGGACAGGCGGGTGATCATATTTCTGCCGAAATTTTTGGAGGCATAATACCCCGCGGCACAGTCGGCGCCCGTTGCCGCAAGCACGTTATTCATCTCGCAAAGGAAATTTTCATCCACCAGCGCATCGGCATCGAAAACCGCAATATACGAGAAGAAATCCTTATATTTCTTCTCGATCTCGCCGAGACCGAAGGTCAGCGCATCCGTTTTCACTTCGTTCTTCGCATGGCGGACAAACACCTCGGCGCCCGCTTGTTCCGCAATCTGCGCCGTGTTATCGGTACAGTTATGCGCGACGACGAAAATACGGTAGTACGCCTCCGGATAGTTTTGTTTTTTGAGGCTGTCGACGAGCTGTGCGATGACTTTTTCCTCATTTCTTGCGGCGATGATCACCGCAAACGTATCAGGCGCAGCTTTGGGGTACTTTTTTTCCGGCAAAGCACCTGCGGCAAACGAGACGCCTGCCAGCCACAGCGCATACACGAGCACCGTACAGGTCAGAACCGCGGCGACAATACTGAGGATCAGCAATAAAACATCCATTTTCGATCAACTTCTTACGTTCATAGTATTTATTATCCCGATCCTTTATTTCCGGAAGCGGGCTTTATTCTTTCCCGTTCTGCGTCCCGTTCTGCATTCCGCTATGGGTAATCGGCGTCCAGACCGGCTTTTTGATGAACAGCGAGATCCATTCGAGCGGGAAACTGATAAAGACAAACAGAGGGAAAACAAGGCAGGAAACAAGCAGCAGCAAAGGATTCACGCGAGGAAGGCGCTTGAAATGCAAAAAGGTCATGACGATGACGGAAAGCGCTAACGTGAGATAACTCTGCAAAAACATCAGCAGAAAAGCGTTTACCGCTTCGGGCACGTTCGGCGCTCCGGCTCCGAACAGGGGGGCGGCGAGATAAAGAAGATATCTGAACAGATACAGCACGGTATAAACGGTACAGCAGGGCATCAGATTGAAAAAGAAGTCAAAGAGAGCATATCCGGCACCGGGCGTACGCTTTCCCGAAAACATTCCCTTTACGATCTTACGGGATTTTGCTTTGAAAACGATCAGGTGCCCAAGCTGCCAGCGCAGTCTCTGCCGCAGCATGGTGCCGACGGAAACGGGCTGTTCGTCATAGAAAACGGCGTCATCGCAGTAAGCGATCTTTTCGTTCATAAGTAATCTGTCGGAGGTCAGTTCCCAGTCCTCGGTGATGCTGACGTACTGCCACCCGTCGCTCACGACCGACGAATTGATCAGATACCCCGTTCCCGTGACACGTGTGGAGCATCCGGCGACCGTTCTGCCGCGGCTTTCAAAAATACATCCGAGCAGAAAATATATGCCGTACAGAGACGTCATAAGTCCCTCGTTCCAGTTTCCCGCGATACGGCAGGACGTGATGATACGCTTCCCGTCGAAATACCGGAACGCGTCGTTCATTTTGGTGAAATACGTTTTGGAAACGGTATTATCCGCGTTGAAAATGAAGAAACCGTCATAGTTTTTTGTTCCGTAATCCGTCTCAATACACTGAAACAGCCGACGGAAGGCATAACCCATGGTACATTCCGCGGGGTTATCGTATTCGTATACGATGGCACCCAGCGCCCGTGCTTTTTCCGCCGTCTTATCGGTACAGTTATGCGCGATGACGAATATGTCAAGCTTTTCTTTCGGATAATCGGATTCCCGGATACTGCGTATGATATCGGAAATGACCGTTTCCTCGTTTCGTGCGGGAATAATGACGCCGTACCTCAGTTTTTCCGTCTGTTCGGGGTATTTTTTCTTAAAAAGCAATCCCAGAACGGAAAATACGACATACGGAAGGTAGCAGACCGACAGGATCGCAAGCAGGGTATTACACAATATATCGACAATTTCCATGTAATTCATTCAGAGACGTTCTCCTTTGCGCTCACGTATTATTTCAAGGGCGGCATTCAGACACATTTTTCCGAATCTTATTATAACATGGATGTCGAATAAAATCAATACCAAAAACACTCTTTCCGTCGGCAGAGGATTTCGTCGTTGCGGGGCGACGACCTACTTTTCTTACAAAAGCGAGAAAAGTAGGCAAAAGCGCTTTTCTTTCGTCGCAAATGCCGACTCCACACTCCGTGTTCCGTCTGGAGATTTCGACGGATCAAACCGTTATTCCGGCGGCATCGGTACAGGACACACAAACGCAAAACCGTGCGGCACGGATGTATTTTTATTGTACAAACGGCGGCGTAGCGGCGGAAATTGCTGATATGTACAAAGGATGAGCTGGGTGAGATATTACTCTATCCAACTTTGCGTCCCTATTCCGCGCGCAGAGTATCACAAAATTTTTGCCATACTCGCCCGCGTCGGACAGAGGCACAAAGTAGGTCAGGAACGTATTTAACCATAGCATCCCTTTCCGCAAATCATGAATTTCCGGAAGTACCCCGCCACTTGCACAATAAAAACATAACCGAGCTGCAAGGCTCGGTTTTTTTGCATGGCATAATCGGTGAAACTGCGGTAAATCTTTTCCTCCGTCGCAAAGATGCGGCGCATGCCGCCTTTGCGACGTAAGGGGGTCCGGGGCTACTCCCCGGCAATCTTTTTTGTCTCTTTTTTCTCTTGTGAGAAAAAAGAGATTCCTTTCTTTTTCTTTTGCAAGAAAAAAAGGAGTTTCTTTTCTTTCTCTTGTGAGAAAAAAGGAGTTTCTTTATTCTTTCCGCGCTACGCCCGTCCTGCGTGCGGCTTCCGCCACCGCACCCGCAACAGCCGCTCCCACACGCGGATCAAATGCTTTCGGAAGTATATACTCTTCCGTCAGTTCCTCATCGGAGATAAGTCCGGAAAGCGCTTCGGCGGCGGCAAGCTTCATTTCTTCGTTGATGGCGGAAGCACGCACGTCAAAGGCGCCTCTGAACATGCCCGGGAACACGAGCACGTTATTGACCTGATTCGGGTAATCACTGCGTCCGGTGGAGATCACCCGGATGCCGCCCGCTTTCGCCTGCTCCGGGAATATCTCGGGATCGGGATTGGCACAGGCGAAAACAATCGCGTCGTGATTCATGGTCGCCGCCATTTCCGCTGTCACAAGCCCCGGGGCGGAAAATCCGAGGAAAACGTCTGCGCCCACGAGAGCGTCCGCAAGCGTGCCGGAAAGATGCTCCCGGTTTGTCACGGCCGCAAGCTCCGCCATATGTGCTTGCGGTATGTTTTTGTCGTTTTCATTCAGGATGCCGAATCTGTCACACAGCGTGATATGCCGGAAGCCCGCCGCGAGCAGCAGACGGCAGACGGACGATCCTGCCGCGCCGATGCCGTTGATGACCACCCGCACGTCTTCACGGTTTTTCCCGACAAGTTTCAGCGCGTTGCAAAGCCCGGCAAGCACCACGACGGCGGTCCCGTGCTGATCGTCGTGAAAAACGGGGATGTCGCACCTTTCTTTGAGCTTGCGCTCGATTTCAAAACAGCGCGGAGCGGAAATATCTTCCAGGTTGATCCCGCCGAAGCTGCCCGAAATATTATAGACGGTCTCGACAAATTCATCGACGTCCTTTGTCTTTACGCACAGCGGAAAGGCGTCCACGTCGCCGAAGGTCTTGAACAGCACGCACTTCCCTTCCATGACCGGCATCCCCGCCTCCGGTCCGATGTCGCCGAGCCCGAGCACGGCGCTTCCGTCGGTGATCACCGCGCAGAGATTATGCCGGCGGGTAAGCTCGTACGATTTTTCTATATCCTTCCGGATTTCCAGACACGGCTGTGCCACGCCCGGCGTATAGGCAAGCGAAAGATCCTCCTTATTCTTTACGGGCACGGTCGCCGTGACCTCGATCTTCCCCTTCCACTCTCCGTGAAGCCGGAGCGATTCCTTTGCGTAATCCATTGTATCTTTTTCCTTTACCCTTTTTTACACCATTTTTTTCGGATCGACCGTTTGGTCAAATTCTTCCGCCGTCATAAACTTCATCGCCAGCACCGCTTCTTTCAGGCTGACGCCGTTTTTGTGCGCGTATTTTGCCGCTTCCGCCGCCTTTTCGTATCCGACACGCGGCGTAAGGCAGGTCACAAGCATGAGCGATCTATCAAGATATTCCCGCATTTTCGCCGTATCGGCTTTGATGCCGCGGACGCAGTTCTTCTCAAACGAAAGCATCACGTCGGCAAGCAGATCGACCGAGCGGATAAAATCATATGCGCAGACAGGAGCGAAAACGTTGAGCACGAAATTGCCCTGCGACGCCGCCAGTCCGATCGCGGTATCGTGTGCCATGACCTGCACGGCGACCATCGTCACCGCCTCGCACTGCGTCGGGTTGACTTTGCCCGGCATGATGGAGCTGCCCGGCTCGTTTTCGGGAACGGTGATCTCCCCGATGCCGCACCGCGGTCCGGAGGCAAGCCATCTGACGTCGTTCGCGATTTTCATCAGATCCGCCGCCAGCGCTTTCAGCGCACCGTGCGCAAACACAAGCGCGTCACGGCTCGTCAGCGCATGGAATTTATTCGGATCGGGCACAAATTCGGTGCCAAGCAATTCGGTAAGCTTCCGGCAGGTGAGTTCATCATAGCCCTTCGGAGCGTTGATGCCCGTCCCGACCGCCGTTCCGCCGATGGCGAGCCGACGCAGAAAGGCAAGGGAGTCCTTTATCATACTGCCCGAATCGGTGAGCATGGCGTGCCAACCGCTGATCTCCTGCGAAAAGCGGACAGGGGTGGCATCCTGCAAATGCGTTCTGCCGAGTTTGATGACCTCCGCATTCTCTTCTTCGAGTTTACCGAAGGCGTCCGCCAGCCGTTCGAGCGCCGGAAGCAGTTTCCTCTCTATCGCGCAGACGGCGGCGATATGCATTGCCGCCGGAAAGGTATCGTTGGAGCTTTGCGAAGCATTGACGTCGTCGTTCGGATGAAGCAGTTTCTTGCCGGCGACCTCGTTGCCGCGGTTGGCGATGACCTCGTTGACGTTCATATTGGTCTGGGTGCCGCTTCCGGTCTGCCACACGACGAGCGGAAAATTGCCGTCGAGCTTTCCGGCGACGATCTCGTCCGCCGCGTCGGCAATAAGGCGCAGTTTCTCCCCGCTCAATTTTCCACAGTCGAAATTGGCAAGCGCGCAGGCTTTTTTGAGCACGGCAAGTCCGTCGATCACTTCGCGCGGCATGGTTTCCGTGCCGATCTTGAAATTGTTTAAGCTTCTCTGCGTCTGTGCGCCCCAGAGTTTATCCGCCGGGACGGCGATCTCGCCCATGGTATCATGTTCGATACGATAATCCATTTTCCGATCCTTTCTGCGGTCTCACACCGAAATTTCAGCATTGCACACGCCGCCTGCGGGCGGCGGGAGACGCTCAACTTTTTTCGTGCAGACGAAAAAAGTTGCAAAAAAGACTGCTCGGAGGTTCCCTCCGAGACCTCCGCTCCGCAAAACGGAAGACGTTTTGCGGAGGTGCAAGGCGGTATCACGGCGACACCGACAAAGATACGCACATACTCCCAACCGTGCGGCACGGATACTTTTCATAGCACAAACGGCGGGGCTACTTCCGGATACTGATGATATGTACAAAAGGACGGGCTATACAAGATGTTATTCTATCCCGCTCCGTGCCTCTGTCCAACGCGCGGGAAGTTTCTGCAAACCAAAGATATGCGGCACGCGCTTATGGTTTTGCGCAATGCCGCCACAGTCAACGGCGGCATTGCTCCTGATCGCGGGATACTGCGGCTATTGTTTCCGCTCGCTATCGCTCGCGGATTGCCCCGCGCAGGCGGCACGCT
>JAZRVE010000088.1:0-10820 GCA_045598975.1 Eubacteriales bacterium
AAATACTGGATAAAATGGGTACAAATACGCCTGATTTACACTCTGTTTTCAACTTTTTTCGATTCTTTACAATTATTGCCCCTAAATGCAGAAAAGCAAGTCTTCTTTTTGCTTGGAAAACTTGCTTTGTCTACAGGCTGAGACCGTCCGTCGGACGGTCTTTTTTCTTTATGCGATATTCTCAATAATTCTTGGCGTTGATCTCGAAATAGCTCTGCGGATGGGCGCAGACCGGGCAGACCTCCGGCGCTTTGGTGCCGACGACGATATGCCCGCAGTTGCGGCATTCCCAGACCTTGACCTCGCTCTTGGCAAAGACTTCCTGCGCTTCCACGTTATGAAGCAGAGCGCGGTAGCGTTCCTCGTGATGCTTTTCGATGGCGGCAACACCGCGGAATTTGGCGGCAAGCTCCGGGAAGCCTTCCTTTTCCGCCGTCACGGCAAAGCCTTCGTACATATCCGTCCACTCGAAGTTCTCTCCGTCAGCGGCGGCGGCGAGATTTTCCGCCGTACTGCCGATGCCGCCGAGCTCCTTGAACCACATTTTTGCGTGCTCTTTTTCGTTGTCAGCCGTCTTTTCAAACAGCGCCGCGATCTGCTCGTAGCCTTCTTTTCTTGCCTTGGAAGCAAAATAGGTGTACTTGTTTCTTGCCTGCGACTCGCCCGCAAAAGCAGCGGCGAGATTCTTTTCGGTCTGCGTGCCGGCATACGGATTGCCGCCCGCGGCCGTGACCTTGTCCCCCTCTGCCTTGCAGCGCGGGCAGACCGGCTTTTTCCCGTCCTCGACTTCAAAGACTTCGCCGCAGAGTAAGCATTTGTAGGTTTTCATGATGGTGTCCCTCTTTCTTTTCTTGATATGTATTTCCATTTTCGGAAAATCGTTTTGTTCCCGGCCGCCGAATCCGCGACCGAAATCGACTCGATCAATCGCGCCGCCTCCATTCTCACCGTGATCTTCCCCTGTCTGACGTTTTTTTCGGTTCCGTTTTGCTCCGGCACGCTCTGCATATGCCTTCGTACACGGCACGATACGACAGAATGCGCATTCCCGTTTTTTCTTCGACAAAGGCGTTTTGCGCCGTGTCACAGCCCTCCGGTGCGTCCTCCACAAGTCCGCAGAGCACGCAGTGAAGATGCACGTGGTCGCCGAGCGTCCGGTCATACCGATCCGCTCCCGCCACACGGACATGAAGGATCTCGCCGCTTTCCGACAGCAGTTTCAGATTGCGATACACCGTTGCCTTACTGATCCGCTCGTCTTCCTTCCGGACGTCCTTATAAATCTCCTCCGCGCTCGGATGATCCCACCGCTTCATGACGGTCTCGTACACAAGTCTGCGCTGCCGCGTCTCGCGCCGCGGTCTGTCGTCATTTTTCATAACGGTTCCTCGTCTTATCAGGAATGATTATCAATAACAGTATACCACTTTTTTCTTTTCTGTCAATCCCTCCCCCGCCATTCAAAAAAAAGTTACAAATGCCTTTTTATGCTTTTTTGGGCTTCTGCCGTTGAAAAAACGAAATTTCCGTGATATACTGTATTATGGTTTGGTATTTCCTTAATTTGGGAGGTCTGTTATGAGAATCGCCATCAAGGTCGGCACCTCCACGCTGACCTATGCTACCGGAAGCATGAACATCCGTCACATCGAAAAACTCTGCCGCGTGATCAGCGACTTGAAAAACGCCGGCAACGAGATTTTACTTATCAGCTCGGGCGCCATCGGCATGGGCGTCGGCAAGCTGGGGCTTGCCGAGCGGCCGCACGATATGCCCACCAAGCAGGCCGCCGCCGCCGTCGGGCAGTGTGAACTGATGTACGTCTACGACCGCCATTTCTCCGAATACGGACACACGGTGGCACAAATCTTACTTACGGGAAGTGATCTGCGCGACGAAGCGCGCAGTCTCAATTTCCGCAACACCGTCGACCGGCTGCTCGCCATGCGCGTCCTGCCCGTCATCAACGAAAACGACACCGTCTCCACCGAGGAGATCGCCGTCGGCGACAACGACACCCTTGCCGCCATCGTTTCGGCAGACGCCAAGGCCGACCTTCTCATCCTGCTTTCCGACATCGACGGACTATACACCGCCGATCCCCGCAAAAATCCAGACGCCACCGTCATTCCCCGCGTGGAAAAGCTGACGGGTGACATCCTTTCGCTCGGCGGGGACGCCGGCTCTTCGCTCGGCACGGGCGGCATGGCGACCAAGCTCAATGCCGCACGCATCTGCATGGAAAACGGCATCGACATGGTCATCACCAACGGTGCGTACCCCGAAAAACTATACGATATCTGCGAAGGAAAGTCCGTCGGAACATTTTTCGACGGCAAAGGAGAAAGACTATGACGACCGGCGAGATCATCACCGCCGCCGCCCGTGCCAAACGGGCGATCGCCGCGGCATCCTCCGCACGGAAAAACGAGGTTTTGCAGACTGCCGCCGCATATCTTCTGCGCGACACGGAAACCATACTTGCCGCAAACCGCACCGACGTGGAAAACGCACGCGGAACGGTCTCGGACGTCATGCTCGACAGGCTGACGCTGACAAAAGAACGCATTTCCGCCATGGCGGACGGCATTTTGCAGGTGACGGCGCTCGACGATCCCGTCGGGGAGGAGCTCGAACATACCGTGCGTCCCAACGGGCTTGCCATCACCAAGGTGCGCGTCCCCATCGGCGTTATCGGCATCATTTTCGAGAGCCGCCCCAACGTAACCTCCGACGCCGCCGCCCTTACCCTCAAAAGCGGCAACGCCTGCGTCTTACGCGGCGGAAAAGAAGCCATCGAATCCAACAAAGCCATCGCCGCCTGCTTTAAGGAAGCTTTGGCACAGGCAGGTCTTCCGGCAGACGCCGTGGGACTTATCACCGACACCTCCCGCGAAAGCGCCGCAGAGCTTATGGGCGCCGTGGGGCTGGTCGATCTGCTCATTCCGCGCGGCGGTGCCGGGCTCATCCGCGCCTGCGTGGAAAACGCCCGCGTACCCTGCATCCACACCGGTACTGGTATCTGCCACGTCTACGTGGACAAAAATGCCGATCTTGACAAAGCGCTCGCCATCATCGACAACGCCAAGACAAGCCGTCCGTCGGTCTGCAACGCCGCAGAGGTCTGTCTTGTGGACAAAGCGGCGGCGCCCGTCTTTCTGCCGCTCTTATACGAGCGCCTCGTGACAAAGCGCAAGGCGGACGGCAAAATCCCCGTGGAACTGCGCTTGGACAGTGCCGCGGCGGCTCTCATCCCGGGAACGCCGGCGACGGAAAACGATTTTGACACGGAATTTCTCGACTATGTCCTCGCCGTCGGGATCACGGACGACGTGGAGCAGGCGATCGCTCACATCACCGCCCATTCCACCGGGCACAGCGAAGCCATCGTGACGGAGGACGCCGCCACGGCTGACCGCTTCGTTTCCGCCGTTGACAGTGCCGCCGTCTACGTCAACGCCTCCACCCGCTTCACCGACGGCGGGGAATTCGGGCTCGGCTGTGAGATCGGCATCTCGACGCAGAAAATGCACGCACGGGGTCCCATGGGGCTCAAAGAAATGACAAGCTACCGATACGTCATCCGCGGAAACGGACAGATCCGCTGATATTTTTGGGGAGGAAAGCATTATGTACACATTCGGATTCATCGGATGCGGCAACATGGGCGGCACGCTCGCTTATGCCGTATCAAAATCGGTCTCCGGACTTGCCGTCACCGATCTTTCGGAAAAGGCGGCAAACGCCGTCGCGGAAAAAAGCGGTGCCGCCGTCACGACGACCGAGGACATCGCGCAGAACGCCTCGTTTATCGTGTTAGGCGTCAAGCCGCAGGTCTTACCCGGCGTTCTCGACACGCTGCGTCCGCTCCTTGCCGCACGCAAGGACCGCTTCGTCGTCATCTCGATGGCGGCGGGCGTCGCCATTTCCAAAATCATATCCGGGCTCGGCGGCAACGTACCCGTCATCCGCATCATGCCCAACACGCCAGCTTCCGTCGGAGAGGGCATGATCGTCTACACCGTGACGCCGGACGTTCTGCCGTCGGAAAAGGACGCCTTCACGGCGGCCTTTGCCAAGGCGGGCGATCTCTGCGAGATTGCCGAATCGCTCATCGACGCCGCTTCGGCGGTTTCGGGCTGCGGACCGGCGTTCGTCTACCAGTTCATCGAAGCGCTCGCCGACGGCGGCGTGCGCTGCGGACTGCCGAGAGCCCTCGCTTTAAGGCTCGCCGCCAAGACCGTCAGCGGCTCGGCGGACACCGTGCTTCTTTCCGGAAAGCATCCGGGCGAATTGAAGGACGCGGTATGCAGTCCCGCCGGCAGCACCATCGAGGGCGTACAGACGCTCGAAAGCGGCGCCTTCCGCGGCACCGTCTCGGAGGCGGTCTTTGCCGCCTTCACGCGCACCAAAGAGCTCGGCTGAACGCCTGATACCGCATAAAACAACGATACCCGCCGAAAAGGATTTTTTCTTCCTTTCCGGCGGGTATTTTTCAGTTTGTTAAGTCGTTTTTTCAAGCGTTGTGATACATATCGTAAACCACATATCCGCCCCTGTTTTTCAGCGAGCCGTCGTACGTTTCCATGCACATCTGACACCGCGGTTCGGTCATGGGATACCCGCTTACGGGATAAATGCCGTATGCGGACGACGTGCGAAAACCGACGGTATTGTAAAAACGGTAATTGCCCTCGACGATGATACCGCGAAAGCCCATCCTTTTTACCTGCTCGATCCCGAGCTTTATCATCGCCGAGCCGATCCCCTGCCGCAGATGATCGGCATGAACGGATACCGGCGCAAGCATCACGATATCGGTATCCTTCGCACCGCCGTGTCCGCCGGTCGGCGTCTGTGACAGCGGAAAACGGGAAAACAGGAAATGCCCGACGATCTTACCGGCAAGCTCCGCAACAAAAGAAAGCTCCGGAATGCGGTACTCGGAATCCCGTATTTCTTCGATCAAAGCCACGATATCCGTTCCGTCGGAATAGTCCGTTCCCTCTCTGAAAGAACGCAGTACCAGAGAAACGATCTCTTTATAATCCGCGTGCGTTTCGGGGCGGATAGACAACGCTGTATTATTATTTTTCATTTGCAGACCACTTTTGCCATAGATTTTTCATTTGGTTTTCCTGTAGATCGGACCTTCTTCACCATTCTTACCGGTCGGGACAAACCCCGATTTTTCAAGGACTCTCACCGATGCGAGATTATCTTTATCCACCTCGGCAGTCACGCAGTTTACCGTCTTTTGCGCCAAAGCCCACGCGGTGACGGCTGTCACGGTCTCCGTTGCGTAGCCCTGTCCCCGAAAGTCTTCGGCAATGCCGTATCCGATCTCGGTCGAACCGGACTCGTCAACACCCTTGAAGCACAGTTCTCCGATATGCGTGCCGTCTCCGGATTCGATCATCCAGATGGCATACCATTCCCATTTATCGGGATGCGCAAGGCACCCGTCAAGCATTTCCGTGTACGCCGCTTTCAGAACGTCGATCTCCTGTGCCGCGATGAACGCTTCCATCTGCTCCCGCGAAGCCGCGTATATTACCAGCCGTTTTGTTTCGATCATAGTTTCTCCGTTATTTTTCCAGCCATTCGAGGAAGCCCGTCATAAAAAAGCGGCACAGGCTTTCGCCATCGAACGCGAATGCTCATTCCCTTCATTTTTCTGTTATCAGAGCCATCTGTCCGACAGGCTCTCCTCATCGGGCTCCGCAACGTCGGGGATCAGCCCGTTTATGTATTTGCAGGCTTCCCATAGAATATCGCCGTACTTTCCGTACACACCCGCCACGTGGTGGATATACGGGCCTTCGACCAGTTTATGCTCCCATTTTTTCCAGTTGCCGACCTCGATCCAGACATAGCTTCCCACGTTCTTCGGTCCGCTCGTGGTATGCGCCTCGCCGATCAGAAGCCGGTACTCTCCGTGATCGCCGTCAAATCTCGCGATGGTCAGGTCTCCGTCTTTCAGTTCCCATTCGCAGATGCCGTAATGGTTCTTATTGTATACGTTTTCTCCGACCGTCGCCTTGCTTTTATCCTTTGCCAACGAGTAGGGGAAGTTTCCGCAATGCCACAAAAGCTCGGCGTTATCGTTTTCGGGGTGTCTTACGGTAATATCCGCAAAGAACGGGGTGGTGGTATCAAGGCAGATATTCTGCATCATGATCGCCGTGATCGCTCCGTGGATATCGGTCTCGCACACGGTCGGGATGCCCTCGTCGGTCAGCAGGGCGTTCGCGTGGCAGGGCATGATGCCCACCATATCCTGCAAAGAATCCCAGCACTGCATGGCTATCGCACGGCAATTATGCTCCTCTGCGAGCTCCTTCATGGCGAGTTTCAGGGCGGCGACCTTTCCGATCTTGTCCTTATCGCCGATCCTGTCAAGCGTCGAGATGAAGTTCACGGTCTCCTGCCATTCCCGCGGACGCTCCTTTAATACTATGTCCATACGCATGACGACGTCGGCAAGCGTTACGGGGTACAGATGAACGTTAAACCGTTCGATCAGCTCGTTTTCGTTGCAGATCACACTGCAAAACGGCTCCGGTCTTGTGGAAATCTGAAGAATGTTGAGGTTCTTCACGGCTCTTACCACGTTGGCGACCGACAGGAATTTCCCAAACCCGATCTTGAAATCGTCGCTGTCCACCCAGGAATTGGTAAGGTAGGTAAAGGGCACGTTATATCTTCTGAGCACCTTTCCGGTCGCAAACAGACCGCACTGGGAATCGCGGCTTCTGAGCCCGTTTTCGTCGGGCGCATCGTCTCTCGGTCCCCACAGAAGTACCGGCACGCCGAGCGCTTTCGCGACCTGCGCCACCCGGTTTTCCGAGCCGAAGTTACAGTGCGGGAAGAACACCGCGTCAACTTTTTCCGCGACGAATTTGTCGATGACGGTCTCAATATCACCGTCTTCAAACAGCAGTCCTTCCCGGTTGACGTCGTCTATGTCGACGATATCGATATTGTATGCACGGATGATTTCAAGGATTTTCTTTCTGTATCGGATCGCTTCTTCCGTGCTGAACACGTCGCGTCTTGTCGGGCAGTATCCCAGTTTCAGTTTCTTATTCATATCACATTCCCACTTTTTTCATCATGGATTTTTCAAAGTCTAAAAGGAACTTCGCTTCGTTATCAAGACTTGCTTCCGAGGTATCTTCCACAAGATCTCTCCACGTTTTGACGCTTTCGCCCACTTCGCCGCCCATCATGACGAACGGCTCGGATACGATATTGCCCTTATAGTCCACGTCCTTCAAAGCCGTGAAGATCTCGTCCCAATCCAGATGTCCCTTGCCGGGAACGCATCTGTTATTTTCTCCGGTATGGAGCCCGGTCAGGTATTTTCCGGCGCAGCGGATGGCATCGCCCATGCTGAATTCTTCGATGTTCATATGATAAGTATCGAGCAGCACGCCGATCACGGGACTGTCGACCATTTTCACATACTCGACCGCGTCCTTCGCCGTGTTGATCAGCGAGCCTTCAAAGCGGTTCACCGCTTCGACACAGTAGCGGATATTATAGTCCTCGGCAAGCTTTGTGATCTCCTTCATGCTCCTGACGCTTGCTTCCGTGCGGGCAGGTCTGTTCGCGCCGTCCGTTACGCCCCAACCGGCATAGCACACGCCCGATATGACTTTGCCATCCATTTTAGCGACCTGCTTCAAAATATCGCAGAGGTACCTGACGCCGCCCCGGCGTGTCGCTTCGTCAAGCGAGGAGATATCGTACCTTGGATCGAGACCGATGCTGTACGTAAGCTCGATATTTCTCTTATCCGCCTCGTTTTTGATCCTTTCGAGCTTTTCGTCCGACATATCAAGGAGCGGCTGAGCCTGAAACTCCAGAATGTCAAAACCGATGTCCGCCACCTTATTGATGTACTTGATATGGTCGGCGTCCCACTGCTTTTCCCAGAAATTCATGAAAATACCTAACTTATTCATAGTGACCTCCTTAGTGATCTTTTATGTAATTTTCTGATTTTTCAAAGAATCCGGCACGCCGACCGCAAACAGAGAATTTTCCGCATCTGTACGTCTGTCACAGGATGACCTCCTCTCCTTCATAGGCAAGCCGGCAGTTATCGGGCAGATCGATGGCGGCAAGCTGTCCGTCGGTATGCCCCGGCTCATGATGCACAAGGCGCACCGTGCGCGCACCGCACGCGGACGCAAAAGACACCGCCATGTTCTGGGTATTATGCCCGAAGGTCTCTCTGCCGCGCCATTCTTCATCGGTATACTGCCCGTCGATGACGAGCAGGTCGCAGTCGCGGCAGAAAGCGAGCTTTTCCGCCCGGTTCTCATCCGTCAGCGTGCTGTCGGTCATGACGGCGATGCTTTTCCCGCCGCCCGTCAGCCGGTACAGCGTGACGCCGCCGGGATGGAAGCCCTCCATCGTCTTTACCTCCACGTTCCCGATCCGGAAGTTCTCCCGCACGTCGTAATAGCGCATGCCGGAGGCAAGCACGTCCATGCCGACCGGCCACAGCGGCGGGGAAAACAGCTTGTCGATCTGCTCCTTTACCGTCATGCCGCCGCGTGTTCTGCCGTACACGTCGATCGGCTGTCCGAAATCGAACACCGACAGGGAAAAGGCAAGTCCCATCATATGATCGGCGTGCGGATGCGTAAGGAGCAGGGTGACGTTTTTGTCCCGCCACTCCGGCTTATGCCGCAGATTCCACAGTCCCGTCCCAGCGTCGATCAATATCCGCTCGCCCGCAAGCTCCACGGCAAAGCAGGTCGTCGCACCGCCATAGCGCAGTGCTTCCGAGCCCGGCACCGACATGGAGCCGCGCACACCGAGAAAAATAATGCTGTTATTCAATCGTATCACAATTCCTTCTGTTTTTTGTCTTTATACTTATTCCATTTTATTATAAATGATATCCGCACATTTTGCAAGTGTTTTTTCGTCTATGCTTTCGGAAAGGTGTCGGTTTTCGACGGATGTGTGACACATACATCTCTTTTTGCGGAATTTTCGGTTTTTCCTTGAATTTATGAAAAATCTGTGCTATAATGAAGAAAATCCGATTCTCAAAAGGAGTCTCCGTATGAAACTGTCTCAAAAACTCAACGAAAAACGCTTTTCCCTCTCTTTTGAGGTCTTCCCGCCCAAGACCGAGTCCGCTTTTGACAGCGTGCGCGACGCCGTCGACAAGATCGCCCGTCTGCGCCCCTCCTTTGTCAGCGTGACTTACGGCGCCGGCGGCGGCACCAGCCCCTACACGTTGGAGATCGCAAAGAAGATCAATTCGCAATACGGCGTGCCCTCTCTTGCTCATCTCACCTGCGTCTCCTCGACACGGGAAACGGTACGCGAAAAAATAGGCGCCATGAAGCAGGCAGGGCTCGAAAACGTCATGGCTCTGCGCGGCGACATCCCCGAGGACAGACTGAACGAAGACCGGAGCGCATGGGCATATCACCATGCCGTCGATCTCATCCGGGAATTGAAGTCCTTCGGCGACGATTTCTGCATCGGCGGCGCCTGCTACCCCGAAGTGCACCCCGAAAGCGAAAATCAGCGCGAGGACATCCGCCACCTTGCCGAAAAGGTAGTGGCCGGCTGTGAATTTCTGACGACGCAGATGTTTTTCGACAACAATTTACTCTACAATTTCCTCTACAAGATCCGCGAGGCGGGCATCACCGTGCCCATTCTGCCCGGCATCATGCCCATCACCAACGCCAAGCAGGTCGAACGCGCCATCAAGCTCTCCGGCTCCTTTATGCCGCAGCGCTTCAAGGCGCTCGTGGACAAGTTCGGCTCCGATCCCGACGCCATGAAGCAGGCGGGCATCGCCTACGCCACCGACCAGATCATCGATCTGTATGCCAACGGCATCTATCACGTGCACGTCTACTCCATGAACAAACCGGACGTGGCGGCCGCCATTCAGGCAAACCTCTCCGACATTTTAGGAAAATCATGACGAACGTCCCGGTACAAAGTTTTGACGTGCCGGCACTGCCGGACGTCGATCGGGCGGAGGTGCTCCGCTATCTCGGCACACGCGTGCCGTCGCGGGAAGTGGACGCTCTTCTTGACGACTGCCTCGCCGAAAGCGCCGACTGCTTTGCTTTCCGGCTATGCTTCGCACGTTTTCCCGCACACGTTTCGGACGGCACGGCAGACCTCTCGTTTGCCGCCGTGCACAGCGAGCATCTTGCAAGGCATCTCGCCTCCTGTCAGAGCGTCGTGCTGTTTGCCGCCACCGTCGGTATCGGCATAGACAGACTGATCCGCCGATATGCCGCCGTATCTCCGGCGCGTTCTCTTTGTCTGCAAGCCATCGGGAACGAGCGCATCGAAGCGTTATGCGACGCCTTTGAAGAGGACGTGCGCACCCACGAAGCCGCCGCGGGCGGTTCCGTGTGCCCGCGGTTCAGCCCCGGCTACGGCGATCTGCCGCTTTCCTTGCAGGCTGACATTTTCCGCGTTCTCGACTGTCCCCGCCGCATGGGACTCACGCTTAACAACAGCTTGCTGATGACGCCCGAAAAATCCGTCACGGCGATCATCGGCATTTCGGAGGGATAATTCCTATGGATTTTCGCTCGTTTTTAAAAAACAATCTCGTCTGCCTCGACGGCGGCATGGGCACGCTTTTGCAGGCGGAAGGTTTACAGCCGGGAGAAGCGCCCGAACGGTGGAATCTCACCCATCCGGACGTCATCCGGCGCATCCACGCCGCCTATTTCGACGCGGGAAGTCACGTCGTCAACACCAACACCTTCGGTGCCAACCGACTTCATTTTTCGCCGGACGAGCTGGAACGCATCATC
>JAZRVE010000089.1:0-16439 GCA_045598975.1 Eubacteriales bacterium
GGCGTGCCGACCTTTTCCCGTAACGAGGACAACCCGCTCGACGCGGGCGCCGTCATTGTGGACGAAGCGTCGATGGTGGACGTTTTTCTGTTCGCATCGCTTTTGCGGGCGTTAAAGCCCGGTACGCGCCTGCTTCTCATCGGGGACGCCGACCAGCTTCCGCCGGTCGGGGCGGGAGACGTGTTCGGCGATCTCATCAAGTGCCGCAGTTTCATCACGGTCTGTCTGACCGAGATCTTCCGGCAGGAGCGGGACAGCCTCATCGTCACGAGCGCCCATGCCGTCAACCACGGCAAAATGCCGCCGCTCGACAACAAGGGCAAGGATTTCTTCTTCCTGCCGCGCACCGCGTCCGGGGAAGCAAGGACGCTGATCGCCGAGCTGTGCCGCACACGCCTGCCGAAAGCCTACGGCTATGACGCCTTGAAGGATATTCAGATCATCTGTCCCTCCCGCAAAGGCGAGACCGGCACCGCGGCGCTCAACGCGCTTCTTCGTGATCTATTCAACCCGCCGTCCGGCGCAAAGACGGAAGTCACCGTCCACAATACCGTTTTCCGCGACGGGGACAAGGTCATGCAGATCCGCAACAACTATGACGTCGAATGGAAATCGGCGGACGGCAAGAACGGAAGCGGCGTATTCAACGGTGACATCGGCTTTATCCGCCGCATCGATACCGAAGAGCAGACGGTGGAAGTCGCCTTTGACGACGGACGCGAGGCGACGTGCGACCTTTCGGCGCTTGACGACATGGAGCACGCCTACGCCATCACGGTACATAAGAGCCAGGGGAGCGAATACCGCGCCGTCATCCTGCCGCTTGTGGAGTTCCCGCACGGGCTCATGACGCGCAATATGCTCTACACGGCGATAACCAGGGCGCAGAGCCTCGTCGTTATCGTGGGAAAAAGCGGTGTCGTCGCCGAAATGATCGACAACAACGTCAGACAGAACAAGTACACCGGACTTTCCCATATGCTTAAACCCGTCTACGTCTATGACGAAAAGAAAATGAAAGAGGATGGCATCCACTATGAGCAGACCGACCAATAAGCCGGAGATGCTGGCAAAGCTCAAAAACATAAAGCAGTTCGTGCTGGACATGGACGGCACCATTTACCTTGACGCGCACCCCTTTCCGGGTGCGGTGGAGTTCTGCCGGTATCTGGACGGCAGGGACGCACTGCTATACTTTACCAACAACGCCTCCCGCAATCCGCAGGACTACGTCGAACGGCTGACGGGAGCGGGTTTTCCCGCCGAACGGAAAAATGTCGTGACGTCGGGCGATGTGACGGTCGCCTTCTTGAAAAAATATCATCCCGGCGAGCCGGTTTATCTTGTCGGTACGCAAGCGCTTGCCGATTCGTTCGAAAATGAGGGCATACGCCTGTCGGAAGAGGCGGGCATCGTGGTAGTCAGCTTCGATCTGACGCTCACCTACCGGAAACTCGAACACGCCTGCACGCTCATCCGCGGCGGCGCCCGCTTTTATTCCACGCACGAGGACATCAACTGCCCGACCGCCGACGGCTTTATCCCCGACTGCGGCGCCATCTGTGAGGCGATCGCCCTTTCGACGGGCGTACGCCCCCGTTATTTCGGCAAGCCCAATGCCGAAACGGCGGAGATGCTGTGCGACAGACGGGGACTCGGGAAGGACGAGATCGCCGTGGTGGGCGACAGACTGTATACCGACATCGCGCTCGGACGGAAGAACGGACTGCTGTCCGTGCTCGTCATGAGCGGCGAAACGACGGAGGAAATGCTTGCCGCCGCACCGCCGGAGCAGAAGCCGGATCTTGTTTTCGACGGCATCCGGGATATAAAGGCGTATCTGTAACGTATCTGTAAGGATAAACAAAGAGGTCTTGCAAAATGGAAATGAAAGAATGCCTGCTCGCACTGTTAAGCACGCCGACCGTGACGGGCTTTGAGGAGCGGGGCAGGGAAAATGTGAAAAGTGTCATGCTGTCCGCGGCGGGCGGGTTTCTGACGGAAGACGAAACGACGCCGGCGGGCAGTCTGCTGCTGTGGCACAGGGTGAGAGACGGAAACGCGGGTACGATCCTGCTTGACGCGCACATGGACACCGTCGGCTTTGCCGTTAGCGAGCATAAAGGCGGCGGCTTTGTCAAGGTCACGGGGCTTGGCGGGATCGATCCCTATATCCTGCCGTCGAGCGCCGTCACGCTGTACGGAAAACAGACGGTGCGCGGCGTTTTCACGTCGGTGCCGCCGCATCTTCTTTCCGACAAGGATAACAAAGACGGCTTGAAGCTCGAAAATCTGTACGTGGACACGGGGCTGTCCGACGAAAAGGTGAAAGAATGGCTGCCGGTGGGCACGCCGGTCGGCTTTGCGGAGAAACCGGTCTTTTTACGAAACAACGTCATCTGTTCGCCGGGACTTGACGATAAGGCGTGCGCGGCGATGCTTGCCGAAAGCTGCCGGCTGCTTGCCGAAAGCGGGCGGGAAGTGCCGGTCAACGTGTGCGTCTGCCTTTCGGCGGGCGAAGAAAAAACGCAGAGCGGCGCGGCGACGCTGCCGTACGTTACGCACGCCGACGCCTGCCTTGTCACCGACGTCAATTTCGCACTGTGCGACGGCGTCAAGCCCTATGAGTCCTTTCGCATGGGTGAGGGATGCGGGATCTCGTATTCCTCCACCACAAGCCGGCCGTTCACCGATTTTGTGGCGGACACGGCTTCAAAAGCGGGCATCCCCCTGCAAACGGTCGTCGAGACAAAGTCGACCGGCACCAACGCCACGTTTATCCACAGAGCCGGGCTTCCCTGCGCGGTGCTGTCGGTGCCGCTCCGCAATATGCACACCGACTGCGAATGCGCCTCCCTTTCGGACATGGCGCACGGTGCGGCGCTGATCGCGGAGACGGTGTCGCGTTTTGACGAATGTACGGGCATAAAGGAAAGGGTGATCAAAGCATGACCGCTGAAAATCTGCGCGATCTGAAAGATTTATGTGATGCGAGCGGCGTATCGGGCTTTGAGGAACCCGTCACCGAGGTGATCTTACGCATGGCGGAGCCGTATGCCGACAAACTGTACGTCGACAGAACGGGAAACGTCATCGCGTTCCGCAGAGGATATGAAAAAACGACCGAAAGCCCGGTTTTTTACGGCGCGCATATGGACGAGGTGGGGCTTGTCGTCAAGCACGTGAACGAGGACGGCACCCTGCTTTTCGACGCCATCGGTATCCTGCCGGAGGCGCTCCTTTCGAAGCGCGTTCTTGTGGGAAAGCAGGCGATCCCGGGCGTCATCGGCGCAAAGCCGGTGCATCTGACGCGGGGCAAAACGTACACCCCGACGCTCGAAGACCTGTATATCGACATCGGCACGAAAAGCCGTGAGGAATCGGTTTCATGCGGCGTTTACGCGCAATGCGCGGTTTTTGCGCCGGATTTCGAACGCTTCGGCGAGGGACTCGTGCGCTCCAAGGCGCTCGATGACCGCATGGGGTGCTTTGTGATGTTGGAAATGCTGAAAAACGGCGTGCGGCACGATTCGTATTTTGCCTTCACGAGAGGGGAAGAACTCGGCGGTGTCGGCGTGACGGCGGCGGTGCGGACGGTAAATCCCGCGGTATCGGTCATTTTTGAAGCCACGACGGCTTCCGATCTGCCGGATACCGAAGAACGGAACGCCGTCTGCCGCGTGGGCGGCGGTGCGGTCATGCCTTTTATGGACGGCAGGACGCGCTACGATAAAGAACTGTGGGACGCCATCCGCCAAAGAGCGGCGGAAAAGGGCATTCCCACGCAGACCAAGAGCCGTATTGCCGGCGGAACGGACGCCTCCTCCATCCAGCGTGCCCTTGCGGGTGTCCGCGTGGCGGCGGTGTCGCTTGCCTGCCGCTATATCCACACCTCCTCCTGCGTGGCGGCGGAAACGGATATGGATGCCTGCCTTGCGCTCGGGCGGATGATCGGCGAGATGCTTTGATAAGGAGAAAAAACAAATGAACGATACGATTTTGAAGGATATGCTTTCTCTCAATACGGCGCCGGGAAAAGAAAAGCCGATGGCGGACTATCTGCTTTCTTTTTTTGCGTCCGTCGGCGAAACGGCGGTCGATGCGCTCGGGAACGTGCGCGTTACGATCGGAAGCGGCGGGAAAACGCACGCTTTTCTTGCCCATATGGATGCGCCGGGACTTGCTGTGACCTTCCTTGAAGAGGACGGACGCGTGCGGGTGTCCCCACTCGGCAAATTCAAGGCGGCGGACGCCGCCGGAAAAAGGGTTTCGGCAAACGGAAGCGTGGGCGTCTTTGTGCCGGCGGATGCCGAAAACGGCAAGATCGAGGACGGTTACGTCGATTTCGGGTTTCCGTCCCGCGATGAGGCGCGGAAAACGGTGGAGCAGGGCGACGTGCTCGCCTTTTGCGAAGACGTGACGGCTCTGCCGGACGGCACGGTGTACGGCGTCGGCACCGGAACGAAAGCGTGCGCGGCGGCGCTTGCCATGGCGGCGCTTGCCGTTGCGGAAGACAAAAGAGAGGATACCTGCGTCTTCCTGTTCACGGTGCAGAGCAAGCTCGGTTGGCGCGGCGACGCGGTGGCACCGTTTGCCGTACAGCCGGACGAAGTGATCGCCGTCGAGCCGTATGCGGGCAAGGGGCTCGCAAGCCTTGCGGCGGACGCTTCGACGGTGTGCGACGAACACATACGGGAAAGCCTTGCAAAAGCGGCGGAACAGGCGGGTGTCTGCCTTTCCGGCGTGGCGACGGCGGAGAGCGTCACGGGAGCGGGGATCGCCGCCAGATCCGGCATCGGCTGTCGGGCGGGGGCGTTGCTCCTCGGGCAGACGGCGGTGACGGGGCTCGTACAAAAAATCAGCACGTCCGACGTGAAAAAACTCGCGGACGTGCTTGTGAAATGTTTTGCGTGACTTACAGCATACCGAAGTGAAACAGCGCAAACAGCAGTGCGCTTCCGCAAAGGAAGCCGGACGCAAACAGAAGAAATTTACCGAGAGAGCGGGACACGAGCGGTGTTCCGTTCTTTTTTTTCTGCGTGTTTTCCCATCCTGTCCGCCGCGGCGCGGGAAGGGGCGTATCCGAAAACGGTGCCGACGATGGATTTTTGCCGCCTTTCAGAGAGCCGGAGCCGCTTGCGGCAAGGCGGGACGCCTCCCGCAGGCAGGCTTCCTCCGGCATATTCTTTTCCCACGCCCCCGTGCGCACGATGAAGTACGCTTCCTCAAACAGTCCGCTTTCGATGTCCTTGACGACCACGACTCTTTTGGAACAGCCTTTGAGCATATGAATTTCCACACCTTTCCTTTTTCCGTTATTATGGTCAGAATCGGGCGGCAGTATTCAACGGCAACGTGCCGGCAGCGTGCCGCTGCACCCAAACCGCGAGCGCGGACGAGCGAAAACAACTGTCGCAGTATCCCGCGGATAGGGGTCACGCCCGCCAAAACGGCGGCGGGCGCGACAGAGAGAGGCAGAGAGTTGGATAGAATAACATCTCATGTAGCCCTTCCCCTTGTACACATCATCAATATCCGGCACTACGCCGCCGTTTGTGCTATGTATCGTATCCGTGCCGCACGGTTTGGGGCTTGTGCGTGTCCTGTGCCGATGCCGCCGTAATCATGTCTCGCACCTCCGCAAAACGTCTTCCCGTTTTGCGGAGAAAAAATGCGCTTTTGCCTACTTTTCTCGCATTCGTGAGAAAAGTAGGTCGTCGCCGCAGCGACGAAACCCTCTCCGAATACAAAAAACGGTTGACAGAAGCATACTTGATGGTGTACAATATAAACGGGAAAAAGGATATTTTGCCAAATTCATCAACTTGGGAAAAAGGAGCGAGAATCATGAAAATCTTACTTACCGGCGGTGCCGGATACATCGGCAGTCATACGGCGGTGGAGCTCATCGGAAAAGGGCACACGGTCGTCATCGCCGATAACCTTGCCAACGCCAAACCCGTCGTGCTTGACCGCATCTGCGAGATCACCGGCGTAAAACCCGCATTCTATGAGATCGACGTCGCAGACCGCACGGCACTGGAAGCCGTATTTGCCGCCGAAAAGCCGGACAGCGTCATTCATTTCGCGGGCTTCAAGGCGGTCGGCGAATCGGTGAAAAAACCGCTTGCCTACTACCGCAATAACCTTGATACCACGCTGACACTGCTCGAAACCATGAATAAATTCGGCGTGAAGCAGATCGTGTTCAGCTCGTCCGCAACGGTTTACGGCGTGCCCGAGACGGTGCCGTTACGCGAGGACATGACCTCGACCGGGTGCACCAACCCCTACGGCTGGACGAAATATATGATCGAGCAGATCATGCGTGACGCGGCAAACGCCGATAAGGACCTCTCGGTCGTCCTGCTTCGTTATTTCAACCCCGTCGGTGCGCATAAGTCCGGCAAGATCGGGGAAGACCCGCAGGGTATCCCCAATAACCTCATGCCGTATATTTCGCAGGTGGCGGTCGGCAAGCTCGAAAAGCTGTCGGTGTTCGGCAACGACTATCCGACCAAGGACGGTACCGGCGTGCGCGACTATATCCACGTGGTGGATCTCGCCAAGGGACACGTCTGCGCCATCGAATACGCTTCCGGGAATACCGGTGCCGAGGTCATCAATCTCGGAACGGGCGTCGGATACAGCGTGCTTGACATGGTGAAGGCGTTTGAAAAGACCACGGGGAAGAACGTTCCTTATATCATCGCACCGCGGCGCGACGGCGACGTGGCGGAATGCTATGCCGATCCCGCCAAGGCAAAGGAAAAACTCGGCTGGAAGGCGGAATATACGCTTGAAGATATGTGCGCCGATACCTGGCACTGGCAGTCGGCAAATCCAAAAGGATACGACGAATGATCATCAGGGAGAAGACGTCTATGACACAGAAAAAGATCGTGTCCGACTTCACCGTCATCGGCGGCGGTATGGCAGGGATCTCGGCGGCCGTTTCGGCGGCACGGCTCGGTTTGAAGGTGGCGCTCGTCGAAGCGCGTGATGTGCTCGGCGGCAACGCATCGAGTGAAAACCGGGTGCATTATGCCGGCGCCGGCAACCAGAGCCTGTCCTACTATGCCAGAGAAGCCGGGATCGCGGACGAGATCAAGCTTCACGTGTTTCACATGAACCCGCGCTATAATTTCAAAGAAGACTATCATCTCTCCGATATGGCGCTGTTTTCTTTCGTGCGAAACGAAAAGAATATCACGCTGTATACCGGCACGGCGGCATACGACGTCGTCACCGAAAAGGGGTGCGTCAGGCAGGTATTTGCCCGCCGGACGCGCACCGAGGAGGACTTTTGCTTCGAGTCTCCGTATTTTGCCGACGCTTCCGGCGACGGTATCATCGGACTGCTGTCCGGCGCGTCCTACCGCATGGGGCGCGAGGCAAAGTCGGAATACGGCGAATCCATGGCGCCCGATAAGGCGGACGATCTGACCATGGGAAGCTGTATCCTCTTTACCGTCGGCAAGGCCGATCATCCGATCCCGTTCGTCAGACCGGATTTTGCCTACGATTACCGCAAGGACGATATCCTGAAATGGGTGGAGCGTCCGCAGACGGGACGGTCGCTCCCGCGTTCGCTTGACGGATGCGACGGCATCTGGTGGCTGGAATACGGCGGAATGCAGAATACCATCGCCGACCATGACGCCATTGATCTCGAACTCAAAAGGCTCGTCTACGGCTTCTGGGACTACGTCAAAAACAGCGGAGCGTATCAGAACACCGAGCCCTATTATATCAAATGGATCGCACCGGCACCTGCCAAGCGGGAATCGCGGCGCTTTGCGGCGGCATACACCCTGCGGGAGCAGGATGTTGTCGAGCGCACTCCGTTTTATGATACCGTTTCGACCGGCGGCTGGTGCATCGACGTGCACGATCCGGGCGGCGTATACGGTACGGCAGACACCTCGACCTTCCGGGCACTGCCCGGCACCTACGGCATCCCCTACCGTTGTATGTACAGCAAGGACGTGCCCAACCTTTTTCTGTGCGGGCGTATCGCCGGCACCACGCACGTCGCGCACGGCTCGGTGCGCGTCATGCAGACGCTTGCCGCCATGGCGCAGGCGGTCGGTACGGCGGCGTATCTCTGTAAACGCGACGGGCTCCTGCCGCGTGACGTCGCCGACAAGGAGCGCGTGAAGGAATTACAGAAGCTGTTACAGCGGAATGGGCAGTATATCCCGTTTTTGAAGGAGGACGTCGGCAAAGCCGCGGAAGCGACCGTTACGGCGTCGTCCACGGCGCGTCTCACAAACCCGCATGGCGAGCGGCAGTGCCCGCCCGGCGGCTATGCGTTGGCGATCCCCTTGAAGGGAACGACGTTTGACAGCGTGGAACTTGCGTTCAAGAACGATACCGACGAGGAAAAGACCGTCCCTGCCCGGCTGTTCCGGCTCAAACGGCAGGATTCCTACGAGACGGGCGAGTGCCTTGCCGAAACGACGGTGACGCTCCCGCCGCGTGCGGATGGCTTTTTCCCGGTGGTGTTCCACTGTGAGAACGTGCCGGAGCACGTTGCGGTCATCGCCGTCGGCAAATGCGACGGGGTGTGGCTGTACGCGACCGACAGGCACGTCACGGGCGCTCCCGGCTTTTATGCCGGAGAAAACGGCATCTGCGGACGTTTTCACATCTATGAGGAGGCGCGCAAGATCAATCATTTCTGCACGCCGACCTTCCGCAACGTCCTGCCGGACGATGATTTTTATGCCCCGGCAAACGTCATTGACGGCATCAGCCGTCCGATGGGACTGCCGCACGTCTGGCGTGCTCCGATCGAGGACGATCCGACGCTGACGCTTACCTTTGACAAGCCGCAGGACGTGAACGAGATCCAGATCCTTTTCAACGGACAGACCGAAAACGACCATTTCAGCACCTGCGTTGAAACGCTGGTAAAGGATTTTGACGTGAAGATCACGCTGTTTGACGGCAGTACGCAGGTGTTCGGGGAAACGGACAACTATCTTGCCCTGCGCCGCTTTCACCAGCATTTTTCCGACGTGACGGCGATCGACATCTGTATACATTCGACTTATGAGAATCCGTATGCCGAGATCTTTTCCGTCAAGATATTCTGAGACGCGGATTTTTGCATAATCGGCGAGGGATCGCCGTAATCTGTACCGAAAGGAACGTGACAGATATGAAAGTTTTGGTATTCAACGGCAGTCCGCACGAGCACGGCTGTACCGACAGGGCACTGCGTGAGGTGGAGGACAGACTTCACGAAAACGGCATCGAGACCGAACGCGTATGGATCGGCACAAAGCCTGTTTCGGGCTGTATCGCGTGCGGCGGCTGTAAAAAGGCGGGGAAATGCGTCACGGACGACGACGTCAACCGTTTTGCGGAAAAAGCGGAGCAGGCGGACGGGTTTGTGTTCGGGTCTCCGGTGTATTACGCGTCGCCGACGGGGCAGATACTGTCGTTTATGGATCGGCTGTTTTTCTCGCACGCGGCGGCTTTGTGCGGCAAGCCCGCGTGTGCGGTGGTGAGCTGTCGGCGCGGCGGAGCGACGGCGGCGTTTGACGTGCTCAATAAGTATTTTCTCATCAATCAGATGCCGGTCGTGCCGTCGAGTTACTGGAATCAGGTGCACGGCATGACGCCGGCGGATGTCGAGCAGGACACCGAGGGATTGCAGACCATGAGAAATCTCGCGGACGGCTTTTTCCAACCGCGAGCGTAAGCGAGCGGTACAATTATGTGTAGTGTCCCGCGGTCAGGGGTCGCGCCCGCCAAAACGGCGGCGGGCGCGTCGCAAAACTTTTCGCGTGCCGCTTATGTCTGTTTTGCACTTGCTTGGCACGCGGATTGGGTGCAGCGGCACGCTGCCCCGCGACCGGGGCAATGCCGCCGTTGACTGTGGCGGCATTGCGCAAAACCGTGAGCGCGAGCCGCATATCTTTTGTTTGACAGAAACTTCCCGCGCGCCGGATAGAGGCAGGAAGCAAGTTGGGGACGTATTTAACCAACATCATCCCTTTCCGTAAATCAAGAATTTCCGGCAGTACGCCGCCGTTAGTACAATAAAAACATAACCGAGCCGCAAGGCTCGGTTTATTGTATAGCATGGTTGGTGATACTGCGGCAAATGTTCGCACCGCCGCAAAGATGCGGCGTGAGGGGGTCCGGGGCTGCTCCCCGGCAATCTTTTTGCACCCCCCTTTTTCTTTTGCAAGAAAAAGGGGTTTCTTTTCTCTTTTGCAAGAAAAAGTACGGCGTTCTCCCTGCGCCGCTTGCGGCGCAATAGGGGTGAAGCCGCAGGCTTCCGTGGCAACTATTATGCAAAACAGGGTTGACATTTCCCTCAAAATGCGCTATGCTGAATAAAAAGAACCGTAAGGAGAGAGCCCCGTGGAAAAACTGTATAATAATATTCTGCTGCCGGACGATTTCGCCGCGTCCCGGTCCGACGCACAAAACGTGCCCTATCTGAAAAATCCGCCGCCGGTCATCGACGTGTCTGTCGGCAGACAACTGTTCGTGGACGATTTTCTGACCGACGCGACTACCCTTGCGCCGGTGTATCATAAAGCCGTCAAACACCCGGATAACCCCGTTTTCAAACCCGAGACCCCATGGGAATGCGAGGGCGCACCGGTCGCCTGCCCCAAAAGCGGCGGCGTGTGGTACGATAAAGAGGAAAACCTCTATAAAATGTGGTACGAGGCGGGCTGGCTGCGCCGGATGTGTTACGCCACCTCCCGCGACGGGCTTTGCTGGGAACGCCCCGATCTCGGCATCGTGCCCGGCACCAACATCATCCTGCCGTATGAAGGCTATGCGCCGGAAACATACTATAAGGGCTACCCTTATCTGCGTCCCGATTCCACCACCGTTTTCATCGACTATGAGGCGCCCAAAAGCGAAAAGTATAAGCTTTTCTTGCGCAATCCCGGCGGCAAATCTCCGGCGTTTGTGGCGGTGAGCGGCGACGGCATCCATTTCGGGCGCTTCACGCAGACGAGCGACGTCTTCGACCGCAGTACCATGTTCTACAATCCCTTCCGTCGCAAATGGGTGTACAGCATCCGCGCCGTCGGCGGCAGTTTTGAGGATAATACCTGGTACCGCAAGCGCGATTACCGCGAGACGGACGACCTGCTTGCCGGCGCCGTATGGACGGAGGACGAGGCACACGACTGGATGGCTTGCGACGAACTCGACAAGCCCAATCCGTACATCGGCTATGTGCCGCAGTTGTACAACGTGGACTGCGTCGCCTACGAAAGCCTGATGCTCGGAATGTTCCAGATTTCCTACGGACCGGACAACCTTGTCTGCGAGGCGGCGGGCGTGCCCAAGATCACCGAGCTCATGCCCATGTACAGCCGTGACGGTTATCATTTTTCACGTCCCTGCCGCGACACCTTCATCGGAGCGTCCATTGCCCGCGGCACGTGGGACAGGGGCTATGTGCAGTCGGTCGGCGGCGTGATGATCGTCAAGGATGACGAGCTGTGGATCTATTATATCGGTTTCGGCGGCGACGAAAGCCATGCCGGGCGTTCTCCCGTGGACGATAACGGCATTTACTGCAACGGCGCCACCGGGCTTGCCGTCCTGCGGCGGGACGGATTTGTTTCGATGGAGGGCGACGGGACGCTGACGACGCGGCCGCTGACCTGCACCGGCAAGAGCGGCTTCTTTATCAATGCCTGCGGCGAGGTTTCGGTGGAGATTCTCGACGAGACGGGCGGAGTGCTGGCACGGTCGTTGGTGTTTCGCGGCGACAGCACAAAGGCAGTCCTCGCGTTTGACGGATTTGACGTGTCTTCTCTCAACGGGAAGGTATTCCGACTGCGGTTTGCCGTAAAGGGTGCGCTGTATGCGTTTGCACTGATATAATAATAATATAATTTGTCGCCCCGCCGTGCTTGTGCCCGGCGGGGCGACTCCGATTCTGCCTGCTTGCGGGCAGCGTACCGCTGCACCCATCATATCGCGCCGCAAGCGGCGCAGGAGAAAACGAACCTACTTTTTTCTTTCTCTTGTAAGAAAAAAGCAGGTTCCTTTCTCGTCCGCACGGCAAGACAAAAAAGAGAGCAGTCCCCGCCGCAGAGCGGTGGGGACTGCCAATTTCAAAACTTATTTTGCGTAATAAGCCGCAACTTTGTGGAATGCCTTGGAAACGAGCGCAACGGTGTCTTCCTTCCAGGTCTCGAACGGATAGATCATAAAGGTATCGTCGAGAGACTTCTTGGTGTTGGGAAGATCGTCAAACGTGTAGTACTTGCTGTGATCGCCCTTGTATTCGGGAGCTTCCCACGGATACTTGCTGGTGCCGAATACCTGACGGTTCTTGTACCAGTCGAAGTTGAAAGGCGTAGCGTTCATGTAGGACGGGTTGGCAAAGAGTCCTTCTTCGCGCAGAGCGGCACAGAACTCGTCCTTGGTGCAGGTGACGGCGTCGTGATCGAAGAGCAGACGTAAGAACCAGTAGGAAGGCTCGGCGCCGTCAACGAGCTTCGGTCCGTGGATGAAGGGAATGTCGGAAATCGAGTTGAGAATGTTGCTGACGACTTCGCGGCGTGCCTTGGCGATGGGGAACATCTTCTGGATCTGGACACGGCCGATAGCCGATGCCATTTCATCGAGGTTGAAGTTGAGCGAGCCGAGGCAGTTGGTGCTGCCGGCGGGGAGACCGAACGGCTTGCCGCGGTCGGAGTTCTGACGGACACGCCAGTAGGTAGCTTCGTCCTTCGTGAAGACGAGACCGCCCTGACCGCCGGTGCAGGTGTGCTTGCCGAACATCATCGAGAAGCCGGCAGCGTTGCCGAAGGTGCCGACGGGCTTGCCGTTGATAGCGGCGCCGTGTGCCTGTGCGCAGTCTTCGATGACGGCGATGCCGCGCTCCTTGGCGAAAGCGCAGATGGGCTCCATGTCGGCGGGTTCGCCGGCGATGTGAGCAACGATAATAGCGGAAGTGCGTTCGCTGACGACCTTCTTGATACCGTCAAGGCTGATGTTGAAGGTTCCGGGAGCGGCGTCTGCGATGATCGGCACGCAGCCTGCCATAACGATCGGCATGATTCCGCCGGGATCGGTGATAGGACCGACGATGACTTCGGAGAAGGGTTCGGGATTCATGGCGCGAAGCGCGACGAACACCGATGTGCTTCCCGAGTTGACGCCGTCGGCATAACCGCCTCCGAGAAGCTCTGCAAATTCCTTGCCGAGCGCTTCTTCTTCGGGACCGCCGTAGCCGGGGGCAACGCCTGCCGCGATAGCGGCATCCATGATGCGGTCTGCCGCCGCTTTTTCTGCCGCGCCGAAATGGCCGCGTACCGGGAGATTACCGGGGATGGCTTTTTCGCCGCCGTGGATAGCAAGTTTTTCTGTCATAAAACTTCACTCCTTACTGTACTTTTTTGATAATGCCGTCTATATATGGAAAAAGCGCGAACTTACAAGAGTAAGTGCACGCCTTTTCGCTGGTGGGGGAAGGTGGATTCGGACCACCGAAGTCACTGACAACAGATTTACAGTCTGCCCCCTTTGGCCACTCGGGAATTCCCCCATATATTAAATGTTTTGCTCACAAAAAATGGAGCTGGTGAAGGGAGTCGAACCCCCAACCTGCTGATTACAAATCAGCTGCTCTGCCATTGAGCCACACCAGCGTATCCGGTCACGGTCAGAATCTCGTCCCTGCAACGTGCTTATTATAGCATCCGCACGGATGTTTGTCAAGAGTTTTTTTCAAAAAAACGCAATATTTTTTCGACAAGCGGCTGTTTTTTCGATTTTGCATTATTTGTTCAATGCCTGTTGCATTTTTTGACAAATTGCCGTATATCCGGTGAGGAAGAGACACAATAAGAGTACGGGGGCAAGGCAGAGGGAAAACAGCCGGTTTTTCATAGCGTTCCTCCTAAAAAAAGAAATAGCGGGATCACAGTTCGCGAAAATCGCGGATATAGCGGTCGGCGGTGCGCCGCATCAGCGCTTCGCTGTCGGCGGAGGTCTCGTCGTAGACGGCGATGACCGTCATGCCCGCTTTTTTGGCGGTTGCGACGGCGCCGGGATTGTCGTCGAGAAAGACGCACGCCGATACCGGTACCCCGAGACGGGCGGCACTTTCCACATAGATCTCGGGCTGGGATTTGGTATAGTCAAAATCGTCGCACGACCAGATGTTGTCGAACAGATCGTACAGCCCGAGGCGTTTCAGACAGACGTCGAGCATCCGGTGGGGACTTGCCGTCAGCACGTTGAGCCGATGCCCTTCGGCACGCAGACGGAGAAGCGTTTCCTTTACGTACGGCTTCGCCGGGATGGTGTACGTGTAGTCCCGGATGGCGCTCTCGTCCATCAGCGCGAGGACCTCTTCCACGGAAAGCGGTACGCCGAGGGAAATGAGGTGTCGGGCGGCGCCGCGGTCGCCGAGCGGGGTGATGGTCTTGATGAGACCTTCCGGCTGCGGGACATGGTACAGATCGAGAATGTGCGTCATTTTGTATGACCATGCGCCCATGGAGTCGACGAGCGTGCCGTCGAAATCGAATAAGTATGTCACAGTTCTTCCGGCTCCTTCCCGTAGGGAAAGATAACGGAGGAGCCGATGCGGAAGAGATAGTCGCGGCTCTTCAGAACGGCGGCGAGCTGAACGGAGGACGTGATCTTTTCTTTTGTCAGCAGCGCACAGCAGCCCTGATGTCCCTCGTGGTGGAAGTCGGTGCCGCCGGAAACGAGAAAATCATGCTCGGCGGCGTAGCGCGCGGCAACGGCGATACGGGAATTGTGTCCCGGATGCATATTGAAGACCTCGATGCCGTCAAGAAGGGAGGGATCCTTGCGTTCCATGCCGTCGCGGAAGGGATGCGCCTGCAAAATGAGCTTGTCCGGCGTACGGAAGGCACGGGAAAATTCCTCGAAGGTGCCGCCCAGATAATCGTAGATGCGCGGGATGTCGTCCTCGGTGATGCCGAATAACAGGTAGTCGTTGCCGCAGGGCTCGTTGCAGAAACGGACCTCACAGCCAAGCACGACGGCGATGCCTTTTTCTTTTCCGTAGGCGGCGGTTTCCCGGTACCCGTCGAGGTACTGTTTGAGAAAAGCCTCACGGTCGGGGTAAAGCGGATAGTAGGCAACAAAATGGTTGCTGATGACGACGCTGTCAAAGCCGAGCGACGCGTAGCGGTCGATGACGTCATGCGGCGTCATGTCGGAACAAAGGCTGGCGGGTTTGGTGTGGGCGTGCATTTCTGTCTGAAAGCGGTAATCTTTGATCATGGTGTTCCTTTATTTGTTCTCTCGGGGCAGGGGACAGAAACCGTGTTCTGCCAGATGTCCTTTTATTTTTTCAAAACTCAGGTCGCTGATATCGTGCTCGATCTTACAACTGTCCTCATAGGCGGTCTTTTCGTCCACGCCGAGCTTCATCAGCGCGAGTGCGATGAGCTGATGACGCTCGTATACCCGTTCGGCGACGGCGAGACCTTTTTCGGTAAGCGTGAGCGTCCCGTCGGCGGAGAGGGAGACGTAACCCTGTTCGCGGAATTTTTTCATGGCGACCGAGATGCTGGCCTTGGAAAAACCGAGGCGGTTGGCAATGTCGATACTGCGCACATTGCCCTTTTCCCGTCGGAGCATCAGCAGGGCTTCCAGATAGTTTTCGGCGGATTCCTGGATTTTCACGGCGCGTCACGCCTCCTTTACAGACAGGTTTTTGGGGACACTCCTTTACATAAATACAGTATACACCGTTTTTTTTGTTTCGTCAATGGCGGGAGGAAGTTTTATAGGGATATGTTTTTATGAAACCTGTTTTTTTCTTGGGGAGGAAGCCTGGTACTTTTTCTCGCAAGAGAAAAAGTACCAAAAAGATTGCCGGGGAGCACCCCGGACTCCCTGCTCCGCAAAACGGGAAAACGTTTTGCGGAGGTGCGAAACGTTATCACGGCGGCTACGACACGGATTTGCTCACACTCCAAACCGTGCGGCACGGATGCATTACATAGCACAAACGGCGGCGTAGTGCCGGATATTGATGGTATGTACAAAAGGATGGGCTATATGAGATGTTGTTCTATCCGGCTCTGTGTCCCTGTCCCGCGCGCAGAGTTTTCGGAAATTTTTGCTAAATCCGCCCGCGTTGGACAAAGGTACAGAGTTGGATAGGGACGTATTTCACCAAATCATCCCATTCCGCAAAACATGTTTTTCCGGAAGTACGCCGCCGTTTGCACAATAAAAACCACCCGAGCCCCCACGGCTCGGGTTTTGAAGATTCTCCTATTGGTGACACTGCGGCAAAAAGTTTGCTCCGTCGCAAAGATGCGGCGCATGCCGCCTTTGCGACGCGGAGGTCTCGGAGGGAACCTCCGAGCGCACTTTTTTGCACTCCTTTTTTCTTGCGAGAGAAAAAAGGAGTTCCTTTTCTTCTTGCGAGAGAAAAAAGGAGTTCCTTT
>JAZRVE010000090.1:0-45642 GCA_045598975.1 Eubacteriales bacterium
GGCTACGATCCGACTCCCCGGACCCCCTTACGTCGCAAAGGCGGCATGCGCCGCATTTTTGCGACGGTACGAAGCGTTATCACGGCGACTTCGACAAAGATTCGCAGATACGCCAATCCGTGCGGCACGGATACTTTTCATAGCACAAACGGCGGCGTAGTGCCGGATATTGCTGATATGCACAAAAGGAGGGGCTATACAAGATGTTATTCTAACCGGCTCTGCGGCTCTGTCCGGCGCGTAGGAAATTACTGCAAATAAAAGATATGAGGCCCGCGCTTATGGTTTTGCGTCGTCACTGCCCGCGTTATGGCAGTGACGACCCCTATCCGCGGGACACTGCGGCACTTGTTTCCGCTCGCTTACGCTCGCGGTTTGCTCCGCGCATGCGGCTCGCGGTACGGGTGCAGCGGCACGCTGCCGGCATGCTTCACTTTAAGTCCTTTCTTATTTGTTCGAGTGCTCCTTTTTCAAGCCGCGATACCTGCGCCTGACTGATGGCGATCTCCTCCGCCACCTCCATCTGCGTCCGCCCCTCGAAAAACCGCAGATTGATGATGCGCCTCTCCCGCGGCGACAGCTTTTCGATCGCCTGCGTGATGGCAATGCGTTCCAACCAGCTTTCGTCGGTGTTGTTGACGTCGCACACCTTGTCCATCACGTACACCGAATCCCCGTTTTCCGAATACACCGGCTCATACAGAGAGACCGGCTCGACGATGGCGTCAAGCGCCAGCGCCACGTCCTCCTTCGCCGCACCAAGCTCCGACGCGATCTCCTCCACGCGCGGCTCACGCGAAAGCTTCGCCGCCAGCGTCTCCCGCACGCCGAGCGCCTTATACGCGAGATCCCTCACCGAACGGCTGACGCGGATGGGCGTGTTGTCCCGCAGATAGCGCCGCAGTTCCCCCACGATCATGGGAACGGCATAGGTGCTGAACTGCACGCCGTGGGACATATCGAAATTGTCGATGGCTTTGATGAGCCCGATACACCCCACCTGAAACAGATCGTCCGGGTTTTCGCCCCGTGCCGAAAAGCGCCGGATCACGCTGAGCACGAGTTTCAGATTGCCCGCAATGAGCATTTCCCTCGCTTTTTTGTCCCCCGTTTTCGCCTTTTTCAGCAGTTCCTCTTTTTCCGCCGCGTCCAACACCTTTAACTGTGCGGTATTCACCCCGCAGATCTCGACCTTGGCACGTGTTCCCATACCGGCTCCTCCTCCGCTGTTTTCTACATTGAACAGTATTTCCCGATTCGGAAACTTCATGCAGAAACGGCGGGACGTTTTTTCGGTATCGGCGGCAAAACGGCACCTCAAATTTGAACATATTGTAAAAAAAAGATATTCTTTGAAAAAACTGTGGAAAAAAAAGGAAAGGGGTGTTATAATATCCAAGAGCAAATAATTATATTTTAGGAGGTTTATCTTCTCATGAGCAAAAAGTATGTTTACCTGTTCAGCGAGGGCAACGCTTCCATGCGTGAGCTTCTCGGCGGTAAGGGCGCCAACCTTGCCGAAATGACCAACATCGGTCTTCCCGTTCCGCAGGGCTTCACCATTTCCACCGAAGCCTGCACCCAGTACTACGAGGACGGCAGAAAGATCAACGACGAAATCATGGCTCAGGCTATGGAAGGCGTCAAGAAAATGGAAGAAATCAACGGCAAGAAGTTCGGTGATCTCAAAAACCCGCTTCTCGTTTCCGTCCGTTCCGGTGCCCGCGCTTCCATGCCCGGCATGATGGACACCATCCTCAACCTCGGTCTTAACGACGACGTTGTCGCCGCTATGATCGCCGGCAACCCCGATCCCAAGTTCGAGCGTTTCGTTTACGACTCCTACCGCCGCTTCATCCAGATGTTCTCCGACGTCGTTATGGAAGTCGGCAAGAAATATTTCGAACAGCTTATCGACGCCATGAAGGAAAAGAAGGGCGTTAAGTTCGACGTCGATCTTACCGCCGCCGACCTCAAAGAGCTTGCTTCTCAGTTCAAGGCTGAATACAAGTCCAAGATCGGTTCGGACTTCCCGTCGGATCCGGTCGAGCAGTTGAAGCTCGCTATCGAAGCCGTCTTCCGTTCGTGGGACAACCCCCGTGCCAACGTCTACCGCCGCGACAACGATATCCCGTATTCCTGGGGTACCGCCGTCAACGTCATGCCGATGGTCTTCGGCAACCTCAACGACAACTCCGGTACCGGCGTTGCCTTCACCCGTGACCCCGCTACCGGCGAGAAGAAGCTCATGGGCGAATTCCTGTTCAACGCACAGGGCGAAGACGTCGTTGCCGGCGTACGTACTCCCATGCCGATCGCGCAGATGGCGGACAAGTTCCCGAAAGCTTACGAAGAATTCGTAAAGGTCTGCAAGATCCTCGAAGACCACTACCGCGATATGCAGGATATGGAATTCACCGTGGAGAACGGCAAGCTCTATATGTTGCAGTGCCGCAACGGCAAGAGAACCGCTCCCGCCGCTCTCAAAATCGCGTGCGACCTCGTTGACGAAGGCATGATCGACGAAAAGAAGGCCGTTCTCATGATCGATCCGAGAAACCTCGACACCCTGCTTCACCCGCAGTTCGATGCTGCTGCTCTGAAAAAGGCAGAAGCCATCGGCAAGGGTCTCGGCGCTTCCCCCGGAGCTGCCTGCGGTAAGATCGTGTTCACCGCTGACGACGCGGAAGCCTGGAAGGCTCGCGGCGAAAAGGTCGTTCTCGTTCGTCTGGAAACCTCTCCCGAAGATATCACCGGTATGAAGGCCGCTCAGGGCATCCTCACCGTTCGCGGCGGTATGACCTCTCACGCAGCCGTTGTGGCACGTGGTATGGGTACCTGCTGCGTATCCGGCTGCGGCGACATCGCTATGGATGAAGAAAACAAGAAGTTCACGCTCGGCGGCAAGGAATTCCACGAGGGCGACTTCATCTCCATCGACGGCTCCACCGGTAATATCTACGACGGCATCATCAAGACCGTTGACGCTACCATCTCCGGCGACTTCGGCAGAATCATGGGCTGGGCTGACAAGTACAGAAAACTCAAGGTCCGCACCAACGCCGACACCCCGAAGGACGCCAAGAAGGCTCGCGAGCTCGGCGCAGAAGGTATCGGTCTGTGCCGTACCGAGCACATGTTCTTCGATCCCGAAAGAATCGCCGCTTTCCGCGAAATGATCTGCGCAGACACCGCCGAAGAAAGAGAAAAGGCACTCGACAAGATCATGCCGTATCAGCAGAGCGACTTCGAACAGCTCTATGAAGCTCTCGAAGGTACGCCTGTCACCATTCGTTTCCTTGACCCGCCGCTCCACGAATTCGTCCCGACGGAAGAAAAGGAAATCGAGCTCCTCGCAAAAGCGCAGAACAAGTCCGTCGAAGCCATCAAGAACATCATCTCCGGACTGCATGAGTCCAACCCGATGATGGGACACAGAGGCTGCCGTCTGACCGTCACCTATCCGGAAATCGCAAGAATGCAGACCAAGGCTGTCATCCGTGCGGCTATCAACGTTCAGAAGAAGCATCCCGACTGGAAGCTGGTTCCCGAGTTCATGATCCCGCTCGTCGGCGAGCTCAAAGAGTTCAAGTTCGTCAAGGACATCGTTGTGGAGACCGCTGACGCCGAGATCAAGGCTGCCGGTGCTTCCCTCACTTACGAAGTCGGCACCATGATCGAGATCCCGCGTGCCGCTCTCACGGCTGACGAGATCGCCAAGGAAGCTGAATTCTTCTGCTTCGGCACCAACGACCTCACGCAGATGACCTTCGGCTTCTCGCGTGACGACGCCGGCAAGTTCCTCGGCGCTTACTACGACACCAAGATCTATGAGAACGATCCGTTTGCCAAGCTCGACCAGAACGGCGTCGGCAAGCTGATGGATATGACCGTCAAGCTCGGCCGCGGCGTCCGTCCCGAAATGCACATCGGTATCTGCGGCGAACACGGCGGCGACCCGTCGTCCGTTGCCTTCTGCCACAAGCTCGGTATGTCTTACGTTTCCTGCTCGCCGTTCCGCGTGCCGATCGCAAGACTCGCCGCCGCTCAGGCAGCTTTGCAGAGCAAGTAAGCCGTGAAGTCCTTGCGGCGCAAGGATTTGCGGAGTCGCCCGATCTCTTGAAACGGGTGAGATGTGTCGATTAGACATGTAATAAACTCCCTGTATCCGAACAAGATGCAGGGAGTTTTTATTGTCCTTCTTTTCGGACAGAAACTGTGCTATAATGAGACATAAGAAACGATGAAAAGAGGAAAAATGTATGCTGGCAGACGAAAAGCTTGATGCGTTATTAAATGAATGGGATGAGATCGCAAAAGAGGATGCGGAAAACGCGCCGCTGATCCTTTCAAAGCGCTATAAGGGGACATCTGAATATGAAGACGTATCGGAAACCTTATGCAATTCTTTGTTAGACGTCATCCAGCGGTCAACCGACCGATATTCGGAAGATTTTCCGAAGAACACGGTCGAGGTATCCCTGTTTTTCAAGTTGACGGACGAGATTCAAACGAATGAAAACGAGGAACTTTGCTTCTATCTGTCGGTTGCGGCATTTTTCAAAGGAGAATATCGGCAAGCATTAAAGTTGCTGAAAACTTCCCTTCCGAAGATCGTGGAAACTCACCGTCAGACCAAGCCCTTTGATACGGTAAATTTTGCGGCGTACATCGCCACACCTTTCAAAAATGCGTTCCCGGGCTTTTGGGAAGAAATGGAAGCTTTGTTTAAGACCTTGACCGTTCAGCCGGAGGTACGGGCTCTTTGCCGGGCTATGGCAAAATATTATGCGGTTTCAAGCATGGATGAGCAGCAGGGCATCTTGGAAGATGCCCTTGCCGAGCAACCGGGCTGTGAGTTTTTGAGTGAGATGCTGGCAAAAATTTATTGTGAAAAGCAAATGTGGGGAAATGCGGCCGCGTTGTTTGAGCGGATCGAAAACCCGCAGACCATGTTCCCGCAGAATGTCTCATTTTGCCGGGGTTGGTGCTACGGAAAAATAAAAGAATTCGAGCATCAGATCGAAGCCTACGAGCACTGCGTGGAAATCGCCCCGGATTTTCCGTATGCGCTGAATAACCTCGGCTACGCCTATTACCGTGCCAAGCAGTATCGCAAGGCAAAAGAGACGTTTGAACGGTGCTTTGAACTGAAAATCGACCTGACATATGCGACAAACAACTATGTCCGCACGCTTCTTGCCATGAAGCGTTTCAAGGATGCCAAGCTATTTGTCAAAAATCCTCCTGCAAAGGTAAGCAAATCCTTTTTGGAAAAGGTTGCAAAAGCGGAAAACACGAACAGTCCGCTGACTGCCGATCCGCCGATCCCGAAAAAGATCGCAGTGTCAACAGACGATGACGGTATCGAAGAACGCGAGCCTGCTCCGAACGTCAGAAAACAGCAGTTCACCAGCGAACGGATTTTGGAGGAAGAGCTCTTGCTTCGGATGGAATCCGGAGCGGAGGTTTTCGGAAAGCATTTGAAAATTTACAGAAGAAAAGGCATTTACGGCAGACAGTACATTCTGTCTAACGGCAAAAGAATCGATCTGCTTGCCGAAGACGAGCAGGGAAACCTGTATGTTATTGAACTGAAAAAAGACAGCGGTTATGATGATGTCTACGAGCAAACGGCGGACTATCTGGATTGGTTTGAACAGAATTGGGCGGAAAAGAAAACTGCAATTTACGGGATCATCTGCCTAAATGATCCGTCCCGGGAACTGCTTGCACGGGTGCACGCCAACAAACGCATCCGGCTTTATGAATACCGGATTTCCTATACGGAAAGGTAAAAAAGCAAACAGTCAACGAATCTCCGCGTTGCGTTTCCAAACGTTTTCCCGCAACGAGGGCGGCTTTGCTTTTTGGGGATAACAGATATTGCCCGAAGCTCTGCCGAGCACAAACAGCAGACAAAAATCCCGAAATGTAGTGTTACAATTGATGTGAGACCGAAAAGCAAAAAAAGAATAGAAAAAGTGATTGAGTTCTGTTAGAATAGTTTTACCACAAACAAATCTGACAGAAAGGACTCAATCACTTCATGAGTAATTGTACCACAACAAAGAGATATTGTCCACACCTTTTTGAAACAAAATTGCATTCTGTAGAAAATTATCGCAAAACAAAAGACATTTCGTTCGTCTGCCGACGGTATCACATCTCAAAAGCGTCGCTGATGCGGTGGAATCGAGCGTATGACGGGACAAAGGAATCTTTGCTGCCGAAGTCGCACAAGCCCCATTCTCCGCATCCGAATGCCCACACAGAACAAGAGTTGAAATGGATTTGCGACTATCATCGCCGGAATCCGAATATTTCCATCTGTGAGTTATACGGAAAGCTCCGGGAGGATAAGGCATACAGCCGCCATCCCGGCTCGCTGTACCGTGTATTCATCCGTCTCGGATTCCGTCAAAAGGCCGAGTCAACCAAGAAGAAATCCCGGCATACCGGCAAGTATGACACGCCTCAAACAATCGGTGAGAAATGGCAAATGGACGTCAAATACGTGCCAAATGCCTGTTATTCCGGAAAAAGCGGGCAGAAATACTACCAATATACCGTTCTTGAAGAGGCATCCAGAAAACGGTTTATTTATGCCTACGAAGAACAAAGCAGTTATTCTACCGTGGACTTTTTCAAGCGAGCAATTACCTTTTTCGGATATGCTCCGAATATTCTGCAAACTGACAACGGCGGAGAGTTTACGCATACGCAAAAGACGAACCGGATACATCCATTGGATGTGTTTTGCGACAAATACCATATCACACACAAACTGATTCGCCCGAGAACACCGTGGCACAATGGGAAAGTAGAGCGTAGTCACCGCAACGACCAGGAACGGTTTTACAATTACTTAAAATTCTATTCCTTTCATGATTTGCAAGAGCAAATAAAACGATACCTTTACCGATCAAATAACATTCCGATGGCTATTCTCGGTTGGAAATCGCCGAACCAAAAGCAGCGTGAGCTTGGCGGTCGCTGATGCGCCGTTTTTCGGGGCATCGTTCACTCACTCCTCCGCTACGCTCCGTCGCTCGTTCCCTCTGCCCCGAAAAATATGATCTAACTTCACTCAATTAATTTTTGAAACTTGGTCTCACATCATTGACAAACCTACACAAACAGCAGACAAAAATCCCGAAACCTATTGACAATCGGGAGCGTATTTGCTACAATAGGAAGAGAAAAAAAGAAAAATGGAGTGTATCGGATGAATCTCAACACGTTCGACAGAAAAAAAGCCGAAAGCTACGCCGCCGAAGCCGAAAGAAAATGGGGCAATACCGATGCTTATCGGGAATATGAGAAAAAAGCCGCAGGCCGTTCCGAGGAAAAGAAGGATGCCCTTGCGGCGGACATGATGCGCATTTTCGCCGAGTTCGGCGCCATGACGGACAAACCGGTGACGGACGGAGCCGTGCGGAAGCAGGTCGAAAAACTGCGGGGCTTCATCACGGAGAATTACTATACCTGCACGGAGACCATCCTTGCCGAGCTCGGGCAGATGTACGCCGTCGGCGGTGAAATGACCGACAACATCGACGCCTGCGGCGGAAAAGGCACGGCGGCGTTCGCCGCAGGCGCCATCGCGGCATACTGCAAATAAGTTCGCAAGTGCATCCCGACACAACAAAAACCTCTCTGCTCACGGCAGAGAGGTTTTTGCGTCATTACGTTTTTATTCTCCTGCGGTACGCCAACGGCGCAATGCCGAATTCCTTCCGGAACGCACGGAAAAAATACAGCGGATCCTTATAACCGACGGAAAAAGCGATATCGGCGATACTCATTTTCGAGTTTTCGAGCAGCAACTGCGCCCGCCCCAGACGGGTGCGCGTCAGATAGGCGCCGGGCGTCACGCCGAACGTCTGCCGGAATTCCTTATAAAACACGGCGGGAGAGGTGCCGAAGCGTCCGGCGGTTTGCCTATGAGTCCTTACATTTCCGCTACGGGCTCGAACCGAAAAAACGCCGCACGTCGTGCTGTCCGTCACACCCGGCATGACGGCGCTCGACACGTACGACGCCGCTATCCGTCTTATCGCCGAAGAATCTCCCGTGCGTATCTGCCCGGAAGAAAAAAACAGCGGTGCCGCCACGCTCGGCGCCGGCATCGACCTTCTCCCCTACCACCCGATGGGACAGGGGAAATGGGAGTCCCTCGGGCTTGCGGACACCTTCGACGGCAAGGAAAAGATCCCGACGGAAAAGGACATGGAAATGTTTCGCGAGGCGATCGGGAAATAGATTTAAAGTAACTTCCGGCGAAATTCTCTGCCAATGAGGATGTAGCGGTTATCCAAAAAGGAGTACGGTGTTTCTCCGAAACCATACCGCGAGCAGAACACCTCTCATTTTCCTCCCTCTATTTTGCCCCCTTGATTCTCGGAATGATGTCAAACCGCACGATTCCGACGATGACCGAGCAGAGGGTAATCGCCTCACAAAGCGCGCCTGCGACCGAAAAGACAAGGACGTTATAGATCAGCCAGCCAGAGCTGGTGAAAAGAATCAAGACTCTTGTCACGGTGGTATTGCTGTTGCCGTAGGCAACGGTGGACAACACCTTGGCGGCAATGATAAGCAGGCTTTTGCCACCGTCCCACGCAAGAATACCGAAAAGGATAAACGCCATGCAAAAAAGTGCCACGGAAAGACGGCTTTTTCTGTCTCTGCCGTTTTGTTTCTGGAAAATAACATTGCGTAAACACCCCACGATATTCATGGCCGCACCCGTGTATGCGCCAAGAAAAATGTACTGAACCGCAAAAAGCATTTCGTTAAGCGTGCGGAACAGCAGGATGTTCTTTCTTTTTTTGCATTGGAACGACACGATGCTCGCGACAATGCCGAGCACGCCGATCAGTTGAATGAGTATTTCCATTTTTGCCTTCCTCTCTTGACATCTTGTTCTATGCATAGTATAATTGTACCATTCAAACATTTCAAACGCAATACTTGTTCGCTATATTTATAATCGAACATTTTTGCAAACAACGGAGGGACGCTATGCTGCAAGAACGGCAAAAACAAATCTACGATATTCTCTGTGAAACCGGAAAAATCTACGTTAAGGAACTCGCCAAAACGCTGTTCGTTTCCGAAATGACCGTACGCCGCGACCTTTCGGAGATGGAAAAAGCAGGAGTGTTGAAGCGTTTCCGCGGCGGGGCGGTCTTCTGCACCGAGGAAAACGAGGTACCCATTTCTCAACGCATTTTCATCGAAACGGAGGAAAAGAAAAAACTCTGCCGCTATGCGGAAAAATATATTGCGAACAATCTGAACATTTTTATTGACAGCTCCTCCACCTGTCTGTTTCTGGTCCCTCTGCTCAGAAAATACACCGGGATCAAAATATATACCAATTCGATCAATGTTCTGCAAATCGCTTCCCGACTGCACATCCCCTGTTTTCTGACAGGCGGCGAATATTACGAGAACGATATGTGCTTCGTCGGCAGTTTTGCGGAAGAAGCCGCACGGGGACTCAACCCGGACGTTTCGTTCTTTTCGTCGCTCGGCTTTTCGGAAGACGGCGTCATCTCGGACAAAGAAACCGGCGAGACCGCCGTCCGGAGGATCCTTATGAAAAACTCTAAAAAAACGGTGTTTTTGTTCGAAAAAAACAAACTCGGAAAAAAATACGTCTACACGCTCTGCCGGAAAGAGGACTGCACCGACGTCATTACGGCAGAATCCTGTCAATAAACCGGGGCGCATCGTCTGAAAGTCCGTTTTTCGGGACTCCTTTCGTGATATCCTTATGGCAAAGAAAGCCGCAAGGCGTATTACAAAGGAGAGCTCATCATGGAAAACCTCATCACCATCACCGGCATCAACTACTATATGGGCATGAACGCCTTCAAGGTCGGGCGCGTCCTGCGCATCGAAAAGGAGCCGGACAACAACAACGACAGCGAAGCCATCCGCGTGCTTCTGCCCGTCATCGGGACGGTCGGCTACGTCGCCAACAGCGTCAACACCGTCTACGGCGGCACACAGAGCGCCGGACGCCTCTACAACGATTTCGGCGCCTATGCCTACGCCAAGGTCATCGTGCTGACGCATTCCGGCGTCATCGCGCAGGTCCTGCCGCAGGACGTCAACCCCAAGTACGACGCCATCTACAACGTCGGCGGCATCGACGAGGAATGATCTTCAAAACACAAAGAGAAGCCCGGTTTTTCCGGGCCTCTCTTTTTTATTTCTCGGCTTTTTCGGTTTCTTCGGTTTCTTCGGTTTCTTTGATTTCCCCGGCAACGATAAACACGGTGTGTTCGCCTTTTTTTAAGGGAACATCTTCCGAAAACGTGAGCACCGTGCCGTCCGCTCCCTGCGGGCGCTTTTTGGTATAGCGCAGGGTATACGACGCCCCGATGCGCGGGAAGGACAGCGAAAGCGCCGTCTCGTCCGTCACGGCAAACGGCACGTAAAACGCCGCCTTGCCGACGTGCAGCACCGCCTTTTCCGGGACGAGTACGTTTTCCGCCTCCACCCCGAAAAAGCTTTCGAGAAACGCCGTATACAGCCAGCCCGCCGAGCCGGTGTACCAGCTCCATCCGCCTTCTCCGCGGCAGTTTTCTCCCTCATACACGTCCGCCGCCGTCACGTAGGCTTCCAAACCGTACTTTTCATACAGCGCCTTATCCAGTCCGCGCCTATCCGGCAGCATCCACATAAGAAGCGACGCCGCCTTTTGCAAAAGCGTTACGTCCACTTCGTCCTCTTCCGTTTTTCCTAATGCCGCCTTCAAGAAGCCCATGCACCCCCACACGGCGGCATGGGTATACTGTCCACCGTTTTCGCGGATGCCCGCCGCGTAGCCCTTGATATACCCGGGCTCCTTCACCGTTTTATCAAACGGCGGCGCAAACAGCGAAAGCGTCTGCGTTTCGGGATGATACAGCGCTTCCAGCGCCGCACGGCAGGCGTCAAGCGCCCTCTCCCGTCCGCCGACGTTGGCAAGGGAAGCAAAGCACTGCGGCAGGACGTCGATGCGACACTCCTCCGACGTTGCGGCGCCGATGGGTGTGCCGTCGTCGTACCATGCCCGTAAGAAGTACCCGTTTTTCTCATCATAGCCGTATTTTACAACGGCATCCGCCATGCGTTTCCGTCCGTTTTCGAGTTCTTCCCTTTCTTCGCGCGGCAATCGCCCGCCGAACACCGCAAGAAAACGTTCGGTCGTGAGAACAAGAAAGAGGCTGTTCCACACGCTTTCGCCCTTTCCCTTTTCGCCGGCTCTGTCGAGCCCGTCGCACCAGTCCCCGCTTCCGAGCAGGGACAATCCCTTTTCCCCGGTAAGCGCGTATGCCCGCGACAGCGCCCGCTTTGCGTGCTGTAACATAGTCTCCTTCCGCGCCGACGGCGCCGTTTCGATATAGGCTTCGTTTTTGCCATCCGGCAGACTTTGCCCGTCAAGATAGCGCACGGGAACGTCCGCGATCGCTTGGTCGCCCGTATAGCGCGCATACACCGCCATGGCGTACACGAGCCACAGATAATCGTCGCCGCACCGCGAGCGGATGCCCTTGGCGACGGGGTGCGTTTCGCCCGTGTGCGGCGCTCTGTCATGCCACCAGTGAAGGACGTCGCCCTCCGCAAACTGATGTGCCGCCGCACGCAGGATATGCGTCCTTGCCGCCGCGGGATCGGCGTACATGAGCGTCAACGCGTCCTGCAACTGATCGCGGAAGCCGTATGCGCCGCCCGACTGATAAAACCCGCTTCGCGCATAAAAGCGGCAGATGCCGTTTTGATACGGCAGAAAGCCGGAAAACAGCACGGCAAGCGGCGCAAGAGCACCGCCGTCCGTCGGCATCCGCACGGAAAAGGGCGGGATGACGCGGCGGGCAAAATCCCGTGCCGACTGCAAAAGCGCGCCGGTATCGGCAAGCAGTACGTCCCGGAAAAAGCGCCACGTTTCGGTATTGCGATACGCGCCGAGGCAAAAGCGCGCCAAAAGTCCCTCCTTCACGGTCGCCCACGCATACCACTCGCCTGCCTGCGGCGCATGATAGACGGCGTCCCGTCCCCACAGGAAGCCGTAACCGCCCGAAAAATCCTCCGAAAGCGGGTTGCGGAAGGCAAGATGCCCGTCCGTTTCGCGGAAAACGCAAAAGCGGCTCTCCTTTTCCGCACTGCCCATGACGGGCTTGACGGCAAAGCGCCAGGCGGCGGGACGGTCTGTCGACACGTCGACTATCTTACCGCCCGCCTTTTCCGGCACGAACACCTTGACGGCATACCGCACGCCGCCGACGCGCCCGGTATAGCACACCTCCCCGAACGCATAGTGTACCGTTGACGCGCTCCGGCAGGCATCGTACCACACGCCGCCGCAGTTCAGATACAGCATCTCCCCGCTCATGCCCCGCACGGCGTCGCCGTCAAAGGGGGTGATGCGGTCAAGAGAGGCATTGCCGACGAACGTGTAGCCGAGAGAATCCTGCGTCAGCACCGTTGCGGCGTGACGCCCGTACAACACCATGCTCTGCGCCTTACGGATGCCCTCATTCTTTTCGACGGTGTAACCGCCGTCCGGCGTAAAATATCCGCACCCCGACCGCAAGAGCACTTGGGGTTTTTCGTCCGTTTCGGGGCACGGCGTCCCCTCTTTCGCCACCTGCGATACAAAGAGCGCCTCTTCCCCCGCCGTTCGTTTTTCCTCTGCCGGCTCACCGACGGGCACACCGCAGGCAAACAGCGCCTGCCCGCCGTCCGTCAGTCTGTCGGGATCGACCGGGAAGATACCGCCGTGTTTTCTGCCGATATATTCGGCGGCGCCCCATTCGGCGAGCCTCTTTTCGGCGGCTTTCCGGATAGGCGTGCCGTACTTTTCACTGTCGCGGCAGATGATCGCCAGATCGACGCGCACGCCCTTCTGCGCAAGCGCAAGAAACGCCGCCGCCGTGCCCGCAAGCCGCTCCGCCGCCGACGCCGACGGCACCTCCGCAAGATACAACGGCAAATCTCCCGATATGCCGCATTCCCACAGGGCGCCGAGCCCCGTCTTAACATCAAACGGCAATTCCGCCCGCCGCGGATACACCGCCGCACGCAGCATGTCGCAGAGTATCCCGTCCGTCTCCCTTCCGCCGTACGGGCTCCCGACGTTCTCCGACGGAGCGGACGCTTTCTCAAACGGAATCTCCCTTGCCTTTTGCAGACGTTCGAGCGCACTTTCCGCGGTTTTGCCCACGGCAAGCACCAGCGTTCGCCCGTACCTATGTCCCGTCTGCCGCGGCAGACCGGTCACGATAAGGCACAGCGGCGCAAGGCAGGCACCGCTCCCGCCGTCCGGCTCCCGCTCAAACAACGCTCTCCCGCCGTCCGTCAGTCGCGCCCGTTCCAGATCCCGCGTTTTCCGCGTCCCGTAAGCAAACGCGCCGCCGTCCCGGAAACCGACCGCAAGGCACAGCGGCTCTTCGTCCTCCCTTCTCGTCCGCCGCTCGAACACGAGCGCATTTCTTTTGGTATCGTACAGGCTCGTCACAAACAGCCCGCCGAACGCCGCATGTGCCTGATACGCCGACAGTTCCGTAAGGATGGGCTCCAACCACACCGCCGCCTGCACGGCTTTTTCTTTTGCCGTCTCGCTTTTTACCGAAAATTCCGCAAGAAAGGCGGACGCCCCGCTCACCTCCGTAAGCGACGTCCGGGCACTCACGTCCCCCATTTTCGCGCGATAGACGACCTTTCCCTCGTCCGAACGCACCCGGAACACGGTCTTATCCCCGTTTTCCGTCTGACTGCACCTTGTCGCCGGCATCACCGTCTCCCCCACCCGGTACGCCATCCATACGCCGGGCTCCTGCGCCCTGCTTCCCGAAAACGAAGCGTTTATGCTCTTTTCGCCGCAGAACAGCCGGATATGCCCGCCGTCCGACCACAGAAACCCGACGTGTCCGTCCGACACGACACCGAATTTTCCCTCGGACGGACTTTGCACCGTCCGCTCCTTTTCGGCATCGGCGTCAGGCGTTCGTGTGCGCGTCGGCCGTTCGGGGAGCCCATATCTGTGCTTATGCCGGATGACCGGCGCACCGACCGGTATTTTTTCTTCGAGCAGTTCATAGGCAGCGCCCATCGTCGCGTCCCGCATGAAGCGCTTTACGAACACACCGTCGAGCGCCGCGTTTGCGCAGGCGACGATGCTCATGCCGACGTGGTGCGCCATATAGCTCTTGACTACTTTTCCGCCCGACGGACAGCGCGACGGCGTGAAATCATACGCCTCATAAAAGCCGAACGGTCCGTAGGCGCCCGCCTCTTTCAGATTTTTGAGATTGGCGAGCGAAAGCGGTACGTTGACGCACATGGCAAGAAACGAGGAATACGGCGAGATGACGAGCTCCTTTTCCTGCCCGCGCCGAAGAGCGAGCTGCGGCACGCCGAAGGCGTAGTAGCGATAACTGCGCTCGCTGTCAAAAGCATGGTACGCGCTCTCCGATATGCCCCACACCGCTTTTCCCTTTGCCTGCGCCGTGCGCCGCCGCTCGCAGAAAAAGGCGAAGCACAGCGCCTCGTACAGCATGGACCCTTTCGGAACGGGCAAAAACAGCGCCGGCATGAAATATTCGAACGCCGTCCCCGTCCACGAGGCAAGCCCGATGCGGTCACGGTAGCCGACAACACTGCGCGACAGTCTTTGCAGGTGCCGATACGGCACGACGCGCCCGGCAAGCGCGATATAACTCATGGTGCGCGCTTCGCTCATATACATATCGTAGCAGTTCCGACTGACCGTTGCCCTGCCGCTCTCAAACGAGGCGCCGAGCGAAAACAGATCGCGTTCGGTGTCATACAGCGACACAAGATCGGTATCGTTTTTCAGCTTTTCCATGCGTGCGATGACGTCGAGAAGCGCCGTGTTTTCCGGCGTATACTCCTTCAAGCCCTGTATCAGCGCAATGAGGCAGGCAAGATAATTGCCGCTGTCCACGCTTGAAACGTAGCGCGGTTCCAGCACCGAAAGCGACAGCGTATCATACCAGTTATACAGATGCCCTCTCCATTTTTCCATGCTTTCCAGGGTGTTTACCGTGTTATAGACGCGTGCGTACAGCGTGTCGGTGTCGATAAGTCCGAAATCCCTTGCCGCAAGCACGCTCAAAAGATACAGCCCGATATTGGTGGGCGACGTGCGGTGGGCGTACATCGGTGCCGGGAACAACTGCACGTTATCCACCGGCAGAAAATGATCGTCCACGCTCACGGTATTCTCGAAGAATTTCCACAGATCGCCGGCATAGGCGCTTAACTTCTTTTTCTGCTCCGCCGTCACCGTACCGGAGGCTTTACGGGTCCCCGCAAGATAATACGCCGCGACCGGGAAAAAGAACCACACCAGTCCCGCAAGTTTCAGAACGGCATACGGCGCAAATACGAAAAATGCTCCGCCGACAAGCGCACCCGCCAGATTTTTCTGCACGTAGACAAGCAGCCCCTCCCCGGCATCGGCATCCCCCTGCGCCGCCGTCACCCATTCGAGCTTATGCCGCCCCGTGACAAGCATCCGCATCCCGCTTCGGAGCATGGCGTCAAGTGTGACGAACGCATTTTTCGGGAGCATGGCAAGTTCAAGAAACGCCCGCATGAGCTCCTGACGCAGTTCCGTCGTGACGCCCGTCGTGAAAAACCGCCGCAGGGCATACGGATTCTTTTTGGAAAACAGAACGTCGAGCAGACCGTACAGCACCGGCAGGATCAGATACAGAAAGGCCGCCGCCGTCAGAAAACCGCCGACAGCCGGCGGCAGAAAGCACGCCGCCGCAAACGACGCCATCGCAAAGACCGGGACGGTCTCCCGTCGGATGTTTTCCGCAAGCTTCGCCTTTGATCGGAGAGAAAAGGGATTTTTTACCCGCATACCGTCGGCGTTGCGATACCGCTTTTTTAAGAAAAGCAGATTCTGCGTATCGCCCCGCACCCATCGGTGGTGCCGCTTATAATACGACAGCTCGTTTTTGGGGAAGCCGTCCGTCATTTCGACGGAAGAAAGGAAGCCGCAGCGCAGTTTTTCCCCTTCCAGCACGTCGTGCGACAGTACCGTTTCCGGAGGGAAGGACGTATCCGAACGATTGATGACGGCGTCAAAGGCGTTCTTGTCGAAAATCCCCTTACCGCAGAAGACCGCCTCTCCGAACAGCGTCTGATACAGATCGAAGCCCGCAAACGAATAGGTTTCGATACCGCCCGGTGCGCACATCAGCTCCGAAAAGCGCGTCCGGCGTGCCGCGGCAAGCTCGGGCACCACACGCGGCTGTAAAATGCCGTAGCCGGACACCACACGCCCCTTTTTTTCATCTATGACCGGGCGGTTGAGCGGGTGCAGCATACAACCGACCATGTTCTTGATGCCCTCGATGGGCAGATTGGTATCGGCGTCCAGCGTGATGACATAGCGGATGCGCTCGCAGAAGGGCTTGTCCGGCGTGACCGCCGTGTCGGCAAAATCCTCCTGCTCTCTGCCGCACAGATGCCCTACAAGTGCGCACACCGCGCCGCGTTTACGCTCTCTGCCCATAAAGCGCTGTTCCGTCTTGCTGTACCGTCTGCGGCGCAGAAACAGGCAGAAACGGTTTCCGTATTTCCGATTCAGCGCGGTGATCCTGTCGCTTGCCGTCGTGCGGATGACGTCGTCAAACGCCATGTCGGCGTGCCGGGCGTCCGGATAGTCCCCGAGAATACCGAAATACACGTTATCCATGCCGCCGAGGTGGTACAGCCGTTCGAGCTTTTCAAAAATTCCGTCATCTCCCTTGCCGCCGTCGAGAATAGTCGTCACCACCACGAGCACGCCGTCGGTGTCGGGGATCGCCGCGAGATCGAGCGCCGGAAGCGGCGGATCGTCCGACAGGATCGAAAGCAGACGGTTCGCGATCTGCACCGCCGCCTCCCACACGCACGGCAGGGCAACCAGCGTCCACGCCGAAAGACGCACGCCCGGCACGACGGCGGCAAGCGTCAAAACCGCCGCGAATGCCGCGTACAACACTGCCGCCGCACGGCTTTTTTTCGGGTAGAGATACGCGCCGATATGTTTTTCCTTTTCGGTTTTCGCTTTTCCGGCGCGTTCGAGCAGTTCCCGCGCAAAAGTCTGCTCGCTGACGTGCTTCTTTTCCGCAAGAAAAGCCACGCGCGAACGGTAATAGTTCTTTGTCTCCTTACTCATATACGGATAATACCCCGACGGATCCTTTTGCAGATACGCCTCGGCGGCGCAGTTTTCAAAGCAATTCTCAAACCGGTAGTTGCCGATATGGCAAAGCGAGCCGACCAGCTTTTCAAGGGTCGCCGCCGTTTCCGTCTGCGGCAGTTCGTACGGGCGGAAGACAAGCGCACGGCACACGTCGGCAAAATCATGCAGAGCGGCGCAGGAAAAAAGCGTTTCTAAACTATAATAGTCGGAGAAAGACGGTCGGTTTTCGCTCCCTTCCTCCATTGCCGCGAGAAAAGCCGCCGTCGAATCGGCGTCAAGCGCCTCGTCAAGCTCGGAAAGGTACCGTGCGAAAGCGGAAAAGAAGCGCGGTCTGCCCTCGCCGTCAAGCTGTACCGACGGGAAACGGCGCAGTGCCGGAGCTCCCTTTGCCGCCCTTTCCTCAAACCGATAGGCATTATCCGCCACCCATTCCAGCGTCTGCGGCAGTTTTCCGTGCTTTTCCGATGAGAGCGCGAGCTTCTGTGCCTTTCGGATCGCCGCCATATCGCCTTTTATCATGCGGCGCAGACGGCCCGCCGAGCCGTCCGACCGGCACGGGTACGCCGCAAGCGCCGAGAGGGCGAGCTTCCGACAGCGCTTATACCGTTGTGTGTCTTGTATTTGCATGATCCATTCCCCACTTTTTTGCGTTTTGGATAGTATTTGCACACATGGGTAAAATATGCAACCGTGCCGCGTGCGGCGCGGGCAGCGTGCCGCTGCATCCATACTGCGCCGCAAGCGGCGCGGGGAAACGCTCAACTTTTTTCGTTCGCCCGAAAAAAGTTGCAAAAAAGTGCGCTCGGAGGTTCCCTCCGAGACCACCGCGTCGCAAAGGCGGCATGCGCCGCATCTTTGCGACGGTGCGAGACATGATTACAGCGGCATCGGTACGGGATACGCACAAACTCCAAACCGTGCGGCACGGATGGATTACATGGCACAAACGGCGGCGTAGTGCCGGATATTGATGATATGTACAAAAGGACGGGCTATACAAGATGTTATTCTATCCGGCAGCGTGCCGCTGCGCCCAAACCGCGAGCATACGCAAGCAAAAACAACCGCCGCAGAGTCCCGCGGTCAGGGGTCGCGCCCACCAAAACGACGGCGGGCGCGACGGAAAGAGGCACAAAGCCGGATAGGGACGTATTTAACCAATATCGTCCATTTCCGCAAAACATGAATTTCCGGAAGTTGCCCTACCGTTAGCACAATAAAAACGTAACCGAGCCGCAAAGCTCGGTTTTTAGTATGATATAGTCGGTGATACTGCGGCAAATCTTTTCCTCCGTCGCAAAGATGCGGCGCAATATGGGTGCAAGCGGCGTTGCGCGCGCCGGACACCTGTCCGGCGCGCGCAACAATTAACACGTATTACAGCTTCTGCAAATGTTTAGCCGCCGCATAGGCAAACACCAGAAACGACGGCAGTACCTCCGCCGGCATATTCTCCACCATGGCAAAGGTTTCCAGCGTCAGCTCGCCGCGATACCCGATCCGCCGAAGCGTGCCCATGATGGCCTCCCAGTCAAGCACGCCGCAGAACGGCATCCAGTGCCGATCGTCCCAGCCGTCGTTGTCATGGATGTGCAGGGAACACAGCTCGTCGGCAGAAAAGGCGGCGAGAAAATCCTGCGGCTCGTTGTCGGTGATCTTGGCGTGCCCTACGTCGATGCAGACGCCGAAGTCCTCATAGCCGAGTTTTTCCATCATCGCCCGCAGTACCTCCGGCTTGCCGAGGCGCGGGATGCGATGCCCGTCCTTATGATGAAACAGATTCTCCACGCCGATGCGGATGCCGCACCGGTGCGCGACGGGCGCAAAACTCTTGTAGAACCGCTCGTTGACGTCATCCGCTTCTTCCGAGATGGCATGCACCACGATGATCTTCGCCCCGAGAAGGGCGGCAAACTCGATGGCACGTGCGATACGCGTCCACGCCGGACACCGCTCATCAAACGGGTCCTCCGGATTTACGCCCCACGGCGCGTGTGCCTGATTGCAGACAAGCCCCGCTTCTTCGAGAAGCCCTCTCGTCAGGCGGGCGTTTTCTCGGTAATTCTCTCCTAAAATCTCGTCCAGATCGTGAAGCCAGTACAGCGAATAATCCACGCAGTCAAAGCCCGCCGCGCGGATCTTGCGGAAAGCCTCCCTGTCCCCAAGGCGCTCATGGTAAACATACGATTCGATCGACAGCTTCATATCCGTTCCTCATTTCCGTCTCCACGACTTGACATAATCTTTTTGTTCTTCCGTCAGGCGCAGGCTCTCCGTCGCCTTTTGGATCGTCTTCTGATGTACCCAGTCGGACAGCCTGCCCTGCTCGATATACGGAATGGCCGCCTCCCACTGTTTGGCGAGAGCCGTGGCAAAAAACCAGGCGATCATCATGTTGACATAATACTCATCGTGCCGGATGGCGGCGATGCGTTCGAGATAGGACGGCTCGAAATCCTCATCGAGATAATGCGACATGACCATCTCGATGCCGAAACGAAGCGTGTAGGTCTCCCGCGACGAAAGCCAGCGCGAAACGTCTGCGTGCAGACGGTCGCGGTTTTTGCGGAACACCGTCGGGCTCAGAAGATCGCAGGTCGCCCAGTTGTCCACGTACGGAAGCAGGGCGTCCACGCGCTCCACCGTCTGTCCGTAATCCTTTCCGCGTGAGAGAATAAACCCGTGCAGGTTGTTTTCGTCATAATAGGCGTGCGGCAGATCGGCGAAAAAGTCCCCGATGTCCGGGCGCCCGGCATAGATACGCGCCATGCGCCGCAAAACCGGCGTGCGCACACCGATGATACGTTCCGGTGAAACGCCCGGCATGAGCTTTGCCTGGAACGCCCGATACGCCTTATCCTGCCTTTCAAACAGTTCCCGCCGGATCTCCTGCGAAACGGTCATGGTTTCCGTCATGCCGCCATCTCCTCAAACATGGCTTTACCCTTATGGGCAAGAACGCCGTCCAAAAGCCGCGTCAGCACGGCAAGCACAACGAGGCAGATGACAAGATACATCTTTCCCGACATGACGCGGACGGCAAAAAAGCCGCCGACGCCCACAAGCATTACCACAAACCATGAGCCGAACAGCACGATGAGTGTCCCCATGTTCTGCTTGACCGCCGCCGTTTCACTCGTCCACGAGAGATTGGCGAAGCGAACGCCGAGAAAGAGCCCGACCGACGTATTGAGTAAAATAAAGCAGACCACCGTCGCCACGGTGAGCACCGCCGCGGAAAACTCCATCTTTACAAGCGCGCAGAGGCACACCGTAAGAAAGATCGCCGGCGGCAGTGTCAGCACGTGCTGCAATTTCTTTTTGGCGGCAAAGACGGTCTCCGTTTTCACCGGGAGCGACCGCACGAGCCAGAACGATTTTCCCTCTAAGGAGACCGACGGCGTCGCCGTAAGGTTCATCGTTGCCGCAAAGCAGACGACGACCGTCACCGCGACGGGCAGAAATTCACCCATAAACTCAAAAAGCGGCGAAAGCTCGGCGATCTTGGCGCGGTTGATAAGAGCAAACACCGTCGCGAGCGGCATGATGACCGTACCCAGCGCACAGTTGAGCATATAGGTCGGGCTGCTTTTGAAGCGCAGCCATTCCTTGCGGAAGAGCGCCTGCGCCGCGTTGGACGCTTTGGCGGCGCCGACGTTTTTTAAGGAGGCGTTTTTTAGGAAAACGGCAGGCTGTTTGGTAACGATGCCGATAAACGTGCGCGAGAGGATGAAATACATGAGCAGGGTGAGTACGCCGACGAGCACACAGAACAGCACCATGGAAAGCACGTCGCCCTCGGCGGCACGTCCGGCGAGATAGAAGGGATACAGCCACGATCTCACCGCGCCCGCCACCTTATCCCGGTTGGCAAGCAGAGAGACGAGCACGGAGTTGGAGCGCGAACAGAAATAGAAATAGGCACCCATGACGGCAAGCGACGCGATGACGGTGACGACGGTCTTGTTTTTGAAAACCGAAGATACCTCCGCCACCACAAAGCCGAGTAAGCACGTCAGCACAAGCACCAGCAGATCGAGCAGCACGGTAAGCAGGATCATGTTCACGATCGCGATCGCCGACGCCTCCTTGCCGAGCAGTCTGCACACGACGGTCGGCACGAACGCCATTCCTTCGTACAGAAGTCCGATGGTCGAAATGCCGAACAAACGGGCAAACAGGATGCGCGACGGCGGGATGGGCATGGCGAGAAGGATATCGTTATCCTTGGCGCGGTACAGCCCCGAATAGGTGGTAAACACACTGCCGAAAACGCCGTAGACCGTCGACAGGATGGCGCCGATCGCAAAAAAGAGCCATTCCAGCCCCTCTTCGTCAAGAAGCGGTAAGAAGGTGGTCATCAGCACGAAAAACACCGCTCCGATGACAAGATACACCGCGGCAAGCAGGGCGATATACAGCGCCGTCCCGACTTTGGTGCGGTGCTTGCCTGTCTTGCGGTCAACGAAATAAAAGGCGTTGATCTCCCAAAACTGCTTTTTGAGCAGAGCTTTTAACATGGTCACGCCTCCAGTTCCAAAAATACCGATTCAAGTGACGAGTCACCCTTGACTTCCTCCATGGTGCCCGCCCTGATGAGCGTACCGTTCTTGATGATCGCCACTTTATCGCAGAGCTTTTCCGCCACTTCCAGCACGTGCGTCGAGAATAATATCGCTCCGCCGTTGTCACAGATGTCGCGCATGATGGTTTTGAGCGTATGCGAAGCCTTGGGATCGAGTCCCACGAACGGTTCATCCATCAGAATGAGTTTGGGATCGTGCACCAGTGCCGCCATGACGGCAAGCTTCTGCTTCATGCCGTGCGAATACGCCGAAATGGGGCTCGCCAGATCCCCCGCCATTTCAAACGCCGCCGCATAGGTGTCGATGCGCTCCTTGCGCACGTCCGCCGGCACGCCGAAAATGTCCGCCACAAAGTTCAAGTAGGCGATGCCGGTCATATAGTCGTACAGATCGGGATTATCGGGGATATAGGCGATCTTTGCCTTGCAGGCAAGCGGGTCGCTCTTCACGGAGACGTTATCGACGAAAATATCACCGCCGTCAAATTTCAAAATACCGACGACCGCTTTGAGCGTCGTGGTCTTACCGGCACCGTTGTGCCCGATGAAGCCGCAGATTTCTCCCGCTTCCACGGTCAGCGACAGATCGTCCACCGCTTTCTTGTCTCCGTATTGTTTGGTCAGATGTTCGATACGCAGCATAGTGTGCGCCTCCTTATTCATATGCTTCTTTTAATCGTCTTCCCGCGGGAAAAATCTTTTCCGCAGTTTTCTGATCCCTTTGATGACGGCTCTCACGATCAACAGCACCACCGTCGGAACAAAACCGACGATCGCCGCAAGCAGTGCCGCCACCTTATAAATGACCGGCACGTTGAACGAAAGATTGGTATAACAGCCGTTGAAATAGTATTTCAGCACCGGGAACGCCTTTTCGCGCCGCTCGGGAAGCGGATCGCTTTCGAGCTTTATTTTTTTGCCGAGCACAAGGGTACGGCGCTCCTTTTCATCATACGGGAGCCATGTGTAATCGCAGGAGCTCGGGTTGCCGGTCTTGGCAAAATTCGTCCACAGCGTATGCGTCGCCTTCACAAGATGCGGATCGACGTTATTGCCGGTGTAGATGGTCACTTCCGGATTATTGAACACGTACGCAAGCTCCACCGCGTGGCAGGCGCCGAGATTCCGGTGCGCCGACGGATACGTCCAATAGTACATATACGCCTTCCCGCCCGCCGCAGCATGATACTGTGCTTCGGCGATTGCCGGTACGCGGAAGAGGACGTCGTTGTAGAACGCCACGATGCGCCACAGCATACGCGAGCGGAAAAGTCCCATGTATTCGTCGACGGACTTTCTGTCGGCGGGATACAGCCGTTCGAGGTTATTGCTGTACATGAGCGGCACACCGAGCTTGAAGAAGGTCTTCCCCAGCCAGTTCTCGGAATAGTACCCCATTTCCCGTATCCAGTATTTCACCTCGTCCGCATTGGTGCCGATCATTATGTCCACACCGCGTGACGCACCGCTTTGATACGCGCCGTACAAATCCTCCGGCAGAACGACGCCGTCGCGCTCGGGGAAATTGTTATAATCGTTCAGCTCTTCATTGAGCCGTTTGAGTTCCTCTTCGGGGATCTCCATGAGCTCCCGCATGGTGTGTGCGCCCGACGCTTTGAGCAATCTCTCCGTCAGCCCCTTGCATTCTTTTCGGCTATACGTCAGCGCCACCGAGCCGCTCTCGGCGATAACACGCCGGAAGAGCCCCTTTGCCTTCTCCATGATCGCAAGCAGCGACACCGTTCCTCCGCCGGCGGATTCGCCGAAGATGGTCACGTTTGCCGGATCGCCGCCGAAAGCGGCGATATTATCTCTTACCCATTCGAGCGCGCAGACGTGGTCGAGAAGTCCCAGATTGCCGCTCTCCTTGAAATCCTCTCCGCCCTCGACCTCGGAAAAGTCCACGAATCCCATGACGCCGACACGGTATTCCACCGTGACGAGCACGATATCCTTATGCGCGTTTACGAGATTATGTCCGTCATATATCGGATCGGAGGTCGCGCCCCAGCCATACGAGCCGCCGTGAAAAAACACCATGACGGCTTTTCCGCCCGTACGTGCGGGACTGTTTGTGCCGCTCGTCCAGACGTTGAGCGTCAGGCAATCTTCGCTCTGCGGGTAATACGAGCCCTCCTCCGACGGCCATTCCGTCTGGATAGGCGAATAGCCGAAGAAGTATGCCTGCCACACGTCATCAGAGTCCGCCGCCTTTTCCGGCGCCTTCCAACGCCGCTCCCCCACGGGCGGTTTGGCGTACGGAATACCCTTGAACGACAGCACGTCCCCCTCCCGCTGACCGACGAACACGCCGTTGCGGCAGACGGCGGCACGATCCCTGTCGTAATCGCCCGCCATGCGCTGATTGACGCCGAAAAGGGCTCGCATCCGGCGGCGCTTGGCGGCTTCCCCGGGGCGGTCCTGCTTTTTTTCGATTCTTTTATATCGGGTTGACTTCGACTCTTGTAGTTTCATGATGGTTTCCTTACAAAATACATAATTTTCCTTATACTTTTCGTTATTATATCATATGGTGGGTGCAAAGTCAATATTTTTCGAAGAACGGTTGCTTCTTCATGCCGCTTCGCGGCAGGGAAACGACGTACTTTTTCTCGCAAGAGAGAAAAGAAACCCCTTTTTCTTGCAAAAGAAAAAAGGAGGTTTTCTACCACAAAAAGCAAAAATCTCTTGACAAAGACGAAACAACGGTTTATAATTAGATGTAATGTTATACTTGTATTACAAGGAGGAACGGTTGTGGAATTTCTCAACAAAATCCTGCAAAACGGAATCGACTACAAGGACAAAACCCTGTTCATCGACGATGCCAACCCCAAAGGCATCACCTACGGACAACTGGACGTCATGTCCGGAAGAGTCTACGCTTATCTGAAAGAGCTCGGCATCGGCAAGGAGGATTTCGTCCTGCTGTGCCTCCCCCGCGGCATCCAGCCTCTCATCGCTCTGTGCGGCGTGCTTAAAGCCGGCGCCGCTTTCGTCATCGTCGAGGACAACTACGCCCCCGAAAGAATCGAGTTCATCAAGAACGACTGCCATTGCAAAACCGTCATCGACAGCTCCGTCTGGGACAAGATCCAGCACATGGAGCCCCTCGCCGGACGGGAAGAGGTCGATGAACACGACGCCGCTTTCGCCGTCTATACCTCCGGTACCACCGGCAACCCCAAGGGCGTTCTGCACGAATACGGCAACCTCGACCGTATGCTCACTTCCGTCAACATGACCTCCTGCGATCCGCTCGCAGAGCCGGAAGACCGCTTCGCACTCGTCGCTCCGCTCAATTTCGTCGCTTCCATGCTCATCCTCGTTTACTCTCTGTACTACGCCATCACGCTGTACGTCGTGGCGTATTCGGTCATCAAAAACCCGCTCAGCATCGGGATGTTCATCATTACCAACCGCATCACCGGCACCTTCCTCACCCCGTCCTATATCCGCCGCATGAAATCCAAGCCGCCGCAGTTACGCTTCTGCATCATCGGCAGTGAGCCGGCGAACGAGGTTTTCCTCGACGGACTTCTCATCCACAACTTCTACCTCATGAGTGAGTCCGGCTTTGCCGTCACGCACTTCCTCGTTGACAAAAAATACGATTTCACACCCGTCGGCAAGTCGGAATTCGGTCACGACATCCTTCTGCTCGACGAGGCCGGCAACCCCGTCGGCGACGGCGAAGAAGGCGAAATCTGCTTTGAAAACGGTTTCGTCCGCGGATACATCAATCTGCCCGAAGAAACCGAGAAGGTCTTCAAGGATCACATCTACCACACCGGCGACCTCGCACGCCGCGACGAAAACGGCAACTTCATCATCTGCGGCCGTATGAACGACATGGTCAAGATCAACGGCAACCGCGTCGAGCCCGCCGAGATCGAAAACATCGCCAAGAAGGTGCTCGGCATCGACTGGGCGGCCGCCCGCGTCTTTGACGACGGCAATCAGGTCTACATCTGCGTTTACTACCTCAAAGACATAAAGGTCGATTTCGAAAAAACGCGTATCGAGATGGCAAAGTACTTACCTTACTACATGCTGCCGTCCTATTTCATCAAGATCGACTCCATCCCGCTTCGCCCCAACGGCAAAATGGATCGCAAGGCACTCCCCGCCCCCGACATCCAGAACTATCAGGCGGAATACGTCGCTCCGACCAACGATACCGAGACCGCGCTGTGCAACGCCTTTGCCAAGGTGCTGAAATTAAAGCGCGTCGGACTGCATGACGACTTCTACCAGCTCGGCGGCGACTCGCTCGCCTCCATGGACGTGCTTATGGAAAGCGGGCTCAAAGGTCTGACGACGGCGGACATTTTCGCCGGTCACACCCCGGAAAAGATCGCCGCCATCTACACCAAAAAGCATCCCGGCGGCGTCACGGAATCCGACGAAGAGCGCGACGACCGTGCCAAGAGCGTGCCGCATCCTCTTACGCCCTTCCAGGCGTTCATGATCGACTATCAGATGTACACGCCGCTGTCCACCATGTGGAATCTCGGCTCGCTGTACCGCTTTGAAAAGGATCAGTTCGACATTCCCAAGCTCGCCGACGCGGTTCTGACTACCATCAAGGCGCATCCCGCCCTCTGCACCGTATTCAGCTTCAACGAGGACGGTGACATGGTTCAGACCTACAAGCCTGAGCTTGCCGAGCCCATTCGCATCGAAAAGCTCACCGAGATGGAATTCTGTGAACTCAAAAACGGGCTTGTCTCCCCCTTCAAGATCATGGACAGCCGCCTCTACCGCTTCAAGCTCTTTGAGACCGAAAAGGCTGGCTATCTCTTCTTCGACATCCACCACACCCTCTTCGACGGCACATCCTCCAAGGTACTCATGCAGGACATCGTCAAGGCGTACTACGATCTGCCGCTTGAACGCGACTACTACTACCTGACGCTTGCGGAGCACGAGGAGAACGTCAATTCCGAGGGCTACCTCGAAGACAAAAAATACTTTGAGGAGCACTACGACGACAAGGCATCGTTCAGCCGCCGCCCGAAGATCGACTTTGATACGCGTGAAAACACGCTCGGACGCATCTTCGGCGAGCTTGCCTCCAACGAGGACGCCATGAAGCTTGTCGAAATGAAATACAAGATCACGCGCAATGCCTTCTTCGCCTTTGTCTCCATGCTGTCCATCGCCATTTACAACAAGGACCCCAACGTCATGATAAGCTGGACGTACAACGGCAGAGACGACCTCAAAAAGCTTTCCACCATCGGCATGCTGCTGTGCGATCTGCGTCTGTCCATCGAGCTCGGCAAGCGCGTCACCGTCAAATCGCTCTATGAAGACGTACAGGCACAGGTCATGGCGGGCATCGAGCACTGCGCTTACCCGTACACCATGCTGGGTGCCAACTCGGTCGTGCAGGACGACGTGCTTTGCTTCCTGTATCAGGAAAATCTGCGTGACAACGCCGAAGGCATGGACGACTTCAAGATCGAGGAAGTGGAGATCCGCCGCAACCGTTCGGCTTCCGAGAACATTCTCGACATCGAGCTGCTCGACGGCAGAGACGGCTTGGAGCTCATGATGGAATACAACGCAAGCTGCTACAAGCAGTCCAGCATGGAGCGCTACCGCAACATCTTCCTTGCCACCGCCAAGGCGCTCTTCGACCTTGCGGACAAGGAAAACGCCACCGTCATTCAGGTCATTCGCGCCGTCAACAAGGCGATCAAGGAGCGTTCGCTGTTCGTGACGTGGATGAAGAAATAAAATACTTCTTCGTAAATTACATGAAAACCACGGCTGATGTTTGTCAGCCGTGGTTTTCTGCCTTTTTATGAAGGAACCTACTTTTTTCTCACAAGAGAAAAAAGAGTTTCTTTACTTTTTGTAAGAAAAAAGTAGGTTTCCCACTCCACAAAAATTAACAAAAATGTCACGCATGTCCGCCGTAACTGTGATATAATAAAATGGTTTGAAAAGACTACCGGAAAGGAATGTTCGTAATTATGGCAGAATACGGAAAAAAGACCTGGCTGATAGCCGATTGCTACCTGCACTCGGTGTCTCTCAACGACCAGCCGAGCCACGAGGCGGTGTGCGTACTCAATACGACAGACCGCGACGCCGAAATCAAACTTACACTCTATTTTGAAGATCGCGAGACCATGGACTGCTTCGGGGCATCCTGCGGCGCCAAAAAGACGCATCATATCCGCCTCGACCGCATCGTCGGCAAAAACGGAGAAACCATCCCGCGTGACGTGCCGTACGCCATGCTCGTCGAAAGCTCGGAGCCCGTCGTCGTGCAGTATTCACGGTTGGATACCTCGGCTGTGGAAATGGCTCTCATGACCACCATCGCTTATCCGGTCGAATAATTCATAAATATTATAATACCTAATAATACAAAGGAGAAGCATCATGGCACAGATTCTTATCGAAACCTCGGCAAGACACGTACACGTCACCAAAGAGCACCTTGAAATCCTGTTCGGCAAGGGACACGAGCTCACCGTCAAGAAACCGCTTTCCCAGCCGGGACAGTTTTCCTGCGAAGAGCGGATCGACATCGTAGGCTCCAAAAAAGAAATCAAAAACGTCAGCATTTTAGGCCCCGTCCGCAGTGCGACGCAGGTCGAGATCTCCCTCACGGACGCCCGCTCCATCGGTGTGGACGCACCCGTGCGTGAATCGGGCGACGTCACCGGAAGCGGCGCCTGCAAGCTCGTCGGACCGTGCGGAGAAGTCGAGATCGCCGAAGGCGTTATCGCGGCAAAGCGTCACATCCATCTGACGCCCGACGCGGCAAAGGAAATGGGACTTGCGGACAAGCAGGTCGTCTCGGTCAAGATCGATTCCGACGGCAGAAAAGCCATCCTCGGCGACGTGGTCGTACGCGTGAACGAAAAGTTCGCACCCGCCATGCACATCGACACCGACGAGTCCAACGCCGCCGGCTGCAAGCCCGGTATGATGGGCGAGATCATCCAGTAATTCCAAAAAGCAATAGAAACAGAACAGAAAGGAAGCAATCGTATGAATTACACATCAGAAGTCACGAATATGTGCTGTGTAGCAAAAGGTCCGAACCACGGTCCGGCTCCCATCCCGGAAGAAGGCAAGTGGATCCAGGCAAAGGAAATCAAGGACATTTCCGGTTTCACCCACGGTGTGGGCTGGTGCGCTCCCCAGCAGGGCGCCTGCAAGCTGTCCCTCAACATCAAGGACGGTATCATTGAGGAGGCGCTCGTCGAAACGCTCGGCTGCTCCGGCATGACGCACTCGGCGGCTATGGCGGCTGAAATCCTGCCCGGCAAGACCATCCTCGAAGCCCTCAACACGGACCTTGTCTGCGACGCTATCAACACGGCTATGCGCGAGTTGTTCTTACAGATCGTATACGGACGCAGTCAGTCCGCCTTCTCGGAGGACGGGCTCAACGTCGGCGCCGGTCTTGAAGACCTCGGCAAGGGTACCCGCAGTCAGGTCGGTACCATGTACGGCACCAAGGCAAAGGGCGTCCGGTACCTCGAAATGGCGGAAGGCTACGTCACCCGCATGGGACTCGACGAAAACAACGAGGTCATCGGCTATGAGTTTGTCTCCCTCGGCAAAATGACCGACTTCTTAAAGAAGGGCATGGAGCCGAACGAAGCATACAAAAAAGCGATGGGCAAATACGGTCGTTTCGATGACGCTGTCAAGTACATCGATCCCCGTAAGGAATAAGGGAGGTACAAAAAGATGGCATTGTTTGAAAACTATGAAAGACGCAAGGACAAGATCCTCGGCGTGCTGAAAGAATACGGCATTTCTTCCATTGAAGAATGCAAGGACATCACCCTCGCAAAAGGCATCGACTGCGACAAGATCGTGCGCGAAACACAGCCGATCTGCTTTGAGAACGCCGTCTGGGCGTACACCGTCGGTGCGGCGATCGCCGTCAAGAAGGGCTGCACAAAAGCCGCAGACGCCGCCGCCGCTATCGGTATCGGTCTGCAATCCTCCTGCATCCCCGGCTCCGTCGCCGAAAACCGCAAGGTCGGTCTCGGTCACGGCAACCTCGGCAAGATGCTTCTTTCCGAAGAGACCGAATGCTTCTGCTTCCTCGCCGGTCACGAATCCTTCGCGGCGGCTGAGGGCGCCATCAAGATCGCGCTCAACGCCAACAAAGTGCGTGTCAAGCCGCTCCGCGTCATTCTGAACGGTCTCGGCAAGGACGCCGCTTATATCATTTCCCGTATCAACGGCTTCACCTACGTCAAGACGGAGTTCGATCCGTATTCCGAAACGGTCAAGATCGTGGAAGAACGCCCGTTCTCCAAGGGCCCGCGTGCGGAAGTCCGCTGCTACGGCGCTGACAACGTGCCGGAAGGCGTCGCCATCATGCGTCTGGAAAAGGTCGGCGTTTCCATCACCGGCAACTCCACCAACCCCACGCGCTTCCAGCATCCCGTTGCCGGCACCTACAAGAAGTGGTGCGTCGAAAACGACGTCAAATACTTCTCCGTTGCTTCCGGCGGCGGTACGGGACGTACCCTGCATCCGGACAACATGGCGGCAGGCCCGTCCTCTTACGGCATGACCGACACCATGGGCAGAATGCATTCCGACGCGCAGTTTGCCGGCTCCTCTTCCGTTCCGGCTCACGTCGAGATGATGGGCCTTATCGGCATGGGCAACAACCCGATGGTCGGTGCGACCGTTGCGGTTGCCGTCGCAGTCGAAGAGGCTTTGAAAAACTCCTAAAACCATTGGGAGACAACACTTTATGGGCTTTCGGCTTTCAGTCGGGAGCCCTTTCTTTTCCCTAAGAAAGTAGCTAAAAATCTTCAACATTCAACAATTCTTCAACATTCATCTTCATTGTTGAACATTTTTGAAAGTACCTCTGTCCCGTCTTCTTCCATCTTGTCTGTGTAGTGGAAGTAAACTCTCAGCGTGACTTCAAGACTCTTATGTCCGAGCCTGTGTTGAACATACATAGGAGACGCCCCGTTCTCAACAAGCATCGTAGCGTGCGTATGACGCAGACTATGGAAGTCAAACTCTTTATACCCAATATCGTGATGTATTACGCTGCTCGTATGTTGCATTGTTCTCGGAGCTATGAACTCTCCGTCTCGTCTGACACCTACAAAGTGAACCTCTTGACCTTCCTCTGGGCTTCTGGATATGCGACCCTTGTCATCCTCGTAGTATCTGAAATACTGTTCGTCGTAATAAGCTCTATCTTTTTCTTGCTGTCGCTTTTCTCTGAGCAGAAGTTCAACGAAGTCATCATCAAGTCTTATATCTCTCTCGGAGTCATACTTTGGATTTGTGAAGTACCAGAACCCGCAGTTTATTTCTGCGTGACGTGGCAATCTTCTTGACGGATTGTTTCGTGCCTCTTGAGGGATGTCCTTGTTCTGCTTCCATTGGACTTGTCGTCTGACGTGAAGTATCTTGAGCTCGAAGTCGATGTCTTCCCAGACTACCGCGAATGCTTCACCTATTCGTAGACCGCATTTATATCCAAACATCATCGCTATATGGTCTGTGGTGCCTTCTGGAAACCTCTCGAATATCTCCACGATACGAAACTGTGGTATATAGACGTGAGGCTTTGTGCGTGCCGCTTTGCTCGCAGCATATGTCTCAGCCATAGGAACTGGGAACCTACCGGCTACTGGAGACTCTGGAAGCATATGCTCGTCAACAGCAAACAGGAAGCTCTTCTGAATCATTCCTTTGATAATCATAAGCGTGTTCTGTGCAAGACCAGTATCTGACTCAGAACACCCACTCGCTTGTAAGACGAGCATTAGTTCTCTTATGTCATCTTTCGTTATAGAGTTGAGTTTTCTATCTCCAAGATATGGTTTTAGGTAGAGCTTCGCTTTCTTTGTGTAGTTCTCTATTGTTGTCGTTTTCAAAACACCAACGAGACTTTTTAACCACGAGTCGAGGAAGTCTGTATATGACATCTCTGACGGGTTTACTACACGACCTCTGTTCTCGTATTGAATCTGTGCGTCTCTACCGTTCCTGAACGCTTCGTTCTTTGTGTTGAAGCCACGCTTCGCACACCATTTACGCTTTCCTGCAACTGATGCCGTCTCAAAGCGATACCCCCACATCTTTCCTGATTTTGTTTGATATTGAAATACGCTTACTTGACTATTCAATTTATTCACCAACCTTTATATGTTATGTATAATACTCACTCTTACAAATGTTCGACAGGTCGGAAAGGTCGTAGCATTCGTATTGTTTGAGAAAGTTGTCGAGAGCCTCTGCTCTTACTTTCCAGCTACCAAGTTTTAGTGCCGGTAGCAGACCTTGCTGTATCAATGAGTACACATAGTGTACATTAACCTTGAGGATTTGAGACACCTCTTTGACGTTATATAGTTTTTGCTCCAAGTTGTTCACCTCCGTGTAGCAAAGATAGGGCGGGTGTTACCCCGCCCTTATGTATTACTGTGCGTCAAATAAGGAGAGCTGTTCGTATTTGGGCTCTTTCGCAACGCCGGTACTGCCGAAACCACCAGCACCTCTGACGGTCTCAGAGAGTTCGTCAACCTCATTCATCTCGACGGGGAGATACGGGAGAATGACGAGCTGTGCGATTCTGTCACCGACGTGAATTGTCTCGCACTTGTCAGAGTCGTTGTGGAGCGCCACGATGACCTCTCCACGGTAGTCGGCGTCGATTACACCGACACAGTTGGCTGGGCGAAGCCCGCGCTTTGTAGCAAGACCGCTACGGGCGAAGATTGCGCCGAAGAAACCCTCTGGGATTTCCATACAGATACCTGTGTTAATTTTCGCCGTAGCACCGGCTGGGATGTCTGTTGCGCCGCGTTCGATATCGGCATACAGGTCAAGACCTGCGGCATATTCAGAGCCACGAGTGGGAGTTGTGGCGCGTTCAGATGTTTTCTTATAGTTAATGACCATATTGTCCTCCGATATGTATATTAGTGTTTTGGACGATGCCAAAGATTATAGTAGATGATGTAAGCCATTGTGAGTCCGCATAAGGAGAGCGCGACTAAGTGGATTATGTTTTCCATTAGTCTTTCTCCTTCAACCATAGTCCGCAATGGCACATACCTTCTTCCATCTCGCGGAACTCTTTGCACATACACTTTGTGTCCTCGTTCTTTTCGAGACGGCACGGGCAATAGCCACCGTTATCCTTGAGCTTCTTACGCACTTCGTTGGCGTACTCTTTATCAGGGTTCTGCTTGATTGTCATTTATTACTCCTTTACCGCACGATTTTCTTTGATGTCAGGCACGCTTTTACTTACGAGCCTGAGAGTTTTCAGAGCGTCCATCATATCTACGATGTAATCGATGTTGTCGATGTCTGTGTCATCTCTGATGGACTGGATGAAGTTGAGCTCTACAAACTCAATTAAGTTATCGACTTGCGACTTTGTTAGCTCAACATTAAGCGTCTTGTTTTCCATCGTCTTCACGCTTTCTGAGATTTAAGTTACCGTCGACATAGTATCCGTCAAGCGGCTCTCCGAGTGGAATATCCAAATCTCTCAGTCTGTTCGCCGTTGTGATTGCGATAGAGAATGTGCTGAGCAAAGATGTCAGTGGAATAATCCATAGTAAGTGCCACGCACTAATCATTTTTCTTCACCGCCATTCTTATCGGCTTCTCGCAGTTCATACAGGTAGTCGAGAAGAGCATCGTGCTCCTCTTCTGTCAGGTCTTCCATCAGCATACAGTCTCTGCTGCGGATATACCCGATTTGATGAAGGAACGTGTTGAGCTGTTCGCCAATCACGTCGAGGTCTCTTTCACCGAGGGACTCGAATACCTCTACATTGGAAGTTGCAGAGTATTCGTTGCCTAAGTGGTCTGTGAGGGTAAAACCGATTTTGATTCTTGGTTCTTCCATATGCATTATTTCCTTTCAAATTGATTGAGGAAGTCATCGAGAGCTTCTGAGTTTGCTTCAAAATCATCTTGCTCATCTTCACCGGCGCGGAATGCGAGGTTGGATACACGACCGTCGATTTTTACTTCCATCTCGCCCATATATTCACGAGAGACGGTAATGTTCGGCATACCCATAAAGTCGATAAGGATATCAATCTGTTTCCCGTGTTCATCCAAGCAATACAGTTGGCCGCCGGTTACTTCTGTGATGTTCGTCCACATTAGCTGATTACCTCCGCGTGTTGATTGTCTGATGCGAGCCATACACCGAGTACATCATCGTAGTGCTTCTCTTGGTTCGGAACAAATCTCCCGAACTTCACCACGATATTTTTGAACTGTTTCATGGCTTCAATCTGTGATAAAATCTCATTTTGATTAAATCCCGTGTAAATGACTACTGCGTCATTGCAGTGATACTCTGTGCGAAGCTTTCTAATGAAATCGAAAACCTCGTCAAACTGTTCAAACGGTTCAAGACCGCCAAATATAACGGCTGTCGTGATGCTATTGCTCAGATACTTAAGGATTATCTCGTCAATATCAATATCGATATTTGGGAGCTTTGCGAGTGCGCTGTTCTGACACACTCGCATATTCAACTCCTTTTCGCACTTCCAAGTGCATTTCGATGTGGCAATAAACATAGACGGGACTTTGTAATCTTGGAACCATTCTGTCTTTATCGCCTTAATTCTCATAACTGATTCCTGTCAGCGAACTCTCCCTTTTTACCCTTGTTGAAGTTATCGACACATCTGAGGTACCCTGTAATTCGCTGATACAGTTTAAGTCTACTGCCACAAATTGGACATTCATCGACATTATCCTCGACATACCCGTGCTCATCGCAATATCTGGAAATCGGAGATAAACTCATATACGGCACCTTGTATTTCTCGAACATACTCTTCACGATTTGCTTTGCGTGTGAACCCGGAATCGCTCCCTTAAGATAGCAATGGATTACAGTACCGCCTGTGAACTGCGTCTGTAACTCATCCTGATGAGCGAACGTGCTGTCGATATCGGTGATGAGTTTTACAGGGATATGGCAACTGTTTGTATAGTACACACTGTCTCCGTCGCCCTGAGTAATGATGTCGGGGTACTTCTTCTTATCAAGGAGCGCAAGGCGATAACAGGTTGACTCAGCGGGCGTAGCCTCGTAGTTATATAAGTGACCTGTTTCTTCTTGGAACGAGATGAGTTTATTTCTGATATACTCACCAACAGAAAGGGCAAACTGTTTTGCGTCTCCGTCGAGAATGTTTTTGTGCATATAGTTCTCGCACATCTCATTCATACCGAGAACACCGATTGTTCCGAAATGATTGTTGATTGTACCAACATACTCCATATACGCGGGGATTGCCTTTGTATCGAGGATATTCTTCTGGAGCCACTCACGCTTGATTTCAAGGCTTTCTTTCGCAATGTTAAGGTAATTATCCAGAGAAGCAAAAAATGCTTCCTTGTCTCCGTGAGACTCGTATGCGATTCTCGGAAGATTAAGCGTTACAACCCCAATAGAACCAGTGGAGTCACCAGCGCCGAATAACCCGCCGTTCTTATGACGAAGCTCATTCAGGTCGAGTCTTAATCTGCAACACATAGACCGCACATCGGTGATGTCGAGGTCACTGTTGATGAAGTTTGCGAAGTACGGTGTGCCGTACTTACCAGCCATTTCCCACAGAAGTTTGTTGTTTGGATTATCCCAATCAAAACGACTGTGGATATTGTATGTAGGGATAGGATACGAGAACAGCTTGCCTTCGGCATCTCCTTTGAGCATAAGCTCGAAGAACACTCTGTTGATTAAGTCCATTTCCTGTTGGCAAGAGCCATATGTAAAGCTCACGAGGTCGCCGCCGATAACACAGTATGTGTCCATCATATCAGCAGGCGGTGTGAGGTCGAACGTAAGGTTAAAAAATGCGGGTTCAGCACCAGCTCTACTATTGCTGTTTACACTGAAAATGAAGTTTTGCATTGCCTGCTTGACTTCCTCATAACCAAGCTTTTCCTGCTTGACGAACGGAGCAAGGAGGGTATCAAAGCCGTTAAATGCGACTGCGCCCATAATCTCATTCTGGAATACCGTCACAAGGTTTGTGCACTGATTAAGGATGGAGTCAAAGTGCTTAGCCGGAGACGATGTTGGGATGTTGGGAATACCACGCACGCCTTTCATAAGAATATCCTTCAATGAGTACCCGGTGCAGTACAGGGTGAGTCCTCCGAGGTCGTGGATGTGAATGTATCCATCGACATACGCCTGAGCAATATGTTCCGGGTATACTTCTCTCAGCCAGTAGTCCTTGCTGACCTCTGCTGACATATATTTATTCATAGCTCCGAAACTGAACGGAGCACTCGATGATTCATTTACTCTCCAGTCATACTTATTGAGGTATGACTCGACGATATTTTTACTGCTTTTCATTCTTTTTCTCCTTATTCTTGATAATCCACTGTTCAGCTTCCTCTAAACACATATGTTTGCCGTCTACGCTGAGCATTGGTGTTCTATCAAATCCAAGGGCAAGCATCTCTTCTACAGAAGTGTTGACCGTGTATTCGATGTTGTTCTTGTCAAGCAGCATCTTAAGCTGTTGGCACTTTATGCACCCATCTTGTGAGTATAAGATAACCATTTGTATCACTCCTTCGCCATTTGGCATATAATCTTGTAGACATCTTCCCAGTCATTAGCTCGTACAAAACCATTTGCTTCTGCATCATATTTCGCATTGTGGTACGCGTTCATCAAAATGCCTTTGTACGTTCCGTTTACAAGGTTGTGCGGAGCGTCATCGACCAGTACGTCACCTTTAATGAGTTGTTTTTGTGACGAAATGATTACGTCCTTGTATGTTAAAAACGGGAAGTATCTGAAAAGTACGGAGTTAAGTTTAGGACTCACCGTATCCTGATGGGAAGCTGTTACGACAACGACTTTATGACCGTCGTTAATCAACCGCTGTACTTTCTCGACAGCGCCCGGGAGAGGTTTGACGTTCTCCCAGAGCGCGGGGTCTACGAGCGGTGCGTACACCAGCTTTCGTTCGAGCGATGGGAATGCTTTTGTCATATCCCAGTCGGTGATGTCGCTATGCTCAACACTCGTACCGTATTTGTTGTTGAGATATTCAACCCACTCTGGACATAAACCCTCGAGTGTGTCGTCCATATCAATCAAAATGGTAAGTGCCTTCATGGATTATTCCTCTAATTCATCGGCGTGTCTGCTCACCCAACCACGATAGTTATTCGTGAGGTAGCACACAGCCGCTCTTTCTTCGTTCTCAAAGTGTTTCACATACTTTGTGAAACCACTTAACTCTGGGTTGCTAATATCGCACTGTAAATCGTGACCGATAACGATTACCTTTGCTTTAGAGCCAATTCTTGTCAGTGTCTTTTTAAGCTGAGGAACAGTCATATTTTGTGCTTCGTCGATGATAACAACCGCATTATCAAGGTTTGTGCCGCGTAAATATGTATCCGTGATACAGGTGATAAATCCAGTATCGTTCCTCTGGTTTACCATACTTTCGGTATTGATTGCCGTATTAGGATTGATATCACAGTTCACAAGCGCCTGATAAAAGGCTTCAAAGTACACGGAAGATTTCTCGGTGATTGTGCCGGGAAGATAACCTTGTGTTTTCTCTCCGTATGGAGCCATAATATAGACGATTCTGTCATAGAATCCATACTGAACCAACATATTTGCAACGCCAGTTGCAATAGTCGTTTTGCCCGTCCCCGCACGCGAGTTCGCGAAGATGATGTCCTTGTCTTTATCCCATATTGCATTCGCAAATGCGAGTTGCTGTTCGTCGAGATTGTAACCATAGAACATATTCGGCTGAATTACTCTTGGAGCTTCGGGTCTGGGTTCGGATACTGGTTTCTTCTTTGCAGCCATAGTACCCTCCTTAAATTACATCATCGATACCACAGTCTGTGCCAATAATATAGTCGACAAAACCTTTCTCCTTGGCTTCATCAGCAAAGAGATACCATTCAACACGGAGCTTACTGTCGTATTCTTTACTTGTCAGCTTACTTCTGGAAAGAATATAAGATTTGACACGTTCCTCAACACGACGCTGGAACTCCATCTGGTCTTGCGCTTTTGCTCCAGAATTGAAGTACATCGTAGAGCCGTCGTGCATAAGGTACTTGGCATTCCGTAATGCAAATCTCTTGTGACCGGCGAGACCGATGAGAAAGCCCATACTATACTGGTAGCCAAGGTTGATTGTGTAAACAGGAGTTTTGCTGCTCTGAATAATATCGATGAGTTCAAAGCCGGAGTCGACTTCGCCACCATTCGATGTAACGTAGAGAAGAATAGGAACTCTCTTTTCGGGTTCGAGGTTTCTGTCTTCTGCGTTGTACTGCATAATATGCTTAACGATATCTGCAACAGAAAACTGGTCGACATCGACATTCAGGAAGAGCTTCCTCTGTTTCAAATCCTTAAGGTAGAAGATTTCCTCAATCATCCCATTGTCGAGAAGAGCCTTGTCAATCTCGATGTCGATATCGTAATATCCTTTGTCATTTGTTCCCATATAAGTTCTCCTTAATTAAGTTGTTGATAGACCTCGTAAGGTCATCGAGTGTGCCGTCATTATGTATGTAGTAGTCGGGGACTACATCGTCGAGCGCAGTTTCTGACGGATGCCGCTGCTGTTCCTCTGTGAGTGGTGTCTTAAACCCATCACGAACAACTCTAATGTGTACCACATTGAACCCGTTATCAACCATAGTTGATACTTCATTCGGGAAGCGACAGTCGGGGATGATTACATAATCCCAATTCTCGTGGAAGTATCTGAGCATCAGAGCAACGAAGTTAACCCAAAGGCTCGGGTTCTGCTTTCTGATTACATCCGTGCCTACATACTGTAACATCCTGCGTCCAGCTTCGTCTTTTTCGCCGTTCCATCCAAAGTAGTTCTTACAGATGAACTTGAGCAAGTCCGCATAGTGCGTTACGAGAACGCGTTTGCCGTCATTCTTGAGAGACGTTGCCATAATCTGCGCTACGGTGTCTTTGCCGTTCTGCGCCTTGCCGGAAACTAAGATAACTTTCATTCGCTAATCATCTCCTCTCTTTTATGATTTTCTATAACCAGCTTGGAATAACGCTGGAAACTATTCACGGCTTCGCGGACAGTAATATCTGCGTCGGGCGCTCTCCACTGTTTTTCTCCGCCATAATATATCTCTCGCACCTTACACCAAGCAGCTACAACTGGCTTGTCGGTGTCTCGCACCGTATGCTCACATACAAACGCAACCGCTTGTTTGCCTATCTTTGTGAAGTCATCGACCATTCTCTGAATTGCGAGCTTCTGAGGGAACGGAACGGCGGCACTGCCGTACTTCACTTCAAAAATTATATATTCCGAGTCTTTATACTCGAGTAGCCCGTCTATATCTGTAGGATAAATGCAACCATCAACCTCGAGACCCTTGAAGTCAATTAGTTGTTTCATCCTGTCTGGACTGTTTATCCTGCTTTGCATTTGTTCACTCCTTGGCTTCGCCTGTGATAAGCTCGCTCATAGGGAGTGTCTCAATCCACTTACAGAATGTTCTCCATTCAGGAAGACGGTGGTTTTTACGCTGTGCATAAATCGTTTTTAACTGGCGGTAGTTCGTCGTCATACCGGCGGTCAACCTAAATCCAGCAGGGTTGCTGTACAGAACTTCGAGGTACTTCTTTGCTTTCTGTTTCTCGATTTTCTGGAGTTCCTCTTCGCTCTGATGAAGAAGACCAGTTGAGATAGAGTCAACAAAGTCGTTGTAATCCTTTACCTTTTCCTTGAGGATGTCGATAATTCGCTGGTCGACATATTCGTTGTATACTTCATCGAGGTCGAACTTCGTAATACGGTGCATTGTGCTTTGAGAACTGACGAAGTCGAGGAAGTGGTATCTTTCGGCTTCAACCCAGCCCTTGTTTGAGAACGTGAAGTCGAACTGGACAATCACGCCTGTGAGCCACTGGTCGTGACCTTCGCCACGTCCGCTCTGTGCGAGTGCTTTAATACCTTTTGTGAGCTCTTTACTAAGAGCTTCCGGGTCTACGGACATAGGGAACTTTGCCCGTCTGATACTGTCTTCAAGACCGAAGACTTTTGCGTTGGATACGCAATCACATCCGTCTACGATGTGTACTCCAGCCGCTGCAAGACCGGCTACATAACCGTTTTGGTACGCTTGTTCACACGCATCTAACATATTCATCTGATGCTCCTTTCTGTTGCAGGTTATTTAATTATCTTGATAGGTCATAGTGAACTTATCAACTACTATTATACAGCCCACTATGCCTATTGTCAAGATAATTTGATAATTTACATATTAGCTTTCGTAAGGACTTTCAAGGGAGTAGTCCCAGATATTATACGAGCCATTGTAGTTGTCTCTAAAGTGGTTATGGCTACCGTCGCCCTCAAAGAATGTATACTCTGGTGGGAGGACTCTTCCAACGCCAGTTTCACCATTCTTTTCTCTGTTCCATCTGTCGAGAACATCATATGCAAGGTCTAGTAGGTCATCATTGACGGGTGAACCGCTACGGAATGCGTATTGGTTCGGAGCACGAACAACCGAATATACGGTTGACTCATACTTGTCTACTCTGTTCAGGATAGTCCAAGCGACGCACGCTTGCTCAGTCACACTCGGGACACCTCTGCACTCCGCATACAGCACCTTTGCAATATCAATGGCGTCCTGTTCAGTATAATATTGAATGTATATCTGTTCAGCCTCTGTTTCGACGGCTGTGGTCTCTTCGGTGGTTTCCACTACTGTGGTTTCTACTATACATTCGTCTTGTGACTCTGGCTCATAAGATTGAGCAACTGTTGTTTCAGTCGCAGGTTCCGCTTCCGTACTCACGGCGGATGTAGAACCGTTGAGCGTAGCGCCTGTTGCAAAGAAGAGAATGATTAAGGCAACCAATGCTACCGTTCCTATTGTTTCAATTTTATGGAGAGCACTTAACTTAATTTTAATCAGCTCCTTTCGAGTTGTTTAGTTGTTATGTATTATCAGAAATCGGAGATACTACGCACTCATCAATGAGTTTCTCCATACAATTACAGCACAGGTGAATTTTCAACTTATCACCATCATACTTCGTGCCGTACCCGAGGGAACGCTCGATGGAGAAATTCTCCTGCGTATCCCACAAGTCAAGTTCCTTGCCGCATTTGTTGCACACAATGGGTTTGTTCATTTGACCATCTCCTTATGTATATGAAATTGTGGTTTTATTCACGATTTTCGGATACCTTGAACTCACCGAGGAAGTTATCCAACTCCTCTGATGTGTCGTCTTCCATCTGCCTGAGTTCGTCTTTGATTTTCGATACCTCGTTCATCATACCGAACTTTGCCGCAAACAGAACGGCGTCCTTTGCTGCGTTCTCTTCGTCCGTTACATACGATACGGTAGAGACTCGAATCGTGTTGCGGATATCCTCAGTCATATCATCTACGAAGTGGTACAGAACCTGATTGAACCTACGCTCGTGAAGTTCTTCTGCTCTGCACGGAAGAACCTCAATGATGCTTCCGTTGTAAAACTCGAACCGACCGTAGTCTTTGTTCACTCTCGACTTAGATATGCCCGGGATGCTCCCGATTTCCTTGATGTCTGCCAGAAACTCTGACATGATGTGTCGCTTATCGAAAATGATGCCGACTTTGAAGTGGCTATGCTGACTACACAGTGTCAACATCTCGGCAAACGATTCGCCTGTTAATTCTTTCATACCTTACTCCTTACAGAACTTCTGGATTTCGGAATAGATATCGTCTTCTGTCACGCAGTACAACGATTTCCATTCAACAGTAGCCATAGCTCCGAGCAAGCTCTTGCCGTTTACGCAAAAACCGTTCCCGTCTATGAGCTTTACCTCGCCTTTAGCTTCTGTCGCAATACGGACAAATTCAACTATGTCCGTATGCGTCACAAGTTCAATCTTATGTTTGTGCATTGTATCACCTCTATTATCAATAGACTTTACTGTATCCAGTAAGTCTGAAATACTGACCCTCGCGCTCGAAACTCTTACAGTAGATGATGTCGCCCTTTTGAATTGGGTCTGCATTGTACACGCTGTTAACCACCGTGAACCTACCATCTTTACCGCTTCCGATTGACTTCGTTACAACTGAGTACCCGAACTGCTTATTATCTTTGCGACGAACGAGTGGATATACTTCCATAACATAGAGCTTTCGTCTGTCTTCGTCCTTGCCTGACACATACCCGACATAGCCCATTACATCAACGAAGTTTCTGACCTTTAATAAATCGCTCAGGTCTTCCATATGTATAGCCCTGATTGCGTCTTCTGCTTCTTTCATAATCGACACAACATCAAGGAGAGTATAACTTTTAGCGATGCCGCCGGACTTCGTTACGCCTACCGCATATTTGTTTACAATCGGCTCAAGAGGAGTTCCGTCGACTTTATCTTTATTCAACTTCTTTGCCTGACCCTTATTGAACATACCGTAGAACATATCTGCAATACGAAGCAGCTCCCTTTGATTTCCAAACTCCGAGAAGAAGTCGAGCTTGATAAGAATGTCGAGCTGCCTTGAGTTCAAAGATGTTGAAGAATCAATGTCAATGAGCACATCGATAAATCTATCGTGTCGCTTACTCTTTGCGAGCTGATACAGCTCTTCTGCAATGCCTGCGCTCATATATTTGATTGATGTGAGACCTTTTGCGACAATTCCTTTCTCCTCATCGAAAAAGTATTCGCTCTTTGAAAGACCCCACTTTGGCATCGTTATCTTGATGCCGACCCTGTTAGCATACGCCGTACCATTCCTGATGTCGTCCTCGTTTGCGGCATTGTTAAGGAATGATGTAATGAACTCAACAGGGTGATAATATCTGTAGTACGCACACAGATATCCGAGAAGACAGTATGCAACCGAGTGATTATCGTTAACTCAGATGTTTCCATCCGAACAGACTATATCTTCCGTTTTACGGTTCTTGCACTTCCATCGGTAACTCATCTTCCAATGTACTCTCATATTCGAGATAGTCGTTACACTTTTCAACTTTCTCCCATAAAAATCCGCCAGCCGTATTAACGCGACCATTGGCACAGTGAGAAATGATGCTTCTTCCTATACCGGTGCATCTTGATGCTTCACACACAGACTTATAAACACCAACTACATTGCCGTCAGTATCTTTTTGAACGATTACGCACCCTCTCGGGTCTCGCAAACCGTGGTTTAATGCGTGAATGTTATTCATCGAATACGAAGCCCATTCAAGATTATCAACCGCGTTGTTGTGTTTATTGCCATCTTTATGATTTACCGTCGGATAGTTATTGGGGTTATCTATAAACGCCTCAGCGACAAGTCTATGGACGGGAACAACGAATGATTTATGGCTTTTATGTAAGTTAACAACAAAATACCCGTCTGTGTCTCTGTCTCCGACGCTTGCCTCTGTTTGCTTCATCGGCTTGCCAGTCAGAAGTCTTGTCTTTCCAGTCGAATCTGTTATATATCTGTCTATACTTCTTACCATCCCATCGTCGCTTACTTCATAATATCCTTCGTATCCACTAATCTGCTTCCACATCTTTCTCACTCCTTTCTGTTTGAAAATTAACTTAGCACGGTATTACCTGCTATCTAATAGTTAGACCGTAGGCTCTCTTAGTCAGCCGCTTCGTCGTTTTGATATGCGTATATCTTGTTGTAACACTTGATACGCCGTCTTATTCCGCTGATACCGTTAGCACTGCGTTTACGCAGCACACCCCTGAGTAATAGGGTTCACAAGAAATGACCAAATCATTTAGCCAAATTGATAACTTGCACTGTCCTCGATGACTTGCAAAAACTCTTTCGCTTCCTTTTCTGCTTCGTCTCTTGGTTTTGGAGACTTGTTGCAGTAGCCCTCTAAGATAGATGGCATTGCCTTATCAAGTCTATCTTTCTGCTTACGACCGATTGCTCGTCTGATGTTGTCGGCTTCACTTCCTGATAAGCCGCAAATCTGTTGCAGAAACTTAATGGTGTCTTCTTGGTAGATGAGATAACCGAGGTTATCTTTAAGCAACTCGTCAATCAGCTCTGACGGGTTTTTATGTATCTGTCTCGCAAGCAGCACATCTCTATAAGATGAACCAGACGGTCTGATGCACGCTGTTACGATGGACATATCGAAGATACTCTTCGGATTGAACTTCTTAAGACTTTCAAACGCAAACGTACCCTCAAACTGGAAGATACCAGACGGGTTCTTAATCATATCAGCCCACACAGCTTCATCATCCCAGTTGATTTCGTGTGTCTTTGGATACGGTTTGTTGAGGTATCTGCAAGTATCTCTGATGACCTGAACGGTCTTCAATATTAAGAAGTCGTATTTTGCTAAACCGGTAAAGTCGTGGATATTTTCCATATCGAGCAGGAGACAGTTATCTCCGTCCTTGTCGAATACGCCAAAGTTATCGACAAGTGTGATAGGGCTGATGACCATACCGGCTGGGTGAACAGACTGCGAAATCTTTGTATCAATCAAGCCATCATAGTAGTAGAAAAGCTCCGGATACTTCTTCTTCGTCTTTTCTTCGTCGGACTCAAACTCCGACTTGATTTTTGCAACATTGTTGAGAGACCAAGGGTTGTCGTTCGACGTTCCGTGCTCGCTCTCCCATTTGAAAGACAACGCTCTTCCAACGTCATCAATGAGACCCTTAGACTGCATCGTACCGAAAGACGCCACACGAGCCGTTTTGTCTTCTCCAAACCTGCTTGTGATGTGTTTGAATATCGCAGGTCTGTCTGACTCAATGCAGTCAATATCGATATCGCCGATTTCTACACGGTCTTCATTACAGAATCGTGAGAACACCGTGTGCCACGTTTCCGGGTTAAGGTCGATGATGTCAGCAACGTAGGCAACTCTTGACCCGCCGACAGAACCTCTGGCTGTTCCGATTGCCATACCTTGTTCTTTACACCAGCAAATCAGTTCCGACATTGAGAGCATAAACCCGTCCATTTTGAGCTTTCGGAAGACTCTCATTTCTTCTTCGATTGCCGAGCGGAACGCTTCTTCTTGCTCTCTCGGAATAACACCGCTTTCAAGCTTCTCTTCGAGCTTTCTCTGCACGGTTTCCGTAAATTTATCGGAGTCTGCCTGTCTTGTACCATAAAGGATGGGGTACTTGATGGAAGTATCGAGCTCAATGTCTTCTGTCATATCATACAGAAGATTTGTGTTCTCGATTGCCGCCATATAATCCTCTTCTGATAGCGCTCCTTGCGTCTTAAACATATCAACAAGTTCGTCGTATGTCTTGTATGTAAGGTCAAACGCATCTTCATCACCGTAGGATTTGTGCTTTGCCGAAAGAAGAACGGCTCTGCATTCTGCTTTATACTTTGAAGAACTATGGGTATCTGTACCGGCAATAAGCTGCTTACCGAGCTCTTTTGCAAGCTTTGCGAGTCGCTTGTTGAACTCTACTTGCTCTGGGTGGTTGTGTGCCTGTACTTCGAGGAAGTCATATTTCTTTGCAAGCTCCATATATCTTGGATGGGTGTCTGGTAACTTGTTCAATGGGGAGGCGAGACAGGCGCTCGTTGAAATAATGTTATTAGAAATCTGGAGAAATTCGTCAAATGTCAGTCTGTTTGTGTAGTAGAAGTGGTCTTTGTCGCAAGATAGGCTCACAAGTGAGTTTAACTCTCTAAGACCATCCATATTCTTTGCCATTAAGACGGTGTGGTAGTTGTCTCTTACCTTTTCGTCTAATGACTCTGTCAGATATATCTCCACAGAGTGGATATACCTAAGTCCCGCTTGTTTGCAAGC
>JAZRVE010000091.1:0-5171 GCA_045598975.1 Eubacteriales bacterium
GTATACAGTACGATGACGCCGCCGCCCGGGATGCGTCCGCCGCTTCGCGGGAGCTGTTCGGTAACGATGTCGCCGCCGCCGATGACCTTAACGGAGAAGCCGGAGTTGCCCGCCGTTTCCTTTGCGCTTGCCACGGTGAGCCCGCGGTAATCCGACACCGCGATCTCCTTGGTCGCCGCCTCCCCTTCCGTGAAGGAGGGCTCGATGCCGAGGTACGGCAGTACCTCCGTCAGCACGGAGGAAACGACCGGTGCCGCGATGACGCCGCCGTAATAGCCGTTTTCGGACGGCTCGTCGATGCCGATAAGAATGGCGATCTGCGGATTGTCCGCCGGAGCGAACGCCACGCAGGAGCCGATGTACACGTTACGGTCAAGGATATCGCGCTTCTGGGAGGTACCCGTCTTGGCGGCGATCTTATAGCCCTTGACGTAGGCGTTTTTGGTGGAGCCGATGTTGATGCCGTTCATGAGGTAGGTCATGAGCGTCTTGGAGGTCTGTTCGGAATTGACGCGGCGCACCACTTCGGTATCGAAGCTTTTTAAGACGTTGCCGTCGTCGTCGACGAGAGCCTTGACAACGTGCGGTTTGAGAAGATAGCCGCCGTTGGCGACCGCCGAAACGCCGCAGATCTGCTGCATGGGCGTGATCTTGAAGGTCTGACCGAAGGAAGCGGTGGCAAGCTCGGTCTCGTTGAGCCCGCTCTCGTCGTAGTAGATGCCCGTCACCTCTCCGGCAAGGTCGATGCCCGTCTTTTCGGTAAAGCCGTAGGCTTCAAAATAGCGGAAAAAGCTATGTCTGCCGACACGCTCGGCAAGCTCCATAAAGACCGGGTTGCAGGAGTTCTGCAAGCCCTGCTCGAAGGTCTCCGTCCCGTGTCCGCTCGTCAAGTGACAGCCGATATTATAGCCGCCGACGCGCTTATGACCGGTACAGTAGAAGGTGTCGGTCTCACTTACGACGTTTTCTTCCAGCGCCATGGCGCCCGTGATGAGCTTGAACGTGGAGCCCGGCTCGTATATTTCCGTGATGAGCTTATTCTTCCAGAGCCCCTCGAGCAATTCGCTCCGATAGGCGTTTTTTTCTTCGTCGGTGCCCGTAAAGAGTTCCAGCTTGGCAAGCGAATCGGGATCGAGATCGTAGGGCGAATTAAGATCGTAGTCGGGTTTGGTGGACATGGCGAGGATCTCCATGGTGTTGACGTCCACGATGATGCCGAACACGCGGTTTTTCGCCTTATAATCGTTTAATGCCGTCTCGAGATTCTTTTCGAGGATGGACTGTATCTGCCAGTCGATGGTCAGCACGACGCCCGTCCCGTTTTCCGCCTCGATATAGCTCTCGTATTTGAAGGGCATATCCCCGCCGCCGGCGTTGCGTGCCTTGACGATCTTGCCGCCGGTGCCTTTGAGATAGTTGTCGTAGAAGGACTCCACGCCGTAGATGCCCTTGTTGTCGGAATTGGTAAAGCCGATGACATGGCTGGCAAGACTGCCGTAGGGGTAAATGCGCTTGACATCCTCTTCCATATGGATACCGACGATGTCCTCGTCGAGAATGAACTGCCGTATCTTGTCGCAGACGGCGCGATCCACCTTTTTCTTGATGATCTGATACTGCGATTTGGTGCGCGTCATGCGCTCCTTTATCATATCCTTATCAACATCGAGAAGCGTCGACAGCATTTCGGCGATGCGTTCTTTTTTCTGCTCGATGTCGACCTTCTTGTCTTCCGCCGCGTTCTGATTCTGATTGGCGATCTCAAACGGCGACACGAACACCGTTTCCACCGTCGCGTTGACGGCGAGAGGCGTCATATTGCGGTCATAGATGACGCCGCGCGTGGGGCTGACGGATATTTCCGTCGTGTACTGCTCATACGCGCCGGTCTTGTATTTGCCGGCTTCCACGATCTGCAAATACCACAGCCGCACCCCCAAAAGCACGGCTAAAAGCAGAAACACCGCCATAATGACAGTGCTTCTGAGAAAGAGAGAACGTTTGGTATTCTTTTCGTTCATAGTGATAACGCCCCCGCTCGCGTTTTTAAGAATTTGCCCGATCCGTGCCCGTTACGATCTTATCTTCGCCGGTGATGCTGATATACTTTTTGACGACGTCCGTCGATTTCACCATCCCGAGCACGTTGACGGCGTAATCCTCGACAAAAGCGGCGTCGGAACGCGTGTTGAGCGCCGTGTCAAGCTCGACGGAACGCTCGATCTCACGCGAAAGACGGCCTTCCAGTTCGGTCGCTCTGACGCCCGCTTCGTTGATGAGCGTGTTGCCGCGCACCAGAAGCATCGCTATGGCACTGAACACCACGATATACCCGACGAGCGATACCGGAAACGGCTTTGCCGTCTTGGTGCGGCGCAGCGTGAAGTCAAAGTACCGCTTGTCGCGGATACGCGCCTCGCGCTTCTTGCGGACGTAGGTACCGGCAAGCGCTCTCGCCGCGTCGCCCGCAAAGTCCCGCAGACCGTACTCCTCTTCCCGTACGGCGCTCCTTGCTTTTCCATTATACGGAACCTTTCTCCCGTTTATGTATCGCATTTCGGGTTGTGACGTCATTTTTCGTAACCGTCCTTTCGCTATATTTTTTCACATACGCGTAATTTTGCACTTCGGGAACGCGGATTCTCCGCGAGCTCCGTTACCGACGGCAAAACCGGCTTTCTGGTAACGAGCTTTCCGCTTGCCTTTTTGCCGCAGACGCACACCGGAAAGTCCGGCGGGCACTCACAGCCTTTGGTAAACGTGGAAAACGTCTGCTTGACGATGCGGTCTTCGAGAGAATGGAAGGAGATGATCGCCATGCGCCCGCCTTCATTCAACATCGGGAACAGTCCCGTGATCATGCGTTCGATGACGTCGAGCTCGCCGTTGACCTCGATGCGGATCGCCTGAAAGCTGCGCTTGGCGGGATGCGGTCCGTCGACACGGTTTTTGGTGGGAATGGCGTCCTTGATGACGGCGGCAAGCTCTCCGGTCGTGGTGATGGGCTTTCTCTCTCGCGCCTTTACGATAAAGGAAGCGATGCGCCCCGCGAACCGCTCTTCCCCGTAGCGTTCGATAATGTCCGCGAGCTTTTTTTCTTCATATTCATTAACGACGTTATACGCCGAGAAGGTATCCTCTTTCGACATCCGCATATCGAGCGGCGCATCCTTCATGTAGGAGAAACCGCGCGAGGCATCGTCGAGCTGGAAGGACGATACGCCGAGATCCGCCACGACGCCGTCGATGTGCCCGATGCCGTTCGCTTCGAGAAGCATCGGCGCTTCGGCAAAATTTCCTTTGAGAAGGAGCGTCTGTCCGGCGTACTCTTTCAGCCGTTCTTCCGCTTTTTTCAGTGCCGTTTCGTCGCGGTCGATGCCGACAAGCCTTCCGTTCGCTCCCAACCGCCTTACGATCGCCTGTGCGTGTCCCGCTCCGCCGAGCGTACAGTCCACGTATACGCCGTCCGGCTTTACGTCAAGGCTGTCTACCGTCTCCGTGAGCAGTACGGAATAGTGTCCGAAATGCTCCTGCATGGCTATTGCAGTTTGCTGAGCAGGAGTTCGAGATTTTCCGGTTCCTCGCTCATCTGTCCGTCAAGCGTTGCCGCATCCCATATTTCGATGGTCTTATTCATGCCGAGCAGGATGACGTCTTTGGTGAGCTTTGCGTATTCGCGGTGCTCTTTCGACAGTACGATACGCCCCTGCGCGTCCATTTCGGTGGGATTGGAGCTTCTCATGATGTAGCGTTTGAGGTCGCGCGTCTGCTTGTCCATGCCGAGCTCGTCGATCTTGCCGATGAGCTTTTCCCACTCGCTCATGGGATAAATGATGAGATACGCTTCCCCGAAGCCCTTGGTGACGATGAAATTCTGTCCGAGTTCCATGCGGAACATCGCCGGGATGAAAACGCGGTTTTTGGCGTCAACGGTATGCGGCGCCTGTCCGGAAAACATATTTCATCGCCTCCTTTTTCGGTTTTTTCGGATTTTTTGCGGATTTTGAAAAGGTCGCTCCACTTTTATGAATTTTCGCTCCCTTTTGTGGGATTCCGCTCCACTTGCCTATATTATAATACAATATTTGTACAAATGCAACAAGTCGGCGATGCAAATATATGTATTTTTTAAGAACAAATGGTAAATATTCATGCATTTTTGAGAAAAAAAGAAACACGTGTTCTTTTTCTTAAAAACGCATCCGTATCCGTTGTTTTTTCGTCTTTTTCTCAAAAAATACAGGTAAAAAAACCTTCATTTTTTCCGGCAAAACACTTGACAAACGGCAAGTAGTATGGTATAATCTGCACGTTGTCCGAAAAAGGACGGCATCTGGGTGTGGCGCAGATGGTAGCGCGCTACCTTGGGGTGGTAGAGGCCGCTGGTTCAAATCCAGTCACTCAGACCAAAAATCACGGCATGACTTTCGTCATGCCGTGATTTTTCTTTTCTGAAAATTACAGATTCGGATTTGTAATTTTCAACTATGTTTTTATCTTTCCAACAAATCCGTTACAGCACTTGCGATACCGGATTTGCTTTTCGATATAGGTTCACCGACCACCTTGGCTTTTCTAAACAGTTGCGAAAAGATCCCGCCGCCGGAGACCAGTTCCAGTTCTTCCTCGGTCAGCTCATGGAGCTTCCTGCTCACGGTTTCGACTTCCTCTTTCAGGGCATTCAATTCTTCTTTGGTTTTCATGGGTGTATCTCCTCTCTGTATAGAATACGCACACCTTACGGCGGCGATTAGATTAGCCGCCTGCTGCGGCAGATGCGAAGATTTCAGATGCCGGAGTTTTTAAAGCGGGGCGCTCACTCAATTACCGCAGTACGGTCCCGCGCCCCCCGCCGGGCAGCTCAGCGCCGGGCCCGTAGCCGGGGAGCTCAGCGCCGGGCCCGTAGCCGGGGAGAACGCCGCCGGAGACCTGCGCAAGCTCTTCATCCGTCAACTCATGCAGCTTCCTGCTCACGGTTTCGACTTCCTCTTTCAGGGCATTCAGTTCTTCTTTGGATTTCATGGGGGTATCTCCTTTCGGTGTTTATGTCGTCCACGTCAGCAGCCCGAACGATACGCCTCGGTATGTCCGGTCATATTTCATTCGACTTGGATATCAATGGGAACGCACAGAGGAATCTCCGGGATATCCGGACGCGGGATAGGTATGGC
>JAZRVE010000092.1:0-2944 GCA_045598975.1 Eubacteriales bacterium
AAAAGCAACTGCCGCGGTCTCCCGCGGATAGGGGTCACGCCCGCCAAAACGACGGCGGGCGTGACGAAAAGAAGCACAGAGCCGGATAGAATAACATCTTGTATAGCCCATCCCTTTGTACATATCAGCAATATCCGGCACCACGCCGCCGGTGCTGTGGAAAGCATCCGTGCCGCACGGCTTGGAATATCTGCTGATCCGTGTCGGGGCCGCCGTGATACCGCCTCGCACCGTCGCAAAGATGCGGCGAATGCCGCCTTTGCGACGTGGGGGGCTCCGGGGCTACTCCCCGGCAATCTTTTTGCACGCCTTTTTCTTTTGTAAGAAAAAGGCGTTTCTTTTCTTTCTTTTGCAAGAAAAAAGGAGGTTTTTTTTCTAAAATCCATCAAAAAACAAAATCCTCTTGCAAAATTCCGGAGAATATGATATACTACACCGTATAAGGGAAATTATTGATTGCCATCATAATAAATGTGAAACTTTTCGCAGGAGGAATTGCCGTGTCTGAACTTGCACAGCCGACACAAAAAAAGAAAAGCGGCGAATGGCTGCTTGTAATACTGGCCGCTCTTTCCGGGCTCTATCTGTCGGTTTTTGCGGTCGTGCCGGAACTGTCGTTTCTCGGCATCGCGGCACTTGTGCTGTTCGGATGCTCGTATGCCGTGCTGCTTTCGGCGGCGGATAACCGGTATTGCCTCATTCCCGCGGTCGTTTCCCTGCTCGGCGCCGTCGGTACGCTTGCCGGAAAGGGATTGACGTCTGCCGCGGGGCTTTCCTTCGTGAATCTGCTGTTTGCCTTTCTGTATGCGGCGGCATGGTGTGTCTGCCAACGGAAGAAGGCTTCCAAAAGCGTGACCTTTGCCGTGGGCGCCGTGGTGCTGTTTGTTCATCTCGCCGTCGTCACGCTGTTCGTGGTATATGACGTGTACGGAAAGGTGTCGGTGCCGCTTGTGCGCGAGGCAATCGACAGCTTTGTAGCTCTGTGCGGAGACACTTTCCGCAATGTGTATCACAGCATGGATTACGCGCAGCTTCCGGCGCTTTCCGCCGGCGATCTCGAAGCGATCATCGATTCGCTCGAATATTCGGTGCGTTCCAATCTCCTTCCGTTGTACTGCGGCTTTGCCATGGCGATTTCCGGCATTACGGCGGCGCTGTATGCCCCGATCGCAAAGCTGCTCGGCGAAAAGGGAAAGATCTGCCTTGACGGGCGTCAGTGGCAGTTTAAGCTCTCCCGTGTCAGCGTCACCATGTTCTATATCGTGTACGCAGGCTATTTTATCTCGTATCTGTTTACCGAAAACGAAGGGCTTCGCATCGCCTTTTGGAGCCTTTCCTTTGTGCTGTCGTGTCCGTTCGCCTACCGTGGACTGTGCTTCTGCTTAAAACTGTTTACGGCAAAATTCCGCAAACGCTCCGCGGCGGTCGCCGTCATCACCGTGATCCTCGTCGTGGTGGGACTGCTTTTGGGCGGCATAGACGTGCTTCTTCTGTTGCTTGCCTTTGTCGGCGCTTCGGTTGAAAACCGCATCGTCATCATTCAGAGCTTCCCGCCGCAGGGCGGACGTCCCGCGATGCCCGGTGCGCCGGGATGGGGCGGAGACCCCCTGGAAACCGATTTTTCCGAAAATGAGGAAGATGAGGAAGACCGGGAAGAAGGGGAAGAAGATGATGTCGGGGAAGACGAAGAGGACGCCGATGATCCCGATGAAATGGGAAAGGATGGAGAATAATGCTTTCGCTGTTTTTTCGACAATATTTTGCCAGACGCAGTGTGATCGCGGGACTCGTCTCCTTCGGCGTGCTGATGGTGCTTGCCTTTTTCATGGCGGATACGCCGTTCGTGGTGTCGGTCGTCTGCGTGGCGGTGCTGTATCTGGCGCTTGAAGCCATACTGACGTGGAAAGACCTGCAAAAGAACGGCACGACCGCGAGCGGACCGGCACTTTCCGGCATGGCGGTCAGCTTTGTCGGTGCTTTTTCAAGACCTGCCGCCATGGTCAACGAAACAGGCGAGATCATCTGGTATAATAAGGCGTTTTCCGGCTTCTGCGAGCCGGGTGCTCTGCTGTACGGCAAAAAACCGGCGGACGTCTTTTCACCGTCGCTCAACGTGGCGCGGCTGTTCAGCAATAAGACGGAGCCCGTCGACGTGTCGTATCACGGCCGCACCTATGCGGTCGAATGTTATCCGTTTGCCTCCTCCGGACAGAAGCACTGTATGATGCTGTGGGAAGACGTGACGGAGAACAGCGAGCTGAAAGAGGAGATGGATAAGCGCTCCCTCATGGTGGCGTTCATCGTGATCGATAACTTTTCGGAAGCCATCCAGTCGGTGCAGGATAAACAGCGCACGGCGCTGGCGCTCATCGGCGGTGCGCTCGACGCATGGGCGGCGTCGGTCGGCGGAATCTTGAAAGAATACGATAAAGATAAATTCATCATGCTGTTTGAAAAACGGTGGTTTGATACGCTTGACGAGTCGCGCTTCGACATTCTCGATAAGGTGCGCGAGATCGAGGTGGAAAACCTTTCCATGCCGTTCACCGTTTCGGTCGGCGTGTCCAAGATCGACGGAACGTTCGCCGAAAAGGAGAGCGCCGCGCGCTATGCGCTCGACCTTGCCTTACAGCGCGGCGGCGACCAGGCGGTCGTCAAGAGTGAGAACACGGTGGATTATTACGGCGGACGGTCAAAATCGGTGCAGAAAAAGACCAAGGTGCGTTCGCGTGTCATAGCCAAGGAACTGTCGGCACTGATCGAGCAGAGCGGCAACGTCATCGTCATGGGGCATAAGTATGCCGACCATGATGCCATCGCTTCCTGCGTCGCCGTGGCGCGGCTCGCCAAATATCTCGGCAAGCCGGTCAACGTCGTCGTCAATATCCACGATTTCAACCTGAAAAAGATATTCGAGAGCATGCGCGGACAGAACGGCGAGTAT
>JAZRVE010000093.1:0-25611 GCA_045598975.1 Eubacteriales bacterium
CTTCTTGTGCTATAATGTTCATGGGAAGTTCCTTCTTGATATGGTTTTTGGTCTTGTGATGATTCCATTATACCATATCTTGCAAGTAACTTCCTCTCTTTTTGGCTCACATCATTTTAACACATACATTTTGAAAAAATGCTATTTTCGACAAAAATAAAAAAGCTAGTGATTTTTGTTATTGTTCGGCGACTTCGTTTTTAGGTGCTTTTTCAAGCAGTTCTGCAAACTGTTCTTTTAATAAAACACTAATGCACTTTGCACATATGATGTGAAAGTGTCATAGTGGGTTACACACTTTGAAAAGGTGTGTAACAAAAAACGGCATAGCTAATAGCTATGCAAAACGCACATCAATTATTTAATTTTGATACAAGAGCCACCCTTTGGGGCACCTTCCTTACGGAGGGTGCCCCAATGTCCGCGTTTTTTCTGTTTTATTATTACTTTTTTCACCGCACGTCAGCGCAGTTCGATACTCTCGTCGTCCGCCCCTTTTTGAATTTCGAGAATGGTCACGTAGTAGCTATACTGCGGATTAACCTCGATCTTGACGCGGTCGCCGACCTTATGCCCGAGCAGGGCTTTCCCCGCCGGGGATTCGCCGCTGATGCGGTTTTGCAGTACGTCGGCACGCGGCGTCGTGACAAGGCGGTAGGTCTCGTCACAGTCATCCTCTTCCACGTGGACTTTTACGGTATCGTACAGCCCGAGCACTTCCTTATCCGCCGTGATCTTTACCACCTCGGCGGTGCGGATCATATTTTGCAGATAACGGATACGCCGGTCATTGGCGTTTTTCTCCTGCTTGGCTATGTGATACTCCGCGTTTTCGCTCAGGTCTCCGAATGCGCGGGTACGCACCACTTCTTTCAGCAATTGAGGCCGCAGTACCGTGATACGGTGCTCGATCTCCTCTTCCATCTTCTTAATATCGACTTCCGTCAATTGATTATGCAAGGTTCTTCCTCCAAAATACTCTGTTCAGTTGATCTTTTTGACTTCCATTTCCGAAAGCACCGCAATGGCTTTCTGCAAAGGCGCGTCCTCCGCGTCCCGCATCGCAAACCAGTTTGCCTTCTGCTCGGGCGTCGGCTGCACTTCATGATCCGGTACAAGTCCCGTCCCCTCAAAGGAAGCGCCGCTCGCCGGCAGATAATCGCCCGTCGAAAGGCAGACCGCACCGCCGTTCGGGAGGCTGACGATCTCCTGATAGGTCGCTTTCCCGTAAGTGGTGCCGCCGATGAGAACGGCTTTGCCGAAATCTTTCAGCGCCGCGGCGAACACCTCGGCGAGGCACGCCGTGTTTTCGTTGACGAGAAGCGCGATCGGCGCATCAAATTCGGCGATATCCGACAGTTTTGCTTCCTGCGTGCCGTCTTTATGCCGCACGCTGAACAACGTTCCCTCCGGCAGCAGAAAATCAAGCGTCTGCGCCGTGCCGGAAACGCTCTCGCCCGTTGTATTGCGCAAGTCTATAACGAAACGCTCGACACCCATAACGGTCAGCGAACCGATGGCCTTCTTGAATTCCTCCGCCGTAGTATCGGCAAAGGCATAAATGACAATGGCGCCGGTGTCGCGGTTGAGCTTACGGTAACTGACGGAATCGTCGCCGAGCAGTTCGCGCACAAGCTCACACTCCGCCGTTTCGCCCGTCGTCTTGCGGACTTGCAGCGTTACCGGTGTACCGACGTCGCCGCCGGTGATGGTCGAAACGCTCTTATAATAGCCGTTTTCCCAGACGGCTTCCCCGTCGACTGCCGTGATCTCGTCTCCCGGCACGATACCCGCCCGTGCCGCCGGAGCACCCGGCCGCACCGAAAGGATACGCAGGGAATCCCCCGTTTTATCCTCGCTTACCGTGATACCGATACCGTCCGGCAGGGGCTCGTCCGCCGTCAGCATATAGCCGTCGTATGCCTCCGCGTTCATGTACGCGGCATACCGGTCGCCGAGTCCCTTGACATAGCCTTCTATCGTCGCGTCGGTCAGCGCCGACGGATCGGCCTTCCCGGCATATTTTCCCGAAAGGATGGTGTCCACGCTGTACATCAGGCGGCTGACGTCCGTTTCTTCCGAAAGTCCCGAAAGCATGCCCGAGTACTTACTCTCCATGCGCTTTGACACGAAATTATAGGTGATCTGCCACGTCACCATCACGCAGGCGGCAAGCAATATCACCAAAACCGGAAGTAGATGACGCCGGAACTGCTGTCTGTCCTTTTTTTTCATACCGTTTCCTTTTCTTTACAAGCCGATATACGGTGCCGGATCAATGACCGCACCGTCCTTATACATGGTAAAGTGCAGATGGTTGCCCGTCGAGCGTCCCGTCGAGCCGACGTACCCGATGACGTCTCCGCGCTTGACCTGCTGTCCCGCCACGACGGCAAGCGAACTGCAATGCCCGTACAGCGACATGAGCCCGCCCGCGTGGCTGATGATGATATAATTGCCGTAACCGTTTTCGTTATAGCCCGCCGTCATGACTTTTCCGTCTGCCGCCGCGTAGATCTTGGTGCCCTTGCCGCAGGCTAAATCATAACCGTTATGGTAGGCGGTCTTGCCGGTAAACGGGTCCTTACGATAGCCGTAATACGACGAAATGATGCCGACGCCCGACGGCAGCGGATACTGGAAGTCCGAAGTCCCCACGGTCTGGGTGCCGCCGCTTTCCTGCTGTCTGCGCTGTTCTTCCTCCTGCTTGGCGAGAAGAGCGGCAAGGTTTTTGATCTCGCTGTCTACCTTGGCGATCGCCGCCTGCTTTTCGGAAAGCTGTTCGTTCATGAGCGCCGCGTCCTGTTCGAGCGCCGCCCGCTTTGCCTGCGCTTCCGCCTGCCGTGCGGCAAGCTGTGCTTTGAGCGCTTCCTGCTCGTTCTTATAATTCTGCATCTCAACGAGCGCCGCCTCATAGTCAGCCTTGGTCTGTTCGAGCGTCTCCACCGTCTGCTGATATTTATCCAGCACGCTTGTGTTATAGGAAAGATGATATCCCAGCATATCCAGCCGCATGAGGAGATCGCTGAAATCTTCCGCGCTGAAAATAAACTCCACCGCGTTGCCGACGTCACCGTATTCATACGACATCCGGATCATGTCGTCGAGCATCTTCTTCTGCCGGACGATCTCGCCGTCGAGTTCCGTGATCTGCGCTTTCTGCTGTTCGATAAGCTGGCTGTATTCGTCAAGTATGTTATCAATGACGAAAATCTGCTCGTCTATGTAGTCGATCTCCGTCGTCAGCGCGTTGAGCTCGCTTGTGAGCGTGCTTGTCTGCTCACGGTTGGCGGCAAGGCGGTTTTTCAGTTCCGTCTGCTCCTTGGTGATCTGACTGACACGACCGTTCAGCGCGTTTATTTCGTCCTTGTATTCTTTATTGGTCTTGGCGCTTCCCGCCGTCCCGAAAAGAAGTCCCGCGGCAAGCAGGATCGAAAAGAACTTTTCCGTCTTTTTTACGAAAATCTTTTTCATGGAAACCTCCGTCACCGCTTCATGTACTTACGGATGGCGAACGCGCTTCCCAGCACGCCGAGCACGATGCCCGCCGCAAAGTAGATGAGGAGAAAATACGGATTGAGCTGTTCATACGGCGGTACGATGATATAGCCGCCGAACTTTTCGGCGAGAGACGCCAGCGGGAAGCAGTACAGATAATACTGGATCAGATAGCCGAGCACGCCCGCAAACAGTCCGACAAGCAGTCCTTCAAACAGAAAAGGCATGGTGATATACCGCTTGGTGGCGCCGATATAGCGCATGACGCCGATCTCCTTCTCACGGGCATGGTAGGTCAGGCGAATGGTGTTGGAAATGACGAACAGGCTGACCGCCACGAGTAAGATCATCAGCCACATACCGCCGAGTTTGAGCGCGTTTTTGAAATTCTGTATGTTTTTGGCGATATCATAGCGGTTTTTGATCTTATCGACCGCGGGAATCTGCTCAACGTTATAGATGATGGCGCCGATGTCATCGACGCTCGCATATTCGATTTCAAGGGTGTCGGGAAGAGGGTTTGTCGAATCGTCGTACGAATCGAACACGTAAGAGTATTCGTCACCGAATTTTTCCTTTTCCGAGGCAAGCGCTTCCTGTTTGGAAATATAGGTGACGCCGGTGACGTTGGTGATGCCGCTCACGGTCTCCACGCATTGTGCGACCGTTTCTTTATCGGTGTCGAGTTTGAGGTACACCACGATCTTATTGAAATCGTCGATCGCCGCGACACTTGTATTGATGACGATCATGAGCGTTGAAAAAATACCGATCAGAAGCAGAGAGGAACCGAGGATGACGACCGAAGCAAGGCTCCGGAAGCCGTTGCGGAAAAAGCCTTTTGTGCCTTCTGCGGCAAAGCGTGTCTTACTCATCGAACATCCCCCCTATTCTGTCCCGTTCGACACTGCCGTCTTTGAGAATGATGACGCGCTTCCGGAAACGGTCGACGAGATCCCTTTCGTGGGTGACGACGATAACCGTCTTGCCGAGCTCCTTATTGAGCGTGATGAGCAGTTTCATAATTTCAAGGCTCATTTCCGGGTCGATGTTGCCGGTCGGCTCGTCGGCGATGATGATCTTGGGATTGTTGGCAAGCGCCCGTGCCAATGCCACACGCTGCTGCTCGCCGCCCGAAAGCTGGTTCGGGAAGGCTTTCATGCGCTCTCCCAGTCCCACAGCCTCCAAAAAGACGGGCACGTTCTTTTTGATGGTGCGCGTCGGCGTCCCGATGACCTCCATGGCGAACGCCACGTTCCCATACACCGTTTTATTGGGGAACAGGCGGAAATCCTGGAACACCACGCCCATTGTGCGGCGCAGATACGGCACCTTGCTGCTGCGCATCTTATCGAGGCGGAACTGATTGATGAGAAGCCGTCCGCTCGTGACGCGCTCTTCACGCAGCAGCAGTTTTGTGAGCGTTGTTTTGCCGGCGCCCGAATGACCGACGATAAAAACGAACTCGCCGTCGTCGATCTTCAAATTTATGTCTTTCAGCACGAAATGCGTGCCGTCGTAGGTCTTGCAAACGTCCTTAAATTCGATCATGCGCCCGCTCCTTAATATTTCACCGGTTTGCTCGTCAGATACTTCTTGACCATGAGCGCGACCTTGAAGGTGATCGCGTGCTCAAACTCTCTCAGATCGAGCCCTGTCAGTTTGCGTATCTTTTCCAGCCGGTACACAAGGGTATTGCGGTGCACGAACAGTTTGCGGGAGGTCTCCGACACGTTGAGGTTATTCTCGAAAAACGCCTGGATGGTCATGAGCGTTTCACGGTCGAGGCTTTCGAGAGAGCCCTTCTTGAAGACCTCGTCGAGAAACATCTCACACAGCGTCGTCGGAAGCTGATAAATCAGTCTGCCGATGCCGAGGTTTTCGTAATTGATGATATTCTTTTTGGTGTCAAACACCTTGCCGACCTCGATGGCGACCTGCGATTCACGGAAGGACGCCGTCAGGTCTTTGAGGGTTTCGGCGATGGTACCGATACCGATGGTCACACGCAGGAAAAATTCGGAGCTTATGGTGTCGGCGATGGTATGCGCGATCTTTTCCAGCTCCTTCGCCTCGGTGTTGAGTTTGACCTCCTTGACGAGAACGATGTCGCTTTCGCCGACGTTGATGACGTAGTCCTTGTTCTTGTCGGGGAACATATTCTGTAAGATATCATACGGGATGATCTCGCCTTTTTCGGCAAAACGGATGAAGAACACCGCCTTGGGCGCTTCGATCTCGAAATGCAGTTCCTTTGCTTTTATGTAGATGTCGCTCGGCAGGATATTATCGAGAATGATATTCTTGATAAAACCGACCTTGTCGTATTTTTCCCCGTACAGGCTCTTGATGTTGGCAAACGACACGACAAGCACCCGGCACATATCCTGCGCCTCCTTGTCACTGCCTCCCACGACGATGATATTTTCCGGCTTGTCCGGCGTGCCGAGCGGACAGTAGGTATTGCCGCCGACCGTCACGGTCTGCCCTTCCTCTTCAAAATAGCCGAGCGCGTCCGACCGGTCCTCTCCGATATGCACAAGGTCCGAGCAGGCGATGACCGTGCCCGTTTCGTCGAGCACGCTGACGGTCTTGCCGACCGTCTCCTTTAACTGATTGATAACGTTCTGAAATACTCTTGCCGACATGATTTCTTCCCCCTGTTAATCAAAAAATGAAGTGTTCCGTTTTCTCCGCTCATTCCCGTATCCGTCTGATGGTATACACGATGGCGAAGAAAAGGTATTGGAGAAGGAGCACCGTCAGCATCACGCCGGAACTGACCGGGGATGCCGCGTACGGGTCTCTTATCTTGATGAACATGAACACCGTCCAGACGGCGAGCGAAACGAAATACGGGAACAGCAGTGCCTTCTGCTTATGCGCCGGCGTGACCGACGCAAGCGCCTCACGCTTTTTCCGGATGCGGCCGCCGAGGAAGATGCCCCAGAAGACGAACAGCACGACGAACAGCCCTTTGCCGACAAGCCCTCCTGTCGTGTAGACGTGCCAATAGCGGTACAACAGCAGGGCAAGCAGGGCGTTTTCCACGCTGAACAGCAGGAAATCGCTGTCGTAAATCTTATAAATATAGTAGAGCAGTGCCAGAATCAGCGTAGACGCGAGCACAAACATACAATCCGACGCGTTATTGAGCGGACGGCGTCCGAAATACACCGAAAAGCCCGCCACATACAGCATCACAAACAGCGCATTCGTGCCGGTGAACGCCTTGTACCGTCCGTCGGTCTTACGCACACGGCTCACGACAAACCACACGATCGCCCCGACAAGCAGTACGCCCACCACCGCGATATACGCGGGATGCCGGAACAGCGTATACATCTGATACGCAAGATTCCGTCCCGAATTATGCCGTGCCGTCAGCGTCGAGCTGACCTTTAATAACAGCATCACAAGCCCGCACAGCACAAGGAAAAGTCCCGACATTTTGTAAAAATCCATGTCGCTTTTCCGTAAGATTTCCGCTCTTCTCTTTGGTTTTGACATTTTTTCAGCCATTTTCTCTCTCCCAATCTCCCGGTTTTTGCCCGACGGTCAACCGAGGTCGCCCGTCTGATACAGTATCGCCGAAAGCACGCACAGCGGCGCCGTTTCGGTGCGCAAGATCCGCTTTCCGAGCGAAACGGACGCCAGTCCCGCTTCCGCCGCCTTCCGCAGTTCCGCATCGCCGAAGCCGCCCTCCGGCCCTACGAGAAAGCCGATCTCCCGTGCCTGCTTTCCTTTATCCAGTATATCGCTCAACTTTGTGTTTTTTTCTCTTTCGTAACACACGAACGCCATTTCCGTCTGCGAAAGCTCCCGCAGAGCCTTTTCAAACGGGATCGGCTCCCGCACCTGCGGCACGAGCCCGCGCTCGCTCTGCATGGCGGCACCGCGTGCGATCTTCTGCCAGCGTTCGGTCTTTTTGGCTTTGTTTTTTTCGTCCAGCCGCACGACGCTCCGCTCACACGCGACCGGCACGATGACCGAGGCGCCGAGCTCGACTGCCTTCTGCACGATGTCGTCGAATTTTTCGCCCTTGACGAGCGCCTGATACAGCGTGATATGCACCGTCGGCTCCGCTTCGCTTCTTTTCTTTTCATGCACCGCAAAGCGCACTTCTTTCGCCGTGATGCCCGTGATGCTCACCCGGTACTCGTTGCCGCCCGTGTCGCACAGCGTGTGCTCTTCGCCCACCCGTGCCCGTAAAGCGTACGAAAGATGCGCCGCATCCTCGCCCGAAAGCGTCGCCGTCTGCGCGCCGTCCGGCAGTTCCTCTTCTATAAAGAAGCGTGGCACAGCACAACCACCGCCCATTCTTCTTTCTCGGTGAATTCCACAACGGAAAAGCCCGCTTCCTGCAAGGCGTTCATCACTTCGCCCGAACGCTCGGCGATGATGCCCGACACGATCAGTTTTCCGTCCTTTGCCAAAAGACGCTTGAACAGCGGTGCCATCCACATGATGACGTCCGCCACGATGTTGGCGGCGATGAGATCGTATGGTTCCCCGCCGATACTTTCGCACAGCACCTCGTCTTCCAGCACGTTGCCGGCATACACGGCATAGCGCTCCGGTGCGATACGGTTGACGCCGTAATTCTCCCGTGCGATGCGCGCCGAATTTTCGTCGATGTCCACCGCCGTAACGTACCGCACGCCGAGCAACAGTGCCGCGATACCGAGAATGCCGCTCCCGCAGCCCATGTCGAGCATACGCACGTTTTCCGGCTTTTCCGGCAGATGCTCTTCGATCTTCTCCAAGCACAGCCGCGTCGTCGTGTGCGAGCCGGTACCGAAGGAGGACGACGGATCGATCTCCACCACGGCGCGATCACGTGCGTCTGCCGGGAGAGGCTCCCACGTCGGCTTGATGAGAATACGCTTTCCCACCGGGAAAGGCTTGAAATACTGTTTCCAGTTATTCTCCCAGTCCTGCTCTTCCAGTTTTGTATCGCTGTCCATCACGAGCGTTCCGTACTTTTCGCCGTCCGGCTCGTTTTTCAAGCGTTCGAGGGACGCCTTGACGGCAAGAACGGTTTCGAGCCCCTGCGCGTTTTCCGGCACGTAGAAGGTCAGCGTCGTTTCGCAGTCTTTGAGCTTTAACAGCTCGTCCTCGATATAATCGAAATAGACTTCTTTTTTTTCGAGAAAATCGTTGAAATCCTTGCTGTCGCAGACTTCATAGCCGTTTATCCCGTTCATGAGCAGGATGCCCGACACGGGCTCGATCCCCTCGGTCGTTGTGTGAATGACGGTCTTGATCCAAAGCATACGGTTCTCCGTTCCGAATTGTGCAACATGAACAAAGTCAGCCGCACAAACAACAAATCTCTATCTTACGCTGTTATTGTATCCCTTTTTATGCGAATTGTCAAGAAGTTTTTCGGTTTTTTTATGAAAATTTCACAATCCGCCTGATTCTTTATGTGTAATTTGTCCAATTGCGGGGTGGTTTTTTCGTGGCATTTTCCCATTGGCTTTTATATACTGATACCGATACGGTAAAACGAACCTTTATGCATAATAACAAAAATCGCATAAACAGAATCGACGATATGTTAATAAAGAAAGAAGGCTTCCCTCTTGAAAACCGAACTGTTCCGCGGTGCCGCCACCGCGCTTCTCACGCCCCTACGGGACGGCGTCATCGATTATCCGTGTTTTTCCGAACTCATCGAAAATCAGATACAAAGCGGCATCGACGCGCTAGTCGTCTGCGGCACGACGGGCGAATCCGCCGCCCTTGCCGACACCGAACGCCGCGAGCTCATCTCGTTCTGCGTGGAAAAAGCGGATCAGCGCGTGCCCGTCATCGCCGGCACCGGCAGCAACAACACCGCCCACACCCTCGCGCTTTCGCGGTTTGCCGCCTCCGTCGGCGCCGACGGGCTCCTGCTCGTGACGCCCTACTACAACAAACCCACCCAACAGGGGCTCTTGCGCCACTATCTCACCGTCGCCGACGCCGTCGACCGTCCCATGCTGTTATACGACGTTCCCGGCCGGACAGGCGTTTCCCTTTCTCCCGAGACCTGCGCCGAGCTTTCCCATCATCCCAACATCGTCGGGCTCAAAGATGCCGGCGACAGTCTTGTGTCCTTTGTGACGAAAAAGTGTCTGTGCGACGCCGATTTTTCGTTCTATGCCGGCAACGACGCCACCGCGCTTGCCTTTCTTGCCCTCGGCGGAAAAGGCGTCATCTCGGTAGTCTCCAATCTTTTTCCACGCCCTGTGTGCGCGCTGTGCGAAGCCTGCTTTACAAGAGACACCGCCCGTGCGCTCGCCTTGCAAAAACAGCTCCTGCCCCTTTGTACCGCGCTCTTTGCCGAATCCAATCCCGCGCCCCTCAAAGCCGCCGCCGCCCGGCTCGGCATCTGCCGCGAAGAACTGCGCCTGCCGCTCTGCGACATCCGTCCCGAAACGAAAGAGCGCCTTTTTGCCGCGCTCGACGCCTTTTGCGCCGAATGACGGACACCGTTTTTTTCCTTTTTGCCGTTTTTTTACCATTATTATAAAATATTGGCGCACATTCCAAATATTTCTGAAAAAACTGTTGACTTATTCGGAAAAAAATAGTATAATACTATCCATGAGCGACTACAAAAGTGAAAGGAAGTTAAAAACCCATGAAAAACAGCGTATGTTCCTTAGTGCTGACGCTCTTATGCATCGCACTCGCCGTACTGATTGCTCTGTTCGGCATCCCGTCCCTCGGGCTCGGCGGCGTCTTTGAGGAAGACACCATCAGCAAGGGACTCGACCTCGTCGGCGGCTCCTCCGTTATGTTCAAGGCCGTTCCCGAGGAAGGCAGTGACATTTCCATGGACACCGCCATCGAAAAAGCCATCAACATCCTCCGCAAGCGTTTAGACGACCTCAACTTCAACGAGGCGACCATCGCCAAGGTCGGCGCCGATCAGATCCGCATCGAGATCCCCGGCATCGACAACCCCGAGGAAGCCGTCAAGACGCTCGGTTCCACCGCTAAACTGACCTTCGTCGACTCCGACGGCAATGTCGTCGTGGAAGGCAAGAACGTCAAGAGCGCGGAAGCCACCTACGGTCAGCTCGACAGTACGAGCGCTCCGCAGTGGTACGTTTCGCTTGAATTCAACGAAAGCGCCCGTTCGTCCTTCGCCGATGCGACCGGCCGTATGGCACAGAAGCCCGAAGGCTCCAACTACATCTCCATCATTCTGGATGACAGCACGCTGTCCCAGCCCTCCGTCAAGGAACGCATCGACAGCACGAGCTGCGTCATTTCCGGAAGCTTCGATGAAGAAAGTGCCCGTCAGCTCGCCGTGCTCATTTCCGCCGGTCAGCTTCCCATCGAGCTCAAAGAAAACGAGCTTCGTTCGGTCGGCGCTTCCCTCGGTACCGACGCCCTCTCGTCGAGCCTCTTCGCCGGTCTTATCGGCATCATCCTCGTCATGATCTTTATGATAATTTTCTACCGTCTGCCCGGCTTCATCTCGGCACTGTCGCTCGTGATGTACACCGCGCTCTTCGGTATCATCCTCGCCATCACCAAGATCAACCTTTCGCTGCCGGGCATCGCCGGTATCATCCTTACCATCGGTATGGCGGTCGACTCCAACGTCGTCATTTATGAAAGAATCAAGGAAGAGTTACGCAACGGCAAGACACTCCGCGCTGCCGTGAAAGCCGGTTTTGACCGCGCCTTCACCGCCATCCTCGATTCCAACGTCACCACTCTTATCGCCGCCGTCGTGCTCTGGTACTTCGGTACCGGCTCCGTTCAGGGCTTTGCCAAGACGCTGTTCATCGGTGTTCTGCTCTCCCTCTTCACGGCTCTCGTCATCACCCGCGTGCTTCTGTACGCCTTCGTTGATTTCAAGGCAAGCCCCGTTCTGTTCGGTGCGCGTGCCAAGAAATCCGAGATGTGAGAAAGGAGTGAGCGAACATGAAATTCAGTTTCGTTAAAAATCAGAAGATTTTCTTCGGCATCGTCATTGCCATGCTTATCATCGGGATCGCTTCCTTCTTTATCCGCGGTTTCAACTTCGATATCGACTTTGTCGGCGGCACCGAAATTTCCTACGATCTCGGCGCGACCATCACCAAGGATGACGAAGCCGCCATCGCAAGTGCCGTCAAGGACATCATCGGCGCGGACAACTTCTCGTCCATCCGCGTTTCGGGCGACAACAAAAATGTTGCCACCGTCCGTACGCTCGTGCTTGACAATTCCAGCAACGCTTCCGACGTCCGCGCCTCCGTCGAGAACGCCGTGAAAGCTCATTACGCCGACGCCGTCCTTACGGATGACAGCATGGACGAATCCCTCGTCTTCACCCGTTCCGGCGAAGATGCCGTCTGGACCGACGAGGACGCCGACGCCGTCGAAGCGGCTCTTGCCGATACCGACGCGCAGAACGTATTCGTTTCGGCATCTGACGATACGCTTTTAGTTTCCTACGAAACATCCACCGTCATCGGCAAGCTCCGTTCCGACATCACCGAGGCTATCGGCGGTATGTACCAAAACGCCGTCTGGCAGTCCACCAACACCGTCAGTGCCGAGGTCAGCGCCGGACTCAAATCCACCGCTATCCTCGCAACGGTCATCGCCGTTATCCTGATGCTCGTCTACATTGCCTTCCGCTTCCAGGTCAGCTCGGCGTTCGCCGCTATCCTCTGCCTTGCGCATGACCTGTTCATCATGCTGACGGCATATTCCCTCTTGCAGATCCCCGTTAACTCCAACATCATCGCAGCTCTGCTCACCATCCTCGGTTACTCCATCAACGCTACCATCATCATCTTCGACCGCATCCGTGAAAACGACCACAAGATGGGCTCCTCGGTTCCCTTTGCCGACAAGGTCGACGACGGTATCCGTTCGACCGTTCTGCGTTCGATCAACACCACCGTTACGACGCTCCTTACCATCGGCATGATCTACCTCCTCGGTGTGACCTCCATCAAGGATTTCGCACTGCCCATCATCGTCGGTATCGTTGCCGGTCTGTTCTCTTCGGTCTGCCTCGCAGGTCCGCTGTGGAACCTCTTTAAGAAAAAGGGCGGCAAGCGGTAATTTCATTCGGCTTCTTTCCCTGCCATGTATCCGCATGGCAGGGATTTTTTGCATTTCCGTCGGAATTTCAGAGCCTTATCCTTTTTTGAGCTTCATGAGCTCCGACACCGTCACAAAGGAATAGCCCCGATTTTTCAGTTCCGGCAGGATGACACGCAGTGCCGCCGGCGTCGGGCTCTTTTTTGCGTTATAATCGTGGAACAGGATGATGTCGCCGTCCTGTAAATTATCAAGCACCGTTTTGACGATACATTCCGACGGCGGGCACTTCCAGTCCTTGGTGTCCTGCCGCCACGACCACAGCACCGCCCGACAGCCCACCTTCTCCGCCGCCTCCACCAGTTCGTCGGAATAGATGCCGCCCGGCGAGCGGAACAGCCGCGGACGTTCCCCTGTGATGTCCTCCACCGTTTGCTGTGTCTTTTCGATCTCGGCGACGGCTTTTTCCACCGACAGTTTTTTCATGTTGGGATGCGTATAGGTGTGGTTGCCGATCTCGTGACCGGCGTCATATTCGGTCTTGACGAGCTCGGGGTAGCGGGCGGCGTTCTCACCGATGACGAAAAAAGTGCCTTTGGCATCATTTTCTCTCAAAATTTCGAGAATTTCCCCGGAATACTCGGGGTGTGGTCCGTCGTCGAAGGTCAGCGCCACGTACGATCCCGCACCGCGGTTGGCGGCGATGATGGAATCACTGCCGCCGGACGCCGCGCTTCCCGCAAGAGAAAAAAGTGCCGCGATGCCTGCCGCGAGCGCTCCTATTCTTCCGGCTATTCGCACGTCGTCTCCCCCTCTTGTTCTTTTTGGGGCATGGTCTGCGGCGACGGGTAATCCTTTAAGGAACAGAAGGTATACCCTTTCGCTTTGAGCGTGTCGATATATTCGCCGAGGATGACCGCGTTGGTCGCCGACGTCGGATGCAGCAGCGCCACGCACCCCGGATGCGTGCGGGAGAGGATGAGCGAAAGCGCCTTGGCGGGCTCCATCTGCTTATTGTTGTCCCAGTCGGCGTAGGCAAGGCTCCAGAACACCGTCTTATAGCCGCACTGTCCGGCAAAATCAAGATTCCGCTCAGAAAAGCGTCCTTCCGGCGGGCGATAGTATTTATCCATTTCCATGCCGGTCTTTTCGTAAAAAATGCTCTCGTTCTTTTCGAGCTCCGCCTTGAAGGTATCAAAGTCCGTCACGAGGCTCATGTCCCGGTGCGAAGCCGTATGATTGCATACAAGATGTCCTTCTTCTTTCATGCGGCAGACAAGAGCCGTGTTCTCCTTTGCCAACTGCGGCAGGATGAAAAAGGCGCCCGGCACCTGCTTCTCTTTGAGAATATCCAGTATTTTTTCCACGTTCCCGTTTTCGTAGCCCGCGTCAAAGGTAAGATAGATGCGTTTTTCCTCCGTCGGCTCGGTGTATAAAACGGGATAATCGGAAATAAACGCGGCTTCCGGGATGACCTGCGGCTTACTGCCGTCACGCGTCGGTTTGAAATACCAGGAATACGTCTGCTCCGACAGCGCAAAAGCGATCGGCGCCCCCGAAACGGCAAGCCACAGCGACGCCGCAAGCGCCGTGAAGCGCCTCTTCTGATTCGTTTTCATATTTCAATATCATTTCCTTTCTTCATGATCCTGTTTGCGGATTCATCATCAGTATTTGCCGTTTTGTATGTTTCATGAAATATAAATTTGCTTATTTTTATATTTATTTGTCAAAACCTCTTGATTTTTCTATTTGCCTGTGGTATAATCCCATTGTAAAAAATACATGGATTCGCGTATATATTCAAAAAATATTCGCGCAATATTCATTCTGACAGGAGGAATTCATCATGAAAGGTATCAAAAAAGTCGTACTTGCGTATTCCGGAGGACTTGACACCTCCATCATCATCCCGTGGTTGAAGGAAAACTACGACAACTGCGAGGTCATCGCCGTTTCCGGCAACGTCGGACAGGCGGACGAGCTGGAAGGACTGGAAGAAAAAGCCCTCAAAACCGGCGCGTCCAAGCTGTACATCGAGGATCTCACCGACGAGTTCGTCGACGATTTCATCATCCCGACCGTCAAGGCAGGCGCTCTCTACGAGCAGTACATGCTCGGCACCTCCTTTGCCCGCCCCGTCATCGCCAAGCGTCTCGTCGAGATCGCCCTCAAAGAGGGTGCCGACGCCATCTGCCACGGCTGTACCGGCAAAGGCAACGACCAGGTGCGTTTTGAGCTCGCCATCAAGGCATTCGCGCCCGAAATGAAGATCATCGCACCGTGGCGTGAATGGTCCATCAAGAGCCGCGAGGAAGAGATCGACTACGCCGAAGCCCACAACATTCCCTTGAAGATCAACCGCGAGACCAACTATTCCAAGGACAAGAACCTGTGGCATCTCTCCCACGAGGGACTTGATCTGGAAGACGCGGGCAACGAGCCGCAGTACGAAAAGGACGGTTTTCTTGAACTCGGCGTTTCACCCGTCAATGCGCCCGACGAGCCCACGTATATCACGATCGAATTTGAAAAGGGCGTTCCGGTCGCTTTCGACGGCAAAAAAATGTCCGCCAAGGACATCATTTACGCCCTCAACGACGTCGGCGGCAAAAACGGTATCGGTCTTCTCGACATCGTCGAAAACCGCCTTGTCGGCATGAAGTGCCGCGGCGTGTACGAAACCCCCGGCGGCGCTATCCTCTATGCCGCTCACGATTATCTCGAAACCATATGCCTCGACAAAATGACGGCTCACAAGAAGGCCGAGCTGTCCATCACCTTCGCCGAGCTCGTTTACAACGGTCAGTGGTTCACGCCGCTTCGCGAAGCTCTGTCCGCCTTCGTTGACAAGACGCAGGAGACCGTGACCGGCAAGGTGAGACTCAAGCTCTACAAGGGCAACATCATCAAGGCGGGCGTTTGGAGCGACTACACCCTCTATTCCGAACAGATCGCCACCTTCGGCGACGACGGCAACGCTTACGATCAGTCCGACTCCAAGGGCTTCATCAATCTGTACGGACTGCCCATCGCCGTCCGTGCCGCCGCCAAGAAAAACTGGAAAAAGTAAGAAGTAAGAAGGATCACGCGCATGAAACTATGGCAAGGACGCTTTCAGAAGGAAGAGGACGAGCGCGTCAACGATTTCAACTCCTCCCTTCCCTTTGACTGCCGCATGTACAAGCAGGACATCACCGGGAGCATGGCGCACGCCGCCATGCTCGGCAAGACCGGCATCATCCCGAAAGAAGACAGCGAAGCGATCATCGCCGGGCTCAAAGGCATTTTGACCGACATCGAGAGCGGTGCTCTGACGTTCGACAACCACGCCGAGGACATCCATATGTTCGTCGAGCAGGTACTCACCGAGCGCATCGGAGACGCCGGCAAACGGCTTCACACCGCCCGCAGCCGCAACGATCAGGTCGCGCTGGATATGCGTCTTTACGTCACGGACTCCCTCGGCACCGTCCGGGAGAAGGTCTTACATCTGATGGACGTCATCTTGGAAAAAGCCAAAGACAATCTCGACACCGTCATGCCGGGCTATACCCACTTACAGCGGGCACAGCCGGTGACGCTCGCGCACGAACTGCTCGCCTATGCGCAGATGCTCAAACGCGACGTGACGCGCCTCGACGACTGCCTTGACCGCACGAGCGTCATGCCGCTCGGCTCCTGCGCGCTTGCCGGCACCACCTACCCCATCGACCGGGACGACGTGCGGGAAGCACTCGGCTTCCGGGAGATCACCGACAACAGCATCGACGGCGTCTCTGACCGTGATTTCGTGCTGGAAGCCTTATTTGATCTGTCTCTGATTGCCATGCACCTCTCACGTTTTTCGGAAGAGGTCATCCTCTGGTGCAGTGCGGAATTCCGCTACATGGAGCTCGACGACGCCTTTGCCACCGGCTCCTCCATCATGCCGCAGAAGAAAAACCCGGACATCGCCGAGCTGGTGCGCGGCAAGACCGGGCGGATATACGGCAATCTGACAGCGCTTTTAACCGTCATGAAGGGTTTGCCGCTTGCCTACAACAAGGATATGCAGGAGGACAAGGAAGCCTACTTCGACGCGCTTGACAACGTCGCCGTCTGCCTCGACATCTTTTCCGAAATGCTCCGTACGGCGACCTTCCGCAAGGACGTCATGCGCAATGCCGGTGCGTTCGGCTTCATCAACGCCACCGACTGCGCCGACTACCTCGTCAAAAAAGGGATGCCGTTCCGCACGGCGTACAAGGCGGTCGGACAGCTCGTGGCGGTCTGTCTCGAAAAGCAATGCAGTTTCGAGACGCTGCCGCTTGACGAGTACAAGGCGGTATCCGACGTTTTCGAGAGCGACGTTTACGACGCCGTTGCCCTCGACACCTGCGTAGACGGCAGAAGCATCCCGGGCGGCCCCGCGAGATGCGCCGTCGAAAAGCAGATCGAAAAGTTGGAAGCGTTTATGCGGCAGGCGCAGTAAAAGGAAACGTTGTGTCCAGAATCAGAATACTTTGTTACGGCGATTCCAATACGTGGGGATATATTTCCGGAAGCGATCATCTGAGATACGGCGAATCCGAGAGATGGACAAAAGTATTACAGACAGCACTGGGACAGCGGTTTGAAGTAATTGAAGAAGGTTTGAACAGCAGAACGCTGGTATCCGAAGACAAAAGACCGGGAAAAGCGGGAAAGAACGGATACACGTATTTCATCCCCTGTCTGGATTCTCACGATCCCGTCGATTTAGTCATATTGATGCTCGGCACAAACGAATTGAAAAACGAGTACAAAAGAACGCCCGAAGAGATCGGCAGGCTTTTGGAAAATTATTTTGTAAAAACCGTTTTAGAATACCGGTCACAGATCGACGGCACGCACCCCGACCTTTTGATGATTTCCCCGCCGATCGTCAATGAATTTACCGCGTACGGCAAAAACAACGACAAATATCTCGGCGCCGGCAAAAAATCGGAAGAATTGAGTGAAATCTACGAAAAGATCGCCGTGAAATACGGTTGTCTGTTTCTTGACGCGGGCGGACTTAAAGTCGGCGTCGACGGCGTCCATTTAACGAAAGATTCCCATTTGGAGTTGGCGAAAATGATAGAAAACAAGCTGAAAGAATTTTATAAAAATCCAGGAGGAATATGACATGAGATTATCCGTTTCGACCTCGGGCATCGTACACGGCGAAAACCTGTACAACGATCTGAAAATGATAAAGGACGCCGGATTTGAAGGGATCGATCTAAGCTTTGCCTCTGTCTGCCCGCACGGCGGCAGTCTTGAAGGATACCATAACTCCATTTTTGCGAAACCGACGGAGGAGATCGTTGACTTTTACAGGGAATACGCCAAAATATGCAGCGGGCTCGGGCTTGAAATCGTTCAGTCGCACGCACCGTGGCCGTGTTATTTCAAGGGCAACGACGCAGTAAACGAATTTTTGCGCAAAGCGCTTGAAAAATGCATCATCGCGGCATCGGAAGTCGGCTGTCGGTACATGGTGGTACACCCGTACTGGTCGGAGGACAAAGACATCCGTGAGAGCATGGAAATAAACTACAAGCTCTTTTCCGGTCTTACGGACGCGGCGAAAAAGCACAACGTGGTGATCTGTATCGAAAACCTGTTTGCTTTCAGGGGCGGAAGGCTTATCGACGAGCCGTTCGCAAATTCCGAAATCGCAAAGAATTTCGTGGACAGGCTGAACCGTGAAGCCGGATGCGAGGTTTTCGGCTTTTGCCTCGACATAGGGCACGCCAACGCTTTGGCTAAAAACCTGTACGAGTTTTTCCGGAACATGGGAAATAGGATCAAAGTATTACACATTCACGAAAACAACGGCATAAGCGACCAGCACATGATCCCGTACACATCGTTTGATTTTTGGGGCGCCAATACGACCATCGACTGGGCGGACGTCGTCGACGGCATCGTGGACACCTCGTACAAAGGCGACCTGAATCTGGAAGTCGCAACGGATGCCATTCCCAAAGAACTGGTGCCGCATTATCTTACGTTTGCGGCAGAGGTGGACAGGTACTTACGAAAGAGAATATCCGACAAGACCGACGCCTCCATCAGCCGATAACACGCAACCATACTGCGCCGCTTTGCGGCGCAGGAAAAACGTTTTACTTTTTTCTCGCGAAAAAAGTAAACAAAAAAGATTGCCGGGAAGCACCCCGGACTCCCATACGTCGCAAAGGCGGCATGCGCCGCATCTTTGCGACGGTGCGAACATTTACCGCAGTATCACCGATTACACCATACAAAAAACCGAGCCCTACGGCTCGGTTATGTTTTTATTGTGCAAACGGCGGCATTCTTCCGGAAATTCATGTTTTGCGAAAAAGGATGATATTGGTTAATACGTCCCTATCCCGCTTCCTGCCTCTGTCCAACGCGTTGGATAGTTACTACAAGCCCAAGATATGCGGCTCGCGCTCACGGTTTTGCGTCGCCGTCGCCCGCGTTATGGCGACGGTGACCCCTGACCGCGGGACTCAGCAGCTATTGTTTCCGCTCGCTCACGCTCGCGTATTTAAAAAATGTTTAGCGATATCCCACATATCCGCAAGCATATCGTCCCGCTTGGACGGATCGCGCAGCAGTGCCGACGGATGATAGACGGCGGTGATATCGTAAGAGCCCTTGTGAAACCACTTGCCGTGCTCGGCGGTGATACGGAAATCCTCCTTGATGATGCGCTTGGCGGCAATGCGCCCGAGACAGACGATGATCTGCGGCTTTATCAGCGAAAGCTGTGCGCGCAGATGCACGAGACACGCATCCTCTTCCTCGGGAAGCGGATCGCGGTTATGCGGCGGACGGCATTTGAGAATATTGCCGATATATACGTCGTCAAGCGTCAGGTCGACGGCGTCGAGGTACCGGTCGAGCAATTTGCCGGACGCTCCGACAAAAGGAAGCCCCTGCTTGTCCTCGCTCTCGCCCGGCGCTTCGCCGATGAACATGAGACGGGCGTGCGGGTTGCCCTTGCCGAAAACGGTATTGGTCTTGGTCTTGCAGAGCCCGCAGGCGGTACACGCGTCACACACGGCGTACAGCTCGTCAAGAGAATTTGCCTGTATCAAAGAGAGTCCTCCTTTGCTGAATGGTCATTTGAAGGTCTCGGCAATGACCGAGACCGCGTCGGCGCCGACGATGACGGTGCCATGCTCTTCCAGAAAAGACAGCGGCAGAGCGTCGGCAAAAAAGAGATCGGCGTAGTCGCTCATAAAAGAAAAGCGCCCTCCGTCACCGTCGTCAAAGTCGGAAGAAGCCTGCACGAAGCTCGGCATGCGCGCCGTCAGGCGGACAACAAGATAGTAGAAACCGGCGTGCCGGTACAGAACGGACGTGCCGGAAAAACCGCAGTCGTGAAGCCGTTTGCAGAGACGGATCACGTTTTCAAGCTCCGCACTTTTGGCTATGTAGCGCTTATCCTCGCGAAAGGAGCGCTCGGCGATGCGGTATTTCGGACGAAAAGCGGACGAGGCACGCGTAGCGGGCTCGGGAAGCAGATCGTCCTTTCGCGTGAGAAACATTTCACAGCCGCCGTCCACGGAGGGAAAGACCTGCACGTATATTTTTTCGTTTTTGATATCAAAACCGGTCTCCTCCCGCGCTTTTTCGAGGATCTGCCGGAAAGCGCGCCGTGTCTTGGGGTAGGCGTAGTCAAGCTCGTCGGCGGTCAGGTCAAAGCCTTTCATATCCTCGGGCGTGAGAATGATTTTGAGTTTGACGGAATTCACACGGATCAGTTCCATAGGGCAGTACATCCTTTCGCAGTCACGGCAGACGCTTGTGAAAGCGAAGGCGTGAGATCGGTATACCCTATTATAATCCGCGAAAGCGCGTTTTGTCACTGCAAAAAATATGGAAAACGGGAGAAAACGGCGAAAAATGCGTGAAAAATGTTTGTCAAATGCGGAAAATGACGGAAACCGGCGCACACATCACGCAAAGATATTGTAGCATTGCAAGGAAAGAATGTCAAGCGCGAATCCGAGAACTTTTTTGCAAAAACGGGAAGAAATAGCCGCGCGGCTCTTGCAAAAGCGGCAAAGGTGTGGTATAATATGAGAAATATATGCTGTCAGAGGTCTGTCAACGATCGCCGACAGCCGGAAAAGAGGTTACGATCATGCTGATGGGATGGATCCGCAGTGCCTTTTCGACGGGCATTCTCTCGTCGCTCATCGAACGGATGGCGGGCGCTCCGGCAGTCGCCATGCTGTTTGCGGGCATACTGCTCTGCGCGCTGATCGGCTACGCGCTCGGCTCGCTTAATTTCGCGCTCATCGTTTCGGGACGGATGTATCACGACGATATCCGCAAATACGGAAGCAACAACGCCGGCACCACCAACATGATGCGCACTTACGGCAACAAAGCGGCGATACTCACCATTGTCGGCGATATGCTCAAAGCCGTTGTCTCCGTGTTTATCGGCGGGGTGTTAATGGGCATCCTGTACGGCGCCTATGCGGCGGCACTCGGATGCGTCATCGGACATGTTTTCCCTGTCTTTTACCGCTTTAAGGGCGGCAAGGGTGTGGCGACGGCGGCGGCAGCCATTCTGGCGCTTGACGCACGGGTATTTCTCATCGTGCTCGGCATCTTTTTGGTATGCGTCATCTGCACGCGCTACATTTCACTCGGCTCGGTGCTGGCGGCGGCGGCGTTTCCTCTCCTCAATTTCTACTCGCTGTTCGGCAACACCATTCCCATGGCAGGCAGAGGATTCGCCTTCATCTGCTCGTTTGCCATCGCCGCCGTCGTCATCATCAAGCATTATCCGAATCTGAAACGCCTTGCGCACGGCAAGGAATCCAAATTCTCTTTCAAAAAAAGCAAAAAGAAATGATTTGCAAGTCGTATAAATTGTAAGTCACGGAAGGAAAAAATATGGCACAATACATAGAAAAGGTCACACAGATGGTACTGCCGGTCATCCCGCTCAAAGGACTTGTGATATTCCCCGGCATCCCGACCAGCTTTGAGATCAGCAACAAAAAATCCATCGCCGCCCTCGAAGCGGCAGTCAATTCCGACAGCCGGGTATTCCTTTCGGCACTCGAAGACGTCGGAACGGAGGAAGTCCGGCTGAACACCGTCGGCGTATATGCCAAGATCCGTCAGGCGATCAAACTGCCGGACGGCAATTATCGGGTATTGCTCGAAGGCAGAAGCCGCGCCGAATACCTCGACATCAGCGAGGGCGCCTATCTGCGGGCAACGGTGCTCGCCAAAAGGATACTGTTGACGGACGACGGCGGCGTGCGCGGAAAAGCCCTGCGGGCGGAAGCCATCAGCACCTTTGAGGGACACTTGAAAAAACTGCCGAAGGTATCGCCGGAGATCGTGGTATCGGTACAGGCGATCTCCGACCCGGGCGTGCTTGCCGACTATATCGCGGCAAACGTGCTGTTCGACCTGCAAAACAAACAGCAGATCCTTGACGAGACCGATCCCTTCGCACGGCTTGAAAAGGTCATCATGCTCCTGGAAAAAGAGGGCGAGATCCTCGAACTCAAATCGGACATCCATCAGAAGGTGCGGGAGCGCATCGACGAAAACCAGCGGGAATACTTCCTCAAAGAGCAGTTGAAGGTATTGGAGGAAGAGCTCGGCAACGCCGCGCCGGAAGGCGAGGACGACGAGTACGCCGAAAGAATAAAGGCGCTTGCCGTATCGGACGAGACGAAAGAAAAACTGCTCAAAGACTACGACCGCATGGTCAAGATGCCGTTCGGCACCTCGGAAAACTCGGTTCTGCGCAGTTATCTCGACACCGTGTTTGAACTGCCGTTCGGGGTTTACACCAAGGACGAATACTCGGTCGAAAAGGCGTCCAAAATTCTGGAAGAAGACCACGACGGGCTCAAAAAAGTCAAAGAAAGAGTCCTTGAATACATCGCCGTCAAGTCGCTTGCCCCCCATCTCAAAGGGCAGGTGCTGTGCCTCATCGGCCCGCCCGGCGTCGGCAAATCGTCGGTGGCGGTATCGGTGGCACGTTCGCTCGGACGCAAATTCGTGCGTGTGTCGCTCGGCGGCGTGCGGGACGAAGCAGACATCCGCGGACACCGCAAGACTTACGTCGGCGCCATGCCGGGACGCATCCTCGCGGCTCTGACACAGGCAAAATCCATGAATCCGGTGGTTTTACTCGACGAGATCGACAAGCTCACGTCAAACGCGCAGGGCGATCCGGCGGCGGCACTTCTGGAAGTGCTCGATTTCGAGCAGAACAAGGAATTCCGCGACCACTATCTGGAAATTCCGGTAGATCTGTCGGACTGCATTTTCATCGCCACCGCAAACTCCGCCGAGACCATACCGCACGCGCTGTATGACCGCATGGAGATCCTGACGCTCCCGTCGTATACCGACAACGAAAAGCTGTCCATTTTACAGAATCATCTGCTGCCCAAGCAGTTAAAAAAGCACGGGCTCACCCGCCGCAACGTCCGCCTTACCGAAGAGGGTGCGCGGGAGCTCATCGCGCATTACACCAAGGAAGCCGGCGTGCGCACGCTCGAACGGCAAACGGGTGCGCTCTGCCGCAAGGTGGCGATGAAGATCGCAGACGGCGGCAAAAAGAGCTGGACGCTCACCGAAAAGACGGTGCAGGAACTGCTCGGCACACGCAAGATCAAACCCGATCCCATGCTGGACGAGGACACGGTAGGCGTTGTCAACGGGCTCGCATGGACGGAGCTCGGCGGCGAGATGCTGCAAGTGGAAGTGCAGAGCTTTGACGGCACCGGCAAGGTGGAACTGACCGGTCAGCTCGGCGACGTCATGAAGGAATCGGCGCAGGCGGCGGTCAGCTATATCCGCAAGCACGCGGTCGAGCTCGGCATCGATCCCGAATTTTACAAAAAGAAAGACATCCACATCCACGTTCCCGAAGGTGCCGTGCCCAAGGACGGTCCGTCGGCAGGCGTCACCATGGTGACCGCCGTCGTGTCGGAACTGTCGGGGCGCAAAGCCCGCCACGACATCGCCATGACCGGCGAGATCACCCTCACGGGACGGGTACTGCCCATCGGGGGACTTCACGAAAAATCCATGGCGGCATACCGCAACGGCATCCGCACCATCCTTATCCCGGCTGACAACGTCAGCGATCTGGAAGAGGTGGACGACACCGTCAAGCAGGCGGTCATGTTCTTACCCATGCACCACGTATCGGAGGTGCTCGCGGCGGCGCTCGCCGAAAAGGCGGCCGCCCTGCCGAAAAACGACGCCGATCTCTTTGACGAATGTCTGCTGTCGGACGCCGGCAAATCATCCTGCCAGCCCGCTCCGGAAAAACGGGTGTGAGGAAACGATGGAAGGTCTCAATCTCAACCGCGTCAACCTTGTGCTGACGGCGGGATTACCCTCTCAACTGCCGGGCATCCTGCGCACCGAACTGCCGCAGGTCGCCTTATGCGGACGCTCGAACGTCGGCAAATCCTCGCTCATCAACCGTCTTCTCGGACGCAAGAGCCTTGCGCGTGTCAGCGCCCAGCCCGGCAAGACCGTCACGGTCAACTGCTACGACGTGGACAGCAAGCTGTATCTCGTCGATCTGCCGGGATACGGATACGCCAAACGCTCGTTTGACGAGCGGGATCGGTGGAAAGCCCTCATCGACCGGTATTTTTCCCTGCGGGGACCGCGGCTGTACTTACAGCTCGTCGATCTGAAAGTGGGACTTACCAAAGACGACGAGGCGATGCTTGCCTATCTTGAACACAAGGGACTGCCGTACGCCGTTATCGCGACCAAAGCCGACAAGGTCAACGTCACGACACGAAAGCAAAACACAGAAGCCTTGCAGAAGCATCCGCTCATTCCGGACGAGTGCGCCGTCATCCCGTTTTCGGCGCTCGACGGACAGGGAACGGAGCAAGTATGGGCGCTGATCGGCGAATTTTACGACGCCGTCAAATAAGTCAAAAGCAAAAAATGTACAGATAGAAAGAAGGACAAACATGAAAAACCAAGACAAGACAATGGATAAGATCGTGGCGTTCTGCAAAGGCAGAGGCTATGTGTACGCGGGCAGTGAGATTTACGGCGGACTTGCCAACACATGGGACTACGGCCCGCTCGGCGTAGAGTTCAAGAACAACATCAAACGCGCATGGTGGCTGAAATTCGTTCAGTCCAACCCGTACAATGTCGGACTTGACGCCGCCATCCTCATGAATCCGCAGACATGGGTGGCTTCGGGACATTTAGGCGGCTTTTCCGATCCGCTGATGGACTGCCGCGAATGCCACGAGCGTTTCCGCGCGGACAAGCTCATCGAAAACTGGTGCTCGGAGAACGGCTTTACGCTCGACAAGCCCATAGACGCCTTCTCGCAGAGCGAGATGAAGGCATTCGTCGAAGAGCACAACATCCCCTGCCCGACCTGCGGCAAGCATAATTTCACCGATATCCGCCAGTTCAACCTCATGTTCAAGACCTTCCAGGGCGTCACGGAAGACGCGAAAAACACCGTCTACCTCCGTCCCGAAACGGCGCAGGGTATTTTCGTCAACTTCGCCAACGTCCAGCGCACCTCCCGCCGCAAGATCCCGTTCGGCATCGGTCAGATCGGCAAATCCTTCCGCAACGAGATCACGCCCGGCAACTTCATTTTCCGCGTAAGAGAATTCGAGCAGATGGAGCTGGAATTCTTCTGCAAGCCGGGTACCGACCTTGAATGGTTCCAGTATTGGAGAAGCTTCTGCCGCGACTGGCTGCTGTCGCTCGGCATGAAAGAAGAGAATCTGCGTCTGCGCGACCACGATCCCCAAGAGCTTTGCTTCTACTCCAAGGCGACGACCGATTTTGAGTTTCTGTTCCCGTTCGGTTGGGGCGAGCTGTGGGGCGTTGCCGACCGTACCGATTACGATCTGACGCAGCATCAGAACACCTCCGGCAAGGATCTTTCGTACTTCGACCCCGAGACCAACGAGCGCTACATCCCCTACGTGGTGGAGCCGTCACTCGGCGTCGAACGCAGCGTGCTCGCCTCCCTGTGCGACGCCTACGACGAAGAAGAGCTCGAAGGCGGCGACGTAC
>JAZRVE010000094.1:0-47540 GCA_045598975.1 Eubacteriales bacterium
TCTCCGCCTGACGCCGCGCCGCGATTGGAAGCCTTCTTCACTCCGCCTACGGCTTCGTTTCAAAGGCTTCCAATCGCGAATAATGCCATATCTTTTATTTTTTCTTCCTAAATGGCTCATATCAATTGACAACGCAGAATCTATACCTGATAAAAATCATAAAAACCCCTTGACAAATGAAAAATATGGTGATATAATAAATCTACCTCTGTGGGAGGAGTTTTTTTGTTGTGCCCATTTTCGGGTGCGGCAGGGAACGGAATCCCTTGTCGAGGGAGGTAAACAGAAAAAGCAGAGATCTGCAAAATTTACCGGGAGGTGTACAGAATGAGAGTGAAAATCACACTCGTTTGCAGCGAATGCAAACAAAGAAATTACGACTCTACCAAAAACAAGAAGAACGATCCGGACCGTGTTGAATTCCAGAAATACTGTAAGTTCTGCCGTAAACGCACCCTTCATAAGGAATCCAAGTGATCCCGCATGACGAAGTAAGGAGGATGAAATAACATGGCAGAAGAGATCAAAAAAGAATCCAAGATCACGAAGTTTTTCAAGGATTACAAGAGTGAATTCAAAAAGATCGTATGGCCGAGCAAAGAAGATACACTGAAAATGAGCGCCATCGTTCTTGTGTCCATTGTCATTGCCGGTCTTGCTATCTATCTGGTCGACACAGGTTTCAGCTTGGCATTTGAGGCACTTGGCAACCTGATTTGAAGGAGTTTTGGCTATGTCTAACGAAGCAGCGCTTTGGTATGTTATCCATACGTATTCGGGATATGAAAACAAAGTGGCGGCCAACATTGAGAGAATGGTCGAAACGCGCGGCTTGCAGAACCTGATCTTTGAGACCCGTATTCCGACGGAAATCGTCGTAAACAACGAGGAAGACGCAGACGATTACGAAGAAGACGAATCAGACATTTATGATTTCGACGAGGACTCCGAAACCGAGAAGGCGCCCAAAAAGCGCGTCAAGAAGGAACGGAAGCCGGAAGAGCATAAGCTGTTTCCGAGCTATGTGCTCGTCAAGATGATCATGAACGACGAAACGTGGCATATCGTCCGCAATATCCGCGGCTGTACCGGCTTCGTCGGACCCGGAAGCAAACCGGTGCCGCTGACCGATAAGGAAGTGGAGGCGCTCGGCGTGGAAGTACGCGTGCGCAAGCCGCTTTACGAGGTGGGCGACAGCGTCATGGTGGTCGCCGGCTTTATTGCCGGATGCGTTGCCACGGTGACGGAGATCGACGCTGAAACGGGACGTATCAAGGTCATGGCGAACATCGACGGCAGGGAAGCCGCGGTCGAAATGAACGCGTCTGACGTCGAGCCGATCAAATCGTAACGCGCCGCGAGGCGCGTGAGCCGTCGGCACAAGCCGGTCGGCAAACACAATTCAAAAAGACGACAAACAGCGCGCCGTGTATTGCCGCACGGAAGCGGGTGTCTTTTTCCCGGTGAATGCCGGGCGGCGGCGAAAACAGGAATCGCTGTCGGTGGGAGGAACAAAGTTCCGACAATATTTACCACATTCGGAGGTGTAACAAAATGGCAAAGAAAATCACAGGCTATATCAAGCTTCAGATCCCGGCGGGGAAAGCGCTTCCCGCACCGCCTGTCGGACCGGCACTCGGTCAGCACGGCGTCAACATCGCAGGATTCTGTAAAGAATTCAACGAGCGTACCAAGAAGGACATGGGACTTATCATCCCGGTCATCATCACGGTGTACGCAGACCGTTCCTTCACGTTTGTGACCAAAACGCCTCCCGCAGCCGTTCTGATCAAGAAGGCTTGCGGCATTGAAAAGGCATCCGGTGAACCCAACAAGAACAAGGTGGCACAGATCACCAAGGCTCAGGTTCAGCAGATCGCCGAAACCAAGATGCCTGACCTCAACGCCGCTTCCGTGGAAGCTGCCATGAGCATGGTCGCGGGCACGGCTCGCAGCATGGGCATTGTCGTGGTAGACTAAGGGAGGTAGACGATCATGAATAAGGGAAAGAAATATCTCGAAAGTGCAAAGCTTGTCGATAAGAGCAAGCAGTACGATACTCTGGAAGCGTTTGAAACGCTCTGCAAGACCTCGGTAGCCAAGTTCGACGAGACCGTCGAAGTGCACATCCGCCTCGGCGTTGACTCGCGTCACGCAGACCAGCAGGTCCGCGGCGCCGTCGTTCTTCCGAACGGTACCGGTAAGACGGTTCGCACGCTCGTCTTCGCAAAAGGCGATCACGCCAAGGAAGCGGAAGCGGCAGGATCGGATTACGTCGGAGCAGAAGAGCTCGTCGCCAAGATCCAGCAGGAAAACTGGTTTGACTTCGACATCATCATCGCAACGCCGGACATGATGGGTGTCATCGGTCGTTTGGGTAAGGTGCACGGTCCTAAGGGACCCATGCCGAACCCGAAAGCCGGCACCGTCACCATGGACGTTGCCAAGGCAGTCAGCGAAGCCAAAGCCGGTAAGATCGAATACCGTCTGGACAAGCAGAACATCGTCCACTGCCCGATCGGCAAGGCGTCGTTCGGCAAAGAGAAGCTCGCGGAGAACTTTGAAGCCCTGATCGCGGCGATTGTCAAGGCAAAGCCGGCAACCGCAAAAGGTCAGTACATCAAGAACTGCTCCGTCGCTTCGACGATGGGTCCCGGCATCAAGGTCAACACCGCCAAGTATCTCTGATCTTAATAAAAAACGAGCGCCCGGAAAGGGCGCTCTCGTTTTGGTTTCGGGAGGTGCGGTATGAGCGGATCGTATAAAACGGTCGTCAAAGAATACGCAACGGATCGGTTTGTCGAGAAAAAATCGGAATTTATCGCCCATGTCGGGCGCATCGAAGACGAGGAACAGGCGAAAGCCTTTGTCGAGAGCATCCGAAAGAAGCACGCCGATGCCACGCATAACTGTTTCGCCTATATTCTGAAAGGATCGGAAATCGCGCGTTTTTCGGATGACGGCGAGCCGTCGGGAACGGCGGGCATGCCGATCTTGGAAGTTATCAAGCGTGAGGGACTTTCGGGCGTCTGCGTCGTGGTGACACGCTATTTCGGCGGGATACTGCTCGGGGCGGGCGGACTTGTCCGCGCGTATGCAAAGGGCGCCAAGATGGGGCTCGACGCGGCGGGCATGGCGGAATTTGTGCCGTATCTCTGCGGAAAAGTGACGGTGGATTACGCCGATTATGAAAAAATTGCCAAGGAAGCCGTCAAATACGCGGTAACGCTTACCGATACGGCGTTTGCGGCGGACGTGACCATGACCGTTACCGCAAAAGAAGATAATTTTTATCGCTTTGCCGCTTTCGTGACGGAATATACCGGCGGCAAGCGGAGCTGTTCCGTGACGGGAAACACGTTCGGACCGGCATGAAAGGAGAATACATATGGGACACTTATCGGCGATCAGACAAGACAAAGAAGTGAAAAAAGCGTTTGGTATCGGCGCGGTATGTATCATCAGCTATCTGATGAGCTATTATATGCGGAATCTGCTCAGCGTCATGACGCCGCAGATGCTCTCAACGGGGACGTTTACCAAGGAAGCGGTCGCCCTGCTGTCGTCGGTTTATATGGCGTTTTATGCCGGCGGGCAGCTTGTCAACGGTTTTATCGGCGACATTCTCGAACCCAAATACATGGTGCTTGTTGGCTATTCGCTCGGCGGGCTTGCCATGCTGTCCTTCCCGAACGTGCCGATGGGGATCGCGCAGATCGTCTGCTTTGCCGTGCTCGGTGTCGGGTTCTCCATGCTGCGCGGACCGCTTGTCAAGACCATTTCCGAAAACACGCTTCCGGATCATGCGCGGCTCTGCTGTGCGTTTTTCTCGTTTTCCTGCCACTTCGGACCGACGATTGCAAGCGTCCTCGCTATGTTTTTTGATTGGAAATCCGTTTTTCCGCTTTCCGGCGTCGTGGCGTTCGTAACCGGCATTGCGGCGTACTTGTTCCTGACGATAATGGAAAAGAAGAAATACATCGTTCCCCGTAAGGTGTCAAGCCGTAATATCAAGGGCACGGATGTGCCGAAAAATCATATTTTCGCCGTATTTTTCATTCCGAAATTCGTCATGTATATGTTCATCGGCATGGTGGTGGAGATCGCCGCGTCGTCCATCACGTTCTGGATTCCCACCTATGTCAACGAGTATCTGATGTTTTCCCAAGACGCGTCAAATTTCATCTTTTCCGCTATTTCGATCATCACTTCCATTTGTCCGTTTTTCTCTCTTCTGCTTTTCAAAAAGACCGGGGAGGACGATGTCCGGATCATGCGGATCATGTTTTCTTTTTCCGCCCTGTTCTTCTTGGGAATGCTTCTCCCGCTCGGTAAGTGGATGAACATACTGTTTCTTGTTCTGGCGCGGATCGCCATGGCATCGGCATCCTGTATCCTGTGGAGCATCTATGTGCCGAGCCTTGCGTCGAGCGGTAAGGTATCGGGGGCAAACGGCGTGCTCGATTGCTCGGGATACGTCGGTGCATCGGTCGCGAATATGGGCTTCGCCGCAGTCATGGGTAACCTCGGCTGGAACGGGCTTATCGTGACGTGGGGTGCCGTGGCGCTCGTCGGCGTGTTCATCACGCTGTTCGTCTCAAAGAAAAAGAAACGTTCACGGGCGTGACCGATATCGAATATGACTCTTGACATGACAGAAAAAAAGCGCTATAATTAGTTATCGGAAAAACAAAAAAGGAGAGTTATCATGAAAAAGAAAATTCTGACAGCCGTTTTGATCGCGTGTGTCTTTGCCATGCTCGCCGCCGTAGGCGTAGCGGCCATGTCGCATGACCATCCGATCTATCTTACCGCCAACACCTTCTCCGTGAAAGTCGGAGAGAGCGTGTATTTTACCGCGATCGAAAACCCGGAATACGGGGAGCATATCGAGATTTATATGATCGAGTGTGAAGAAACCGGGGAGATACTCGGCAATAAGTCGGTGTTCTATCCGACTGCGCCCGGCGAATACAATTTCGTCGCCTACGGCTATGATGAGAGTTTTGAAGACCAGTCGTCCAATACCGTTACCATCACCGTCACCGGTTCGGTAAAGAAAAAGACGCTTCCGACCATCACGACGCAGCCTAAAAGCACGTCCGTAACGGTCGGACAGACGGCGACTTTTTACGTCAAGGTCTCCAACCCCGATGATTTCTGGCTCTCTTATAACTGGTACCATGACGGCGTGTTCTGCGATGACAGCGGACCTACGCTCACGCTGAAAAAAGTGGATGATTTCGACAGCGGTGCTTACTATTGCGTCGTTACCTATTCCGACGGCAGTATCTATGACTCCGTGGAGAGTAATTACGTAAATCTTGATGTCAAGGGCTCGGTAAGTTATCCGTATATCAGTAAGGACCCGGTATCCCGCAGCGTGAAATACGGTTCTACCGCCACGTTTTCCGTCGAGGTAGCAAATTCCAAGGGCTTTACTCTCCACTATCAGTGGTATCACGGCAACGTAACGGTGCCCGGCGGCACGATGTCGACGCTGACGCTCAAGAACGTCGATTATTTCGACGAGGGCGAATACTACTGTGAGGTATCTTATTACGATGCCAATGTGGGTTCCGATACGGAAATCAGTAAAGTGGCATATCTGGAAGTCACCGGCAGTGCCAGCGAGCCGACCATTTCGGTACAGCCCAAGAGTAAGACCATTCATAAGGGCGATTCCACGACGCTTTCCATCACCCTCGAAAACACGAGCGGCTGGGACGTTTACTATGACTGGTATTATGCGACCAACACCTATGCGGACGGCACCTATGTCGGCTACGGACGTACGCTGACTCTCAACAAGTGTACGTACGGTGACGAAGGGTATTATTACTGCGTCGTCGGATTCAGCGATCAGTACGGCAACACCGGTCTTCTGTCCAGCAGCCGTGCTTACGTTACCGTCACGTCGCCCAGTTCTCCGACCATTGAACCGCCGTACTTCATCAAGAGTCCGTCCAACCTTTCGGTCAATATCGGTGAAAAGGCGACCTTCAAGATCGAGCTTGCCAACCCCAGTAACGCGTATACCTTCTCCTATCAGTGGTATCGCAATAACACCCGTATCAGCGGTGCTACCTCGCTGACCTATTCGTTCTATCCGACGGCTGCCAATAACGGCGACCTCTATGCCTGCGAAGTGACCTATAACGGCAAACGTGCGGGCAGCATCCTTTCCAGTGCGGCAAAGCTCAGCGTTTCCGGCGTCAATGCCCCCAAGATCACCATGTCGCCTGTCAACGTGTCCGTGCCCAAGGGCGGCGCGCTTTCCCTCACGGCTACGGCTTCGACCAGCGGCGCATCGCTCAGCTATCAGTGGTACCGCAGTGACAAGAACACCGTAAGCTCCGCCGAAATCCTGACCGGCGCCACCAGCCGTACCTATTCCGGCAAAGCGCCTTCCGCAGACGGTGTGTACTATTACTATTGCTATGTGACGGCGACCTCCGGCACGATGGCGGTCAGCGATTACGCTGTTGCGACCGTAACGGTCGGTACCGGCATCAATGCCGCCAAGGGCTCTATGTCCAACTTCGTGAATACCCGTGCTTACACCAAAGGGCACTTCAAAGACGTCGATGAGACCGAGTGGTACGGCGCCGACAACAACGGCGTCATCAAGCGTGCCTTTGAACTGGGACTGATGAACGGTACCGGCGACGGCACGGTGTTCAGCCCGGAAAGCACCTTCGATCTCTCTCAGGTCATTACCGTTGCGGCACGTCTGCACGCCATCTACACCAACGGAAAGGACACCATCCAGCAGGGAACCGGAGCGAATTGGTATGCACCGTACGTGGATTATGCGGTGGAAAACGCCATCATCAACAGCAACGACTTTGCGGAATATGACATTCCGGCAACGCGTGCACAGATGGCTTATATCTTCTCCAACGCACTGCCGACCGGTCAGCTCAATGCCATCCGTGTGGTAAGGGGCATTCCCGACTGTACCGAAAAGACGCCGTATTATGCAAGCATCATGAAGCTGTATGCCGCAGGTATCGTGTCCGGCGACGAGAATCATAATTACTTCCCGTCGAGCTATATCACCCGTGCCGAGGCTTCGGCGATCATCGCCCGTGTGGCACTGCCCACCATCCGCAATACGGCGAATATCGACTGATCCCAAAACAAAATAACGTAACGAAAAAGAAGCCGCCCGGAAGGGCGGCTTCTTTGTTGGGTCGTAAGAGGAAATCAGAGCATATCGACGGGGTAGAGGATTTTGAGCTGATTGATCTTGCTCTGGTAGGCTTTTTGCTGATTTTCTTTGTAGAGGAGCTCCTTGATCTGGGGAGCGATCTGCTCGAAAGTGTAGGCGACGGCGGGATTTTTGGCGTTGAGCCTGATAAGGTGATGCCCGAATTGCGTCTTGACGGGACCTTTTATTTCGCCCACCTCCATGGAAAACACGGCGGCGTCAAATTCCGGCACCATCTGTCCCTTGGTGAACTCGCCGAGATTGCCGCCGTTTTCGCTTGACGGGCAGGAGCTGTATTTGCGCGCGGCATCCTCGAAGGAGAGGAAGCCGGCGTTTATCTCGTCGAGGACGCTTTGCGCTTTTTCCGCGCTGTCCACCAAAATATGGGAGGTACTTACGGTCTCTTCGCCGATGAAATGGTCCTTGTTTTCCTCGTAGTAGGCTTTTGCCTGCTCGTCGGTCGGCGCCTTGACCGATTCGAGTGCTTTTGTCAGTGCAAAGTTGACAAGCAGGTCTTCTTTGACCTTTTTGAGCTCTGCTTTGAAGACGGGATCGTATTCAAGCAGGTTTTTCTGTGCGTCAAGCAGCAGAAGCTTGTTTGCGACGAGCTGTTCGAGAACGGCTTTTTTCCCCTCGGGGGTGCCTATGTTTTTGTTGCGGGCACCGAGCGAAGCGACGGCTTCGTCGAGCTCCGACTGCGTGACGGCAAGCGTGCCCACGCGGGCGATGATGGCGTTATCCATAGAAATATCCTTTCTGCCGGTTATGTGCCGGTCAATGATTTTTTGCTTTGTGTTTTGAGATGAGATACAGGATCAGCACGGCGAAGAGAATGCCGCACAGTGCGCCGGAAAAATCGAGCAAGACGTCGGTGACGGCGGTGCCGCGATCGGTAAGGAACTGGATGAATTCATCGCAGACGGCGGTGAACAGCGACGCGAATAAAGGGAAGAAAAACAGCGTACCGAATAGGCGTCCGTCGAGACGCTTTTTCAAAATTTCATACAGAAAGCCGAGGAGAAAGAACTCGACGTAGTGAGCGGTTTTGCGGATAATGGCATGAAATAACTCGATGTCGACGGTGTCGCCGAACAGAAGATGGCGGAAGAATTCCGAGATGCCGAGGCTGAAACCGCCGGACACCTCGCGGCTTTGGACGGAATTGAGCCAGATAAACGCCGTTTGCATAATGATGAGCGCTACAAGAAAACAGGTACGAACTCGTTTTTTATCTGTAACCAACGGAAAGCCCCTTTCTTTTTAAGCACAATCATTATAACACAGATCACCCACAAAGTCAACTTTTGAAGCGTGCCGCTTCACCCATATTGCGCCGCGGGAAGACATGTTCTACTTTTTTTCTCGCAAGAGAGAAAAAGTAGACAAAAAAAGATTGCCGGGGAGCCGCCCCGGAGCCCCCCCACGCCGCATCTTTGCGGCGGCGGAAAAGGTTTGCCGCGGTGTCACCGATGGGAGAATCTTCAAAAAACGAGCCGTGAGGGCTCGGGTATGTTTTTATTGTACAAACGGCGGCGTACTGCCGGAAACTCATGATTTGCGGAAACGGATAGCGCAGTGAAATACGTCCCTATCCCGCTTTGTGCCTCTGTCTGCCGCGGGCGAGTTTGGCAAAAGTTTCCGGAATTTCTACGCGCGGGATAGAGCCGCAAAGTTGGAAAGAATAACATCTCGTATAGCCCATCCTTTTGTACACATCATCAATATCCGGCAGTATGCCGCCGTTTGTGCTATGGTAAACATCCGTGCCGCACGGTTGGGAGTTTGTGCGTATCTGTGTCGGAGCCGCCGTGATAACGCCTTGATCCGTCGCAAAGATGCGGCGTATGCCGCCTTTGCGACGTAGGGGGTCCGGGGTGCTCCCCGGCAATCTTTTTTGTACTCCTTTTTTCTCTTGTGAGAAAAAAGGAGTTTCTTTTCTTTCTCTTGTGAGAAAAAAGTAGGTTTCTGTTATTAAGTTTACCAAAAGTCTCGAAAAAGCATATACTGACGACAGAATAAAGAGGTGAGAAAATGAATTTCACACAAATGATGCGAATGCTCGAATACGCATCCGCCGCCTATCGGGATAATCAGCCGGAATGCTGTCACGGAGAGCCGATCCTCGTGGAAAACACGGCGACCGATACCGAGTGCTTCGTGCGAAAGGGGGATCACGCCCTGTCCGTTACCTTCCGCGGGACGGATTCGCTCACCAATTGGGTACATAATTTCATGGCGGCGATGAGAAGCGTTCCCTATAACGAGGTAAACCCGGAGATACGGGTGCATAGCGGCTTTTTGGAAACCTATCGGTCGGTGCGGGAGCAGATCCTTTCGCTTGTCCCGCAGGGCGACTGCCGTATCCTTATCACGGGACATTCGCTCGGTGCGGCGCTTGCGGTGCTGTGCGCCGTGGATATCGTCTGGCATTTCCCGCATAAGGACGTCGAGGTCTATCTGTTCGGCTGTCCGCGCGTGGGCAACAAGGCTTTCGCCAAATCGTACGATAAACGCGTGTTCAAAACCCTTCGTGTTACCTGCGGCAACGACGTGGTCGCCAAACTGCCGCCGACACTCCTCGGATACCGTCACGTCGGCATCCCCATCCATACCGGGATGCTGTCATTGCCGCTCGTGATCTCGTTTGCCGATCATAGGATGCAGACGTATTATGCCAAACTGTGGAAAGGGCGGTACGGCTGACGGCGTTTACGCGCCGATATCCGGCGGCATACGGTCAAACTCCACCCAGAAGGTACTCCCGGCACCCTCGCCGCTTTCGACGCCGTAGGCAAGGGAATGCAGTTCAAAAACGGATTTGACGATGGAAAGCCCGATCCCCGAGCCGACGACGGAACGCTTGTGTGCGTTGCCGGCACGGTAGTACCGATCCCAGATGTAGGGCAGATCGTCCGCGGGGATGCCCGCTCCGGTGTCGGTGAAGGATACGCGCACCTTGTCGCCGTCGAGTGTCTGGCGGATGATGACGGTCATGTCGGCACCGGTATGGTTGACGGCGTTGTCCATGAGATTGTAAAATGCCTGCGAAATCTTGTTTTCGTCGCAGAAAACGTAAACGTCGTCGGTGCATTCAAGCAGTATCGTGTAGCCGTCCTTGACGGTAAGCCCGAGATACCGTTCGTGAATGGAACGCAGTAAGGCGGTCAGATTGACGCGGGACAGGGAAGCCTGCTCCATGCCGCTCTGCAATTTGGAAAGGTTGAGCAGGTTGTTGACAAATTCCGTCAGGCGGTGCGTTTCGCCGATGATGACGTCGGCGTTTTCCGGCGAATTTTCACCCGGTATGTCGCGCATCATTTCGGCATAACCGCCGATCATGGTGAGCGGCGTTCGCAGATCGTGCGAGACGTTTGCGATGAGTTCGCGGCGGAAGCCCTCCACTTTTCCGAGCTCGCACGCCGTGTAGTTGAGCGTGTCGCTGAGCTGTTCGATCTCCTTGTAGCCCTTGCCGGAGAAGGTGGTGTCAAATTTGCCGCGGGCAAGTTTGAGCGCGGAGGCGTTGAGGTTTTCGATGGGGCGCGCAATACGGCGGGAAACGATAAAGGAAACGATGAGGGAAAAGACGAGTACGACAAGCGTGGTAAAGCGAAGCAGAGAGCGCAGAAGCCGGACGACGGAGTCGAGCGGCGTGACCTGGGTGTCGGCAATGACAAGATACTCGCTTTCGCCGACCGACGCGATCTTGGCATACAGATAGTCATCCACATAACGGTCGTTGCGGAAGAAAACGATGCCGGGGCGCTCTTTGAAAAAGTGGATGCCGATACTGCCGGGGGCACGGTCGCCGGGTGAGTTGTAGTTCTTGCGCTGTTTGTCGTAGCGATAGTATTGGGAAACCTCGCCGTCGTTCTGCACGGCGAGATCGTAGAGATTCAAAATCTCGTAGTCGCCGATGTCGTGGGTGGCGGAGATGAGCCCGTCGCCGCCGGAATAGACGTTTTCAAAGGTGGAAATGTTGAGGATGCGGACGTTGATGTCGTCTTCGGAGACGATGTTTTCGAGAAGAACGGCGTTGTCGTTTTGCCCGAGTGCGTTTACCACCTTGTAGGTGGCGTTACGCAGTTCGGAGGTCTTGACGGTCTGATAGAAATTGTTGATGAGCAGGACCTGACAGCTCCAAAGCACCATCAGAATAAAAGCGGAAACGATGAATAAGCTGAAAAATATCTTCGTGTGCAGCGTCACGCTGCGACGGACGCCGGAACGGGAGGCTTTATTTGGTTTCAAAACGGTATCCAACTCCTCTCAGCGTCACGATGAGCCCGCTGTAACGCCCGAGATTCTTGCGAAGCAGTTTGATGTGGGTGTCGAGCGTGCGGTCGTCCCCGAAGAAATCGTAGCCCCAGATGTTGCTGATGAGCTTTTCACGTGTCAGCGCGATGCCCTTGTTTTTGATGAGATAAAACAGCAGATCGTATTCCTTGGGCGTGAGGTCTGTCTTTTGCCCGTCAATGGTGACGATGCGCCCGGCAAAATCGACTTTCAGCGTTTCATAGACGAAGAAGTCGTCGGAGATGCTGTTGGTGCGTTTGAGAACGGCGCCGATGCGAAGCATGAGCTCCTTTGGCGAAAAGGGCTTGACGACGTAGTCGTCGATGCCGACCTCGAAGCCGTGAATGCGGTCGTATTCCTCTCCGCGTGCCGAGAGCATGATGACGGGTGTGCGGTGGGTTTTGCGCAGTTCACGGCAGACGGAAAAGCCGTCGAGATCGGGCAGCATGACGTCCAGAACGATGAGATCGTAGTCTTTGGTGCTGCATTTTTCGATGGCGGACATCCCGTCGGCGGCTTCCTCGATGGCATAGCCTTCAAAACGGGCATATTTGGAAATGACCTCGCGGATTTTCTGCTCGTCGTCCACAATGAGAAGCGTATACATGGCAAACCCTCCCGAATACGAATTCGCAATTATATTTTAGAATAAACGTGTGTTGATTGTGTGATAACAATGTAAAATTACGAAAAAGAAAAAACAAAAACGAAAAAAATTTGCAATTTGCAAAATAGTATGTTATACTACTACAAGAAAGATTTGTATGCGGAAACGGAGGGAATCACATGGCGGCAAAAGGAACACTGTTCTCCAAAAGCTTTCGCGGCTTTGATCCGGATGAAGTGACGGCATATCTGGAAGAGCTTGACAGAAAAGCAAAGCAGACGCTTGATGAAAAAGACGCGCAGATCGCGGCGGAAAAGGCAAAGGCGGAAACACTTGCACAGGTGCAGAAGGAAAATGAAGCACTGCGTGCGGAAAAAGAGAGCCTTGCCGGGAAATTGCAGACACTCGAAGAAGAGAACCGCGATATCAAGCAGGCGATCGCCGCACAGGGTGAGGAGCTTGAACAGATAAAGGCGGAAAACGGGAAGCTCAAAACCGAGAGGGAAGCGATTGAAATTCGGTGCGGTGCGTTGGAGGAAAACGCAAAAGAGTATGAAGGGATGCTTGCGGACGTCAACCATATCCTTTCCGAGGCTCGCCGCAAAGCGGAGGAGCTCGTCGAAGACGCAAGGCATAAGGCAAGCGAAATGATCGACAGAGCGAAGGCAGACGCCAAGCGGCAGTCGGATGAGATCATCGCGCAGTCCGATGAGAAAGTGAACGAGAACATGAAAAAGGTGCGGTATCTGTACCGGCGCAAGGATGAGTTGGCGGAGATCTTCCGCGAGCACAAAGAACGCGTAGACAGCTTTTTCTCGACGTTGCCCGACAAAGAAGATAAAGATAAATAAGTTATCGTCTCACCGCGCCGCTTTGCGGCGCGGCAACGTGCCGTTGCATCCATACCGCGAGCGTGAGCTCGCGGTATCATTATGTGTAGAGTCCCGCGGTCAGGGGACACGCCCGCCAAAACGGGGGCGGACGTGTCGCAAACCCATGAGCGCGTGCCGTATGTTTTTTTGTTCGCAGAAACTTTCCGCGCGCCGGATAGAGCCGCAAAGCCGGATAGAATAACATCCCACCGATACCGTCCTTTTGTACATATCACCAATTTCCGGCACTACGCCGCCGTTTGTGCTATGTAACGCATCCGTGCCGCACGGTTTGGGTAAAGCAGCGCACTTCCGTCGCGCCCGCCGCCGTTTTGGTGGGCGCGACCCCTGACCGCGGGACTCTGCAGCGGTTGTTTTTGCTTGCTTATGCTCGCGGTTTGGGTGCAGCGGCACGCTGCTCCCCGGCAATCTTTTTTTTGCCTTCTTTTTTTCTTTTGCAAGAAAAAAAGAGGTTCTTTTCTTCTTTTCGAGAAAAAAGATTTCTTATTTTCAAAAAACTCGAAAAACCGCGAAAAATCTATTGACAAACCGCGCGGTTATCCTATATAATAACAGAGATGCCATTGTTTTCGGCATTTTCGGAAAAGAGGGGTAACATTGATCAAAGTTGCAAAATTCGGCGGCAGCTCGCTTGCCGATGCTTCGCAGTTCAGAAAAGTCGCGGATATCGTCCGCGCAGATCCGGCAAGACGGTACGTTGTGCCGTCCGCACCCGGTAAACGCTTCAAGGAAGATACCAAAGTCACCGATATGCTGTATGCCTGCTATGAGGAAACGGTAAAAGCGGGGGAGATCTCGCCCGCTTTCGCAAAGATCAAGGAACGCTATCAGGGTATAGTCGACGAGCTGGGACTTGCCGTCAACCTTAATAAAGAATTTGACGTCATCGAGCACAGTTTTCTTGCCCGTGCGGGACGCGATTACGCGGCAAGCCGCGGCGAATACCTCAACGGTAAGGTGCTTGCGGCATATCTCGGCTTTGAGTTCATCGACGCCGCCGAGGTCATCTTCTTCTGCAATGACGGATCGTTCGATTCGGAAAAGACCAATGACATTCTGTCCCAAAGACTGGAATCATGCGAATACGCCGTTGTCCCGGGCTTTTACGGCGTCATGCCGAACGACACCATCAAGACCTTTTCCCGCGGCGGCTCGGATATCACCGGTGCTATCGTCGCACGGGCGGCGGACGCCGATGAATACGAGAACTGGACGGATGTGTCGGGCTTCTTGATCGCCGATCCGCGTATCGTGGAGGATCCCAAGCCCATCGCCGTGCTTACCTACCGCGAACTGCGCGAGCTTTCGTATATGGGCGCAACGGTACTGCACGAGGACGCTATTTTCCCGGTCAAAAAGGCGGGGATTCCGATCCATATCCGCAATACCAACGCTCCTGAGGATGCGGGAACGCTCATCGTCACGCATACCGACGGAACGGCGGTGCAGAACGTCATGACGGGTGTTGCCGGTAAGAAGGGCTTCACCGTGCTGACACTGGAAAAAGATATGATGAACGAGGAAGTCGGCTTCGGACGCAAGCTGCTCCACGTACTCGAAAAGAACGGATTGAACTTTGAGCATCTGCCGTCGAGCATCGACACCATGAGCGTGGTCATCAACGAAAAAGAGCTGGAAGGCAAAGAGGATACCGTCATTTCCGAACTCATGGCGGCAACGTCTCCCGACAGCATCAGCATCGAGAAGAATATCGCCCTCATCGCGGTGGTCGGGCGCGGCATGAAAAACGTGCGCGGCACGGCGGCATCCGTCTTTACGGCGTTAGCGGCGGAGGATATCAATATCCGCATGATCGACCAGGGTTCGAGTGAGCTCAATATCATCATCGGCGTGGATAATGCAAACTTCGAAAAGTCCATCCGCACGATCTACCGCAAATTCGTGAGATAATTTAACATTTGTCAATAATTATTTCACGAAATCTTCATGATTTTTCGAGAAATATCGGTATAATATCTATAAAAGCGATGACCGGAAAGAAGTAAGACCGTGAGCTTTTCAGAGAACTGTCGGTTGGTGCAAGACAGCAAAGCGAGCGATCCGAAATACATTCCGAGAGCTGCAAACCGAAAGATGTTCGAGTAGGGGCGTCGTGTCCGCACGTTACAGCGGCAGTCGTATCGGAGCGAAGGCTCTCTGTACGGAAGGGGCTCGTCAGTATGGCGGGCAATTGAGGTGGTACCGCGCTTTGTCGTCCTCTGCATTATATGCAGAGGACTTTTTTATTTCATTATCATTGTCCATCAAAAAAAGAAAGGATAGATTACCATGTTTGTCAAAGCACTGTTACTCGTATTGTTTTTCGGAAGTATGATCGGGGTGGGCATCTATTGCCGCAAGAGCGCGACGGATGTCAAGGGCTTCGTTCTCGGCGGACGCAGCGTCGGTCCGTGGCTGACGGCGTTTGCATACGGAACGTCCTACTTTTCCGCCGTCATCTTTGTCGGATACGCCGGACAGTTCGGATGGAAATTCGGTATCGCTTCGACGTGGATCGGCATCGGCAACGCCGTTCTCGGATCGCTTCTTGCGTGGGTGGTGCTCGGCAGACGCACGCGCCTCATGTCACAGCATCTGAACGCCGCGACCATGCCCGACTTTTTCGGCAAGCGGTTTGATTCCCAGGCTCTCAAAATCGGCGCGTCGGCGATCGTATTCCTTTTCCTTATCCCGTATACCGCGTCGCTGTATAACGGACTGTCGCGTCTGTTCGGAATGGCGTTCGATATCGACTATTCCGTCTGCGTGATCGCCATGGCGGTGCTGACAGGCATCTACGTCATCGTCGGCGGCTATATGGCAACGGCGATCAACGACTTCATTCAGGGCATTATCATGCTCGTGGGTATCGTAGCGGTCATTGTGGCGGTGTTAAACGGACACGGCGGCTTTATGGGCGCGCTGACGGAGCTTGCGAACGTGTCTGACGCGGCAACGACGAACGGCGAGGTGCCCGGCATCTTTGCTTCCTTCTTCGGTCCCGATCCGCTCGGACTGCTGTGCGTTGTGATCTTGACGTCGCTCGGTACATGGGGACTGCCGCAGATGGTGCAGAAGTTCTACGCCATCAAGAGCGAGAACGATATCAATAAGGGTACCATCATTTCCACCTTCTTCGCCGTCATCGTGGCAGGCGGCTGCTACTTCCTCGGCGGCTTCGGACGCATTTCCGGCATTGATGTTGTAGACGGTACGCCGGTGGGCGGTTTTGACGCCGTCATCCCGCAGATGCTGTCGAAGCTTCCGGACGTCCTTATCGGCATCGTGGTGATTCTGGTGCTTTCGGCGTCCATGTCCACGTTGTCGAGCCTTGTGCTGGCATCCAGCTCCACGCTGACGCTCGACTTCATCAAGAGCACCTTCGATAAGAAGATGAGCGAAAAGAAGCAGGTCGGTGTCATGCGCGTTCTGGTTGTGGTGTTCATCGCCATTTCGGCGTTCATCGCCATCCTGCAACATACCAATAACGTCAATTTCATCGCTCAGCTCATGGGTGTGTCGTGGGGCGCACTGGCAGGTGCTTTTCTTGCGCCCTTCCTGTACGGTCTGTACGCCAAGAATATTACCAAAGCATCGGTGTGGTGCAGCTTTGTGTTCGGTGCCGGCATCATGACGCTCAATCTGTTCTTCCGTTCGGCGTTCCCGGCATTTTTGCAGTCGCCTATCAACTGCGGTGCCTTCGCCATGGTGGCGGGACTTATCATCGTGCCGCTCGTCAGCCTTGTGACGCCTAAGGGCGATAAGGCAAAGATCGCCGAAATGTTCACCTGCTATGATAAGGACGTCGTCGTCCATGCCAAGGATTCTCTCGGCGAATAAGCGTTTCCCGGTTTCTTAAAAAATAAGACCGCGTGTGTACCGAATGCCGGACACACGCGGTTTTTTGCCCGCACGCCGAAAAGGGGCGTATTTTGACAAAATACATATGATAAAGAAAGGGAACGAAAAGAATCTGAACAAAACAAACAAAATTATGCAAAAACGAGAAAAAAATCAGAAAAAGCCTTGCAATTACGAATTTTTTGTGCTATAATTATTCAATAAATACAAACCCGAAAGGAAATCGTTATGAATTATCTTGCCATGAGCGCCGCTCAACTGGAAAAAGAACAGATCGAACTGTTAAAAGAATATAAAGCCCTCAAAGAAAAGGGGCTGACCATTGATATGACGCGGGGCAAGCCGTGTAAAGAACAGCTTGACCTGTCGGAAAATATGCTGAAAGTCATCACCTGCAACGCGGACTGCTATACCGATTACGGCTTTGACTGCCGCAACTACGGTCTTGTGGACGGTCTCGACTACGCCAAGAAAATTTTTTCCGAGATCATCGGCGTGCCGTGGCAGCAGATCATCGTCGGCGGCAATTCCAGCCTCAACCTCATGTACGACGCCATGGCGCGTTGTATGCTGTACGGGGTATACGGAGGCAACGGTCCGTGGGTGAAGATGGAAAAGGTGAAATTCCTGTGCCCCGTGCCGGGTTATGACCGCCATTTCGCTATCTGCGAATCGCTCGGCATCGAAATGATCAACGTCCCGCTGCTCGCCGACGGACCGGATATGGATCTTGTGGAAGAGCTCATCAAGGACGAAGCGGTCAAGGGCATCTGGTGCGTGCCGAAGTACAGCAACCCGACCGGAACGACCTATTCGGAAACGGTCATCAAGCGCCTTGCCGCCATGAAGCCGGCGTCCAAGGATTTCCGTATTTTCTGGGACAATGCGTATGCCGTGCACGATCTGTATGACGAAGGGGATACGCTCATCGACATTCTGTCGGAATGCGAAAAGAACGGCAACGGCAACCTGCCGTATATCTTCACCTCGACCTCCAAGATCACCTATCCCGGAAGCGGTGTTTCGGCGCTCGGCGCTTCCCGCGAGAACATCGACCATATCAAATCCATCATGCAGAAGCAGACCATCGGGCATGATAAGATGAATATGTGGCGTCACGTCAAGTATTTCGGCTCGGCGGACGGGATTCGTGCCTACATGAAGAAGCACGCCGCCATTCTGCGCCCCAAATTCGAGGTGTGCCAGAAGGTGCTTTCCGAATGTCTCGAAGATTCCGGCATTGCCCTTTGGACAAAGCCGCGCGGCGGGTATTTCATCAGTCTGAACGTCTATGCGGGCTGTGCAAAGCGCACGGTCGCGCTTGCGGCGGATGTCGGCGTTAAGTTAACGGATGCGGGCGCTACCTACCCGTACCACCGCGATCCGGGCGACACCAATATCCGCATCGCACCATCCTTCCCGAAAATCGAAGAGCTGGAAGCGGGTATGCAGGTGCTGTGCGTCTGTGCCAAGCTTGCTTCCGTGGAAAAACTGCTTGCCGAAAAAACGGGAAGAGCGTAAAGTATATAAGAAATATTAAACAGCCACCCGAAGCCGGGTGGCTGTTTTGTCCTATTTGATGTAGGCTCCCCGTTTTCGCAGGATATCGCGCAGGACGTCGGTGTTAAGAGAGGGAAAGGGCACGTCCGTCTTTACCGAAAGGACGGCGGCACAGCCTGCGGCTTCCCCCGTGGTGAGGCAGTTCGGCATGACGCGGAGCGCGCCTAACACAAGGGGATCGCAGGAGAGGGAACGTCCGGCAACGATGAGATTTTGTTTGCCCACCGGAACCAAAGAACGGAAGGGAATGCCGTGGCTCTCGCCGCGTTCGTAGCTGATGGCGGGAGCGGCGGAGGCGGTGCTGTTGGCGTGGGAGTGGACGTCGATGAAATAGCAGTTGCGGGCGATCTCATCGGGGAATGAGCGGCGGGCGATGTAGTCCTCGATGGTAAGGGTGTACAGACCGTGGATGCGGCGGGATTCTCTTGTGCCGAGGCGGGGAGCGGTGGCGACAAGATAGGCATCACCGAAAGCCTCCGGCTCGGTTTCGGCGAGCGCGTCCCGGAGATCGGACGCCATTTTGCGTCCTTTGCGCATGGCATCGGAAACCTTTTTCGGATCGGTGGGATCGTTGACGTAGATGTGTCCGGTGTTGAAGCTGATGGTGGTGGGGGAAAGCCAGTCGACGCAGAGATGGGGCTCTGTCCCGAGGGACGGCCATTTGCCGGAACGGAGAATGCGGTGGATGGGGCTGTCCTTTGAGCCGGAATAGAGGGGGATTTTTGCGGCGGCTTCGCCGTTGATGTTGGTGAGGATAAAGCAGAGAGAGGACGCCTGCACGTCGCCCGCTTGGTTGCCGATGGAAAAGGGAACACCGGTAAGCGCGCAGAGATCGGCGTCGCCGGTGCAGTCGATAAAGGTTTTGGCGGAAAAACGGGTGAGCCCGTTTTTTGACGCCGCCACAACGGCGGTAACGGTGTCCTCCTGTTGTTCGGCGGCGCAGAGGGTGTAGCCGAACAGCACATCAGCCCCGGAATCGGCAAGCAGTTCGTCGTAAATGCGTTTGTTGTCTTCGGGGGATGCCGTTACCCAGCCGAGACTGTCTTCGCTTGTACGGTAAGCGGCTTTGTTGTTCAGGCGGCGCACACGGTCGGCAAAGCCGGCGGAAACGGCCTGTACCCCGTCCCCGAAAGGCGCAAAGCAGGTAACAAGCCCCTGTGTCTGCATTCCGCCGAGACAGTAGCCGGATTCCAGAAGAAGGACGGCAGCGCCCTCTTCGGCGGCGGCAACGGCGGCGGCACAGCCGGCGGGTCCTCCGCCGATCACCAGCACGTCGTATTCGTTTTCATATGGTTTTACCGGTAATTCCATATTGATACCTCCTGTCAGAATCAACGATCACACAAGCTCCGGACGGAGTCTCATGGGGGAAACGCCGGGAAACGGCAGGTCACCGAGCAGTGCCATTACGACGGCGCGCATGGTTTCGGGACTGTCGGAGTAAGCGTCGATATAAGCGCCGACCGACTCAAAATAGTTGTAATAGACGGAGGAATGACCAAAGCTTACGGTGACGGATTTTTCGTTTCCGAAGGAGTAGGCGTTGAATAAGGTGCTCATGGGCTTTCCGGAAGAGAAGCCGGGAAAGCCGTAGGGACGCTGTTGATTGATGTAGCAGGCGTACAGAATGAGATCGTTTTCGGCGCAGAGGGTTTCCAGTTCCGCCTTGGAACGCAGATGATCCTGCACGGTGCAATGGATGCCGTGGCTTTCAAAGGCTTTTTTTAAGTTGTCCAGATATCCGATAAAGGGCTCGTATTCGGTGATGCCGATAACGGAGACCTTTTTGATTTTCGTTTTGTCAAAGGGGATAAGACCATCGTTGTTGACAAGGGTGAGGGATCGGGCGGCAACGTCGAAGTTCATCTGTTCGAGAGCCGCATTTTCCTCGGCGGTCATGGGCGGCGCAACAAAGTTGCCGTCAAAGAGCCCGAGTTCCTCTTTGAGCGTCAGGATGCGCGTGACGGCCTCGTCCAGACGTTCCATTGTCACTTTTCCGGCGGCAATGGCACGTTCCATGATGTCGAAGTAGTCGTCGTGGGTAAAGAGGATGATGTCGTTTCCGGCGTTGAAGCATTCGACGTAGACGTCATCGTGGTCAAAGGTCGCGGCGAGGCTCTTCATGCTGACGGCGTCGCAGATGACGACGCCCTTGTGACCGATATCGTCACGTAAGATATCGATGACCTTTTCGGAGGCGGAGCCGGGGCGGAGAAAACGTCCCACGACAGGCTCCGGATCGACGCAGGGCAATGGGAGATGTCCCGTCATAAAGGTTTTGGTGCCGGCGTTTTCCGCCGCCTGCCAAACCTTTTTCTGACCGCCGCTCCATTCTTCGAGCGTGTCGTTGATGGCGCAGAAGGAGAAGTGGGAATCCCGGAATTCATGCCCGGTACCGGGGTAGTGCTTGGTGGTGGCCGCCATGCCGGCGTCCTGCAAGCCGCGCACCGTGGCGGATACCATGCGGGCGGTCTTTTCCGGATCGTCGGAAAAACTGCGGGGCGCATGGGTGGCAAAAAAAGAAGCGGAAAGATCGCCCACCGGTCCGAATACCCAGTTCATGCCGAGAGCGCGCATTTCTCTGCCCCAATAGTAGCCGCGGCGGTAGGCAAGCGTCTGGTCGTTTGCGGCGGCGGTGGCAATGGCGGCGGGAATGAGATGCCCGTCCTTGAAGATTTCTCCCTTGACGCCGAATTCGGCATCACAGCACACAAAGAGCGGGATGTTCATCTGCTTTTGCAATTCCGGCACAAAGGCGGCAAATTCGGCGCCCTTGTCAAACCGTTCTCCGCCGTGATCCTTGTAGAAATATTCCACAAAAAAACCGCCGTAGGGGAAGCGTTTTAAGTATTCGGCATAGCCGTATTCCTTGCCGCCCTGCTGCATGGCGGGCGGTGCGGGAATGGCGGTCTGCCCGATCTTTTCGCGCAAAGTCATCCGATTGATGTCGTATTTCATGAGAAAGCGTCCTTTCTGCGTTGTGAGATCATCAGACATTCAATAATTTTTCCGCTTCCGTAAGAAAGCGCGACAGCGCTGTTTCTTTGTCGGCGGCAATGGTGCATCCGGCGGCCTTTTTGTGACCGCCGCCGCCGAACGCGGCGCAAAGCAGAGACACGTCGGCATCCGAATTGGAGCGCACCGAATATTTGAAGCAGGACGAACCGTCGGACTGCTTTTTTTCGCGCATGAGCACGCCGATCTCTACGCCCTCGACGGTGCGTGCGATCTGCGAAAGGGTTTCGGTGTCCTCCTCGGTCGCGCCGATGGCGGCAAGGTCGTCGAGCGTCAGACAGACGATGGCAAGACGTCCGTCAAAATAAAGCGTCAGCTTGTCGAGCGCCGCGGCTTCGGTCTTCATCTGCACGAGCGATTTTGTGTCGAAGAGGATGCGGTTGATCTGCTCGGCATGAACGCCGACGGCAAAAAGAGAAGCGGCGACGGCATGCGTGTGGGCGGTGGTGTTGCCGTATCTGAAACAGCCGGAATCGGAGGAAACGGCGGTAAAGAGCGCGTCGGCGACGGCGGGGGAAATGACGGGCGTTCCGTGCACGGCGGCGTAGCGTTCCATCATGTCAAAAAGGATCTCGCCGACAGCGGCGGCGGAGGGATCGACGTATTTGCCGACCGTCGGAGAAAGGCTGTTTGTCTTGTGGTGATCGACGGCGTAGGCAAGCGGCAGACGGAGGTCTTCCCAAAGCCCGGCAAGCTGGGAGGGAGACGCCGCGTCCACGCTGATGACGGTTTCGTACGGGTAGTTTTTCACGGTGTCGGGCGTGAAATAGGGCACGTCGTCGGAACACAGAAAGGAAAGCCTGTGCGGAAAAGGCGACGGGCACGCGACGGCGCAGTCCTTGCCGATGGCTTTGAGAAACAGCGCAAGAGCATGAGAGGAGCCGATGGCGTCGCCGTCCGGCTTTTCGTGGATGAGGATGAGAAAACGGTCGTGCTGTTCGAGAAACGACAAAAAAGCGTCAAAAGCGTCGATGTTCATACAAAAAACCTCCCGTCAGGGCAGTAATTCAAAGAAGGAGCGGATGTATCGGTCGGCAAGAGTGCGGTTCTCGTCGGCGTGGTCGCGGGAAGCGGCGTCGCGGACGGCGATCGTATAGTAACCGGCGGCCTTTGCGGTGCGCACGCAGTAGACAAGGTCCTCAAAGATGACGGTATCGGCTTTGTCTGCACCGAGAGCTGCCAGAGCGGTATCGTAAACGGCGGGACTTCTGTATTTGCTGATGCCGACTTCTTCCGCTGTTACGACGGCATCAAAATACCGGTCGATCTTCTTGCGGACGAGCAGGGGCTCGATGAGGTTTTTTTTCGTGGAGGTGGCGAGCGCGATGCCGCATCCGCTCTCTTTGAGATAGCGCAGATAGTCGCGTGCGCCGCTTTTGAGCTTCACCTGCGTCATGTAGGCCTGTCCGATGCGGCGGTGGACTTCGTCGAGATGCTCGTGGAAGGAAACGGTTTTTCCGTATTTTTTGAGAATGTCGTCTACGACGTATTCCTTGGAGTGCCGGCAGTAATCGGTAATTTCTTTTTCCGTTAACGGTACGCCGAAGGTGTCGCGGATGGCTTCAAGCTGAAAGCGGCGCCAGTACGGCATGGAATCGACGAGCGTGCCGTCGAGGTCAAAGATGGCATTGCGGATTAACATGAGGAAGCCTCCTAAGGTTTCGGTGGGAACAGACGGTTTTTGATCTTGTACCGGTAGAGAATGTAGATGCGGGAGCAAAGCAGTTCAAAAGCGCAGAAAAACGCGTCCGAAACGACAAAATAGAGGATTTTGACGGCAAGCGGATCGTTTTCCATGCCGAACAGCTTTTTGAAGAAGAAGTAGATGCCGAACGAAAAGAGATTGTAGATGTCGAACAGAATGGCAAAAACGTGTCCTTTCCGTCCCGCCAGGACGCGGTTGAGAAAAGTTCGTAAAACGGGGTAGTAGCCAAAGAAAAAGACGAAATAGACCGTCGCCGTGGTGCCCGGCATCAGAATGAGCGACAGCGCGGCGGAAACGAGGTAAATGAGAAGCGCACGCCTGTTTCCCATTTCATCGGCAACGATGCAGAGAATGAGCGCGCTCACGGCGGCGCTCGTCAGGTCTAAAACGTCGAGAACCCCGCCGAGCACCACGAACACGGTGACAAGAGCGGCGAGGATGGCGGAGTACGCCATATTCCGTGCGTTTTTCTTCATGGCGGTCAGCCGAGTTTTGCGAGAAGCGCGTCGGCGGCGCGCTCGGCGTAGGCGTCAAATAAGCCTTTGTCGCGCAGATAGAAAAGAACGGTGTAGCGGTCGCGTAATGTGAGCGCACGATGCAGACCGTCAAGGATGCGGGAACGTTCCGTAACGGTCGGCGGCACGTTCATACGCACGCAAAATTCCTCGATCCGGTCAAAAGCGGCAAGATAGGGCTCTATCAGCGCCTTTAAGGCGCAGTCGTCCGTTTCATCATACAGCATCCGGTAGAGGATGGCGACAAGACGCGTCGCTTCGCATACTTCAAGTCCGTGCAGATGCGGCTTGCTGCCGTTTTCAACGTCGTATAATTCCCATGCGTGGGCGATAATGTGCTCGGAGCCCGATGCCGGACGGGAATTGCCGGTATACGCCATGCCGAGCCCCGTGACGAGAAAACCTTCGACGATACGGCGGATGCAGTCGGGGGAGCGGGAGGGCAGATCATAGCCGCTTTCAAGGCACTTGTCGGCGGCGTCGCGCACGTCGGAAGCGATTTTTACGCAGAAGTATTCGCCCGTGCAGTCGCGGGCAAGCTCCCAGTCAAGAAGCCCCGTATATTTGCCGAACATATCGCCGATGCCGGCGAGAAGCATATCATACGGCGCATCCTTCATGACGTCGAGATCGGCGATGAAGTATTTCGGCGTTGTGCCCTGGATGGTGGATTTGGTACCGTCGTGAAGGGCAGGTGAGCCCGCCGAAACGTAGCCGTCCATGGAGGGTGCCGTGCCGCAGATGCCGTAGGGGAGCCCGAGACGGTAGCTGACAAGGCGGCAGGAGTCGTTGATGGTGCCGGAGCCGACGGCAAGGATGAAGTCCGGCAGGGGGGAATAGGAGAAGATGTCGGACTTTGCGGCGGGATCGTTGAGATTTAATAAGATGGTGCCGAAGGTCTCGGCGTTCGGCAATACGGGATCGCCGTGCAGAACGAGGGTGCGGAAGTGCATCCCGTTTTCCTTTAAGACGTCCTCGACCTGTTTTCCGGCGGCACGGTAGGTATTTTCGTCGGCAACGAGGAAGATTTTATGATAATCGTGCAGGATCTCCGGGATTTTTCCGACGGCACCGCATGAGATTTCGCATCCTTCAAGCGGGGCGGCGTGTTTTTTGCGTTCGCAGTTGCAGGTAAATTCGATCATGACAGGCTCCTTTTGCAATTGTCATTATTTGTCACAGTTTGCGCTGATAAGTACCTTTAAGATTTCCGCCACGTTCTTTTCGGCGGTGTTGCCGCGGCAGTCGACGGTGTAGTCGGCATATTTGCGGTAGTACGGTTCACGGTAATCGTAGATGTCTTTGAGTGACATACGGTTTTCCGCCGCGATGCCGCGCGTTGAGCGGTTGTTGACGCGGCGGGCGATGACGGAATAGGGCAGATACAGATATACGCAGATGCCGCCGTTTTTCAGGTGCTTCATGGACGCGTCCCGCAATACGGCACTGCCGCCGGTGGCGACGACGCGAAAGCCCGATTTCATATCCATACTGCGGATGGCGGCCTCCTCCTGGTCGAGAAGCCCCTCCACACCGATGCGTTCAAGCGTTTTGTACAGTACCTCGCCGGTGCGGTTCTGGATGACGATGTCGGTGTCTACGAAATCCGCCCCGAGCGTTTTGGCGAGCTGAACGCCGAGCGTGCTTTTGCCGGCACCGGGCATCCCGATCAGGATGATGTTTTTCATGCGTCAGTTCTCCCTTTTGCCGCAGGAAAGTTTTGCCGCGGTGAGCGTGTTTTGGAGTAGCATGGTGATGGTCATGGGACCGACACCGCCGGGAACGGGTGTTATGTAAGAGGCTTTCGGCTCGCATTCGGCAAAAGCGACGTCGCCCGTCAGTTTGCCGGAGGCGTTGCGGTTCATGCCGACGTCGATGATGACGGCGCCTTCTTTTATCATGTCGCCTTTCAGAAAGTCGGCTTTTCCGACCGCCATGACGATAATGTCCGCCTGCCGCGTTTCGCAAGCGAGATCGCGTGTCTTGGAGTGGCAGACCGTCACGGTGCCGTTTGCATGGAGCAGAAGGAGCGCCATGGGCTTGCCGACGATGTTGCTTCGTCCGACGACGACGCACTTCTTGCCGGCGATGTCGATGTTGTATTCCTTGAAAAACTCCATGATGCCGGCAGGGGTGCAGGGGAGAAAATCAAAGTCGCCGATGGTGATCTTGCCGACGTTGTAGGGGTGGAAGGCGTCAACGTCCTTGTCGGGGCGGATGTGCCGCACGATGAAGTCCTCGTCGAGACCTGCCGGGAGCGGCGACTGCACGAGAATGCCGTGGATGTCGGCGCGATCGTTGAGCACGCCGATGAGATCGAGCAGTTCCTTCTCCGTCACGGAAGCGGGCAGGGTGTAGACCTCCGAGCGGAAGCCGACTTCTCCGCACGCTTTTTCCTTGTTGCGCACGTAGATGGCGGAGGCGGGGTCGTCGCCGGCTAAAATGACGGCAAGACCGGGCGTGACGCCGGTCTGTGCGGTGAAGGTCTCTTTTTGTGCGAGGATGTCAGCACGGATTTTGGCGGAGAGTGCTTTTCCGTCCATTAAAACAGCCATGATTCAGTTCTCCTTAATTGTAGTATGTTTGGTTTTGGAAAAAACGATAAGCAGGATGATGCCGATGACGAAAGCGGCGACCGAGAGTAGCTGGGAAATGCGGAACTGTCCGACGTACAGACTGTCGCCGCGCAAACCCTCTATCAGCGCACGCCCGAATCCGTACCATACACAGTAGAGTAACAGGATCTGTCCGTCGTAGCGCTTGCGGGGAAAAAACAGATGCACGAGCAAAAGCCCGACGGCGTTCCATACCGATTCGTAGAGAAAGGTGGGCTGGACAAAGGTGCCGTTAATGGTCATGATAAACGGGTTGCCCGTGACCTGACCGGAGAGAGGGAAGATGTGCCCGAGAAATTCAAAGCGGTCAAGCACGCCGTAGGCTTCGGCATTTGTGAAATTGCCCCATCGACCGAGGGTCTGCCCGATAAGCACGCCCGGTATGAGGCAGTCGATGACGGCAAGCAGCGGATACTTCTTGACGGCGCATAGCACGATAAGCCCGATAACGCCCGCCAGTATGCCGCCGAGGATGGCGAGCCCGCCGTTCCAGACGGCGATGACATCGTAAAAGGAGCGGTATTCGTAAACGTCAAGCGTCGTCAGCACGTAGTAGGCGCGTGCGCCGACGATGCCGCACAGAATGCAGACGATGACAACGTTGAGTAGGTCGTCGAGCGTAAGACGGGTGGTTTTTTTGATCTTGCCGTAGGCATACAGTGTGCCGAGGATCATGCCGCAGACGATGAAGATCCCGTACCACTGTACGCGGAGAGGTCCGATCGAGAGCGCCGTCGGGAAAACAGAGAACGGACCGAGCCCGAGATTCGGAAAGCCGATGCTGTTCATGCCGTAAACCTCCTTAAAGCGTCGTCAGGTGCGGGGCAGAACGGTGGAAAGGACAAAAGCGTCCTCCGCAAAGCCGTCCCGCAAGAGCGACTGCACGTCCTCGAACGTGACGCCGGCGATGATGCCGGGATAGTCCAACATATCCGTTCCCTCAAAGTGGAAAACGAGAAAGCCGCCGGCGATATCCTCGGTGGAGTTGAATTCGCGGAGCATATCGGCGTACTGCGCCTTGCGGATGCGCTCAAAGGCGGTGCGGTCGAGTCCCTCGCGCTTGATGCGCCGGATCTCATCGCGGATGGCACGGTAAACGTCCTCCGGACGGTCGGATGAACCGGAGACCGATGCGTGTCCGAAGGTCTTTGAGCATTCGTATTCAAAGGAAAAGGAGGAGTCGATGAGCCCTTCCTCGTAGGCTTTGTTGTAAAAGGCACTGCTCTTGCCGAACAGCATATCGAGCAGAATGTCCCAGCATGCCTGCCGCTTGGCGAGGGGATCGCCCTCGGCGGGGAATGCGCCGTCCTTGATGCCGACGGCGAACATCGGCATGGAAACGTCGAGCTTCTTGGAGATGAACTCGGTCCTGACAGCGGCGGGCTCGTCGGGATAGTGCCGCACGATGACGGGAGAGGGGGCGGGCGTGAGTACCTTGTCGCAGATTTCCTCCACTTTTTCGGGCGTCACGTCGCCGCAGACGCACAGCGCCATGTTGTGCAGATTGTAAAAGGCGTTGTAGGCGTCGAACAGCAGTGACGGTGTGATGCCGGCGATGGTCTCGGTGGTGCCGGCGGTGTCGATGCGCACGGTGTTGCGGTGGTAGAGAGCGGACAGCATCCCGAAATAGAGCTGCCAGCCGGGGTTGTCGTCGTACATCCGGATTTCCTGCCCGATGATGCCCTGTTCCTTTTCAACGGTCTTGTCGGTAAAATAGGGGTGCGTGACGAAGTCGAGCAGAATTTCCAAGGACTCGTACACGTTTTCGGTCGCGGAAAAGAGGTAGCAGGTGCGCTCGAAGGTGGTGTAGGCGTTGGCGTTGGCACCCGTCTTGGCGTAACGCTCGAAGGTGTCGGAGCCGTCCTCGTTCTCGAACATCTTGTGTTCGAGAAAATGCGCGATACCGTCCGGCAGGACGACGTGCCGCCCGTCAAAAGTGAAATCGTTGTCGATCGAGCCGAATTCCGTGCCGAAAATGGCGTAGGCTGTGGTCATCTTCTTGGGAATGACGAAAACGCGCAGTCCGCTTTTGTGCACGGTGTGATAATAGGATTCCCCGATAGCGGGATTGCTTTTTTCAGTAAAACTCATTCTTCAAAACCCTCCTCACTGCCGGTGCCCTCGATAAAGTAGACGGTCTGCAAGACGACGTCCTTCCCGGCGGCTATGACCTCTTCTTTCGTGACCGAACGGAAGGCTTCGATGAGGGCTTCCGGCGTGATGTCACTGCCGAAGATGCGGCGGGACGTGAGCCACAGACAGAGCGTGCCGGGCGTGTCGTCGATCTCGCGGTAGGTGTTGATGCAGGAACGCTTGGCGTCGTCAAGGTCTTTGAGCGAAAAATCGCCGGCTTTGACGGCGTCTAATTCACGCAGGATGGCACTGCGGGCTTTGTCGAAGTTTTCCGTCTCGATGCCGCTCGAAACAAAGAGCGTTCCCGCAAATAAATCGGGTATGGAGCGGCAGTAGTAGCAGAGGCTCATAGCCTCGCGCACGTTCATGAAGAGCTTGCTCGAAGGCGAGCCGCCGAAGATTTCATTGAACAGGAGAAACGCGGCGGCATTGTCCGTGTGGATGCTGACGTCGCCGATGGAAAATCCCATGACGAGCTTGCCCTGCGCAACGGGCATGGGCTCGGTGACGGTGCGGACGTCTTCCCGGACGCCGGACAGAAACGACCGGGGCGGAAATGCGGCGACAGACCCGCGCGAAGAGCCGAACAGTTCCGCAAAAAAGTCGGTCAGCTTCCGTTCGTCGAATTCGCCGTAGGCGAACACTTCGACGGGGCAGGAGGAAAGGAGCGTCCGGTACTGCTCGAAAACAGACGCCGGCGTCGCGGCTTTGACGGCATCCTCCGTGCCGTATTCGGGCAGTCCCGCGGCAAGTCCTTCCAGAAGCAGGGCGGAGCATTTTTCCTTGGCGTAGGACGCCTTGTTGTTGATGAGGGAGGCGATGATGTTGAGTAAGTCCTTCTTTTCGCTCTCGGTGTAGTCGGCGCGGAAGGCACCGTTTTCGGTGAGCGGATCGCAGAGGATATCGCGAACGACGCCGAGGGCTTCCGTTTCAAGATCGGTGCCGTCCGGCAGAAAGCGCTGTTTGATGAAATCGACGGCAAAGCCGGTGATGAGCGTACCGGCACGCTTGGCATAGACGGGATACAGAGCGGAAGCGTACAGATTTTCCAGTTTTTCGTTGAGCTGTGTCATGGAAGGGTACTTCCGGCAGCCGCGCATGAGGATCTTGGGCACGAGCGCATTGAGGGACGCGGTTTTTTCGTCGAGCGGGACGACGAAGCAGACCGAAAGATAGTTTGTTTTGAGCTTTTCGGACGGCAGGAAGGTGATGGATAACCCTTCCGTCGGTCGGATACGTTTCATACGGAACATCCTTTCGGAAAGTAATATAAACACTATTATAAGTATACCCCGTTTTTGCCCGAAAGTAAAGAGTTTTTTGGTAAAATCGGAAAAAATCGGAAAAAAGAGAGGAAATAAATGTTAAAAAATTGCAAACAGACGTAATTGCCCCTTGCAAAACATATAATTTATGGTATAATGCAGATATACGAGTAGAGGCGCACGGCACGAAGAGGTTTTCGGAGCCTTCGGAGGCGGAGAGGAAAACGGCGGCGTGCGGTGCCGAAACGGGGGAGATGTCCGGACGTTTTCCCGGTTGGACGCGTGAGAGAATATCCGCGCGGCTGTCACAGGTTTATGTGGAGCGCTATTTCGGTCATCTCAATATCGGAAAAATGACTGTAAGGATCGCTGCCTTACGGTCTTTTTTTTATAAACGTTTTTAGGAGGAACAGATTATGTTCAGACCCGTCAAAAGAGCGGCTGTCTGGGCGGTGCTTCTGTGTATGCTTACCGTAGCGGGACTGTTTACGGTATCGGCAGACGCAGAGCTTCCCGGATACGCAAGCTTCGCCGTCGAGGTGCTGGAAGCGGATTACGACGAAAGCGTGCCCGCAGAAGACCAGCTCGGCGATCTCGCACAAGCCTACATAGACAATTACGACACCGCTATCCAGGAGGATACCGATGTCAAAGCCAACGCCGAAGAGGCGATCTCGGTCATTCGTCAGAACGGCTCGGGATTTTTCGCTTCTTTCTGGTCGATCCTGCCGCCGATCATCGCCATTATCCTGGCGCTCATCACGAAGGAAGTGTATTCGTCGCTGTTCATCGGTATTCTTGCCGGCGGACTGCTGTATGCGAACTTCAATCTCGTCGGCACGTTGGAGCACGTTACGATGAACGGCTTTGTCGCAAGCCTTTCCGATTCGGATAACGTCGGTATTCTCATCTTCCTCGTCCTGCTCGGCGCTCTCGTCTCCATGATGAATAAGGCGGGCGGCTCGCGTGCTTTCGGCGAGTGGGCAAGTAAGCATATCAAGACAAGAGTCGGCGCCCAGATCGCCACCATCGTGCTCGGCATCCTGATTTTTGTCGACGACTATTTCAACTGCCTCACCGTCGGCAGCGTCATGCGCCCGGTAACGGATGCCAAGCAGGTCTCCCGCGCCAAGCTTGCTTATCTTATCGACGCGACGGCGGCACCTATCTGTATCATCGCCCCGATCTCCTCGTGGGCGGCGGCAGTTGCCGGTTTTGCTTCCAGCTCGGATGTCAACGGCTTCGGTCTGTTTATCAGCGCCATCCCTTATAACTTCTACGCTATCCTCACCATCGTTATGATGTTCGTGCTTGCCATTGACAAATTTGATTACGGCCCCATGAAAAAGCACGAAATGAACGCCCTGCTCAACGACGACCTGTATACCTCGGGTGCCGATGATGTTCAGAAGAGCGACGACACCGAAAAGGGAAGTGACCGCGGTATCGTGATCGACCTTGTCATTCCGGTCATCATCCTCATCATCTGCTGCGTGACCGGTATGATCTACTCCGGCGGCTACTTTGATCCGTCCGCCGATGGATACCGCAATATCATGCTGGCATTCTCCCAGAGTGACGCTTCCGTCGGACTGGCGCTCGGCTCGCTCGTCGCGGTCATCATTGACGCTATCTATTTCATGCTCCGCGGCGTGCTCACCTTCACGAGCTGCATGAGCTGTCTGCCGGAGGGCTTCAAGGCCATGGTGCCCGCCATCCTCATTCTGACGTTTGCCTGGACGCTGAAAGGCATGACCGACAGCCTCGGCGCCAAGATCTTTATCGCCGATATCGTCAACTCCTCGGCACAGTCCTTCATCAGCCTGCTTCCCGCCCTTATCTTCCTTATCGCCGTCGGGCTCTCGTTCGCGACGGGTACCTCGTGGGGTACGTTCGGTATCCTTATCCCGATCGTGCTTTCCGCTTTCAGCGGTCTGGGCGGACTCGATAACTCCATCACCATCATCGCCATTTCCGCCTGCATGGCAGGCGCCGTCTGCGGCGACCATTGCTCGCCTATCTCCGATACCACCATCATGGCGTCGGCGGGTGCGCGCTGCAACCACCTCAACCACGTTTCCACCCAGCTTCCGTATGCGCTGACGGTGGCGGCGGTGTCGTTCGTCTCGTATATCATCGCCGGTTTTGTCAAGAACGCATATATTGCGCTTCCGATCTCGATCGTGCTGATGGTGGCGACGTTGTTCATCATCAAGGTGTTTGCGACGAGAAAATCCAAAAATAAGTAAGCAATCCGAGAACCGTCTCCCGTGCCTGAAAAGCACGGGAGATTTTCTTTGAGAAAATGCGACTTTTTTTGATTTTATATCTTGACAAACGGCGAGCGAGGTGCTATAATAAGCAAGTAAGTTCGCTGGTGTGGCTCAGTTGGTAGAGCAGCTGATTCGTAATCAGCAGGTCGCCGGTTCAAGTCCGGCCACCAGCTCCAGGATCGGCAGGAGGAATCCTGCCGGTTTTTTGTTGCCGGAAACGCCCGTGTATCGGCAAAACAGGAAAAAATGAAAAATCTTCACTTTTTTTGCGAAACCCCTTGCAAAACGGGAAAAGACCGTGTATAATAGAAATGTTCCGTCGGAGACATAGCTCAGCTGGTCAGAGCGTTGCGTTCACATCGCAAAGGTCGTGGGTTCGAGCCCCTCTGTCTCCACCAAAGCGAAAATCCTGTCGACAAGACGGGATTTTTCTTTATACAGTTTATTATATTTTGTTGCCGAGGTAGCGCTGAAACGCGGCGATTCCTCCGCTTCGGCGGCTTGAATGAACGGAAACGACGGGACTGTGTCCCGCATACAAAAAGCGACGATTTTCCGAAGAAAATCGCCGTTTTTTTATGGCGTAATGACGGTGACGGGGGTATCCGTCTTGCGGCAGTAGTCGATGACGTATTTTGTGCCGTGGGAGGTGCCGTCCCAGAAAGCGAGGACGGCGTCGGCGCGGTCGACGATGGTTTCGTTGCGTTTGAGCGGTGCGCCGCGCTTGTACTTTTCGTATTCCGGCTTTATGACGGTGAGCGGGATGCCGTGTGATTCGGCATATGCGGCGGCGCAGGTATCGACGCCCTTGGCGCCGCCGGAGATGATCTCGGTGACGTCGGCGGGGAGAAACGCGGCAAGGTCGACGGTGGTAATGGAACGGGAACCGATGACAGCAATTTTCATAGTAATTACCTCAATTGAACATATTATAGATATATTTTGTATCTACAAATCACATTATAGCACATATTAGATATAAAATAAACCCATAATGAATACAAATTGGGGGAAATTTTATGGCAATTAAAAGTTTGTCGATCCGTATTGACGACAAAATGTTGGACAAACTCCACGTTGTAGCCGATTATGAGGGACGCAGTGCCAACAGTGAAATACTCATTCTGATACGGGATATCGTGGAAAAATTTGAAAAAGAACACGGCGAGATCGAAATATAAGGATATAAAAAAAGCACCCGAACGGGTGCTTTTTGGCACTCGGCACGGGCGCATATTGTATGGATTCAGCGCTGAACGCGTCCCGAGCCGTCGCCGCCGGCAAGGCGTTCGACCTCGTCGACCGTCACACGGTTGAAATCGTTCTCGATGCTGTGTTTGAGCGCCGCCGCCGCAACGGCGAAATCAATGGCGCTCTGCCCGTCCTTCCCGGTGAGCAGGGAATAGATGAGCCCTGCGGAGAAGCTGTCGCCGCCGCCGACGCGATCAACGATGTGCAGCTTGTACTGCCGCGAAAACCAGGCGTTATTGCCGTCGTACAGCATGCCCGCCCATTCGTTGTCGCTGGCGCTGGCGTTGTGGCGCATGGTGAGCGCCACGCGGGAGAAGCCGAACTGCTTGACGAGCTTTTCGGCGATCGACAGACAGCCCTCTTTGTCGGGCTTTCCGATGACGAAATCCGGCTTGTCGGACAGCACGCCGAAGAGGTCCTTGGCATCGCCCGGATTTGTGAAGCAGACGTCCACGTACGGCCAAAGGCGAGCCATGACGGTCTTCGCCTTGTCGAGCGTCCATAATTTCGAACGGAAATTGGTGTCACAGCTTACCGTGACGCCTTTTTGTTTTGCCGTGCGTAAGGCGGTTTCGCAGATGTCGGCGAGGGTGTCGCAGAGAGCGGGCGTGATGCCGGTAAAGTGAAACCAGTCCACGCCTTCAAAGAGCGTATCCCAGTCGAAATCCGACGGACTTGCCGTCTGAATGGCGGAATGGGCACGGTCGTAGACGCAGACGCTGGGGCGCTGGGAGGCGCCTTTTTCGAGATAGTAGATGCCGATGCGTTCGCCGCCGCGCACGATGGCGGAGGTGTCCACGCCGAACGAGCGCAGAGAGGCGATACAGCCGTCTGCGATGGGGTTTTCCGGCAGACGGGTGACGTAGGTCGAAGCAAGCCCGAACGAGGCGAGCGACACGGCGACGTTGGCTTCCGCACCGCCGAAGGTCGCCTGAAACTGATCGTTCTGTAAGAAGCGGTTGTAGCCGGGCGGGGAGAGGCGAAGCATGACTTCGCCGAACGTGAGGATTTTTGGTGTTTTCATGCGCGTATCTCCTTTACGTTTGAAACTGCTTGTGCGGCAAGAGCGGAAATCTCGTCAAAGGCACGGCGGTTTAACAGGTCTTCCGTCACCATCCAGCTTCCGCCGCAGGCAAAGACGGCTTTGAGGGCGAGATAGTCGGCAAGGTTTGCGGGGGAGATGCCGCCCGTCGGCATAAAGCGGACGTGCTGATAGGGGGCGGACATGGCTTTTATCATCTTGACGCCGCCCGCGGCTTCCGCTGGGAAAAATTTGACGTGAGAGAGTCCGAGCGTGAGCGCCGCTTCCACTTCCGTGGGGGTGCATACGCCGGGAATGACGGGATAACCGCGGTCAAGACAGTGCGTGACGACGGTGGGATTGAGCCCGGGGGAGACGATGGCGGAGGCGCCGGCTTGTATGGCGGCATCCGCCTGCTTGTTTGTCAGCACCGTTCCGGCGATGAGCAGAAAATCGGGGTAGTCGCGTGCGATGAGCTTGATGGCGTCGACGGCGGCGTCCGAACGGAAGGTGATCTCGGCGCAGGGAAGACCGCCCTTTTGCAGAGCCTCCGCAAGCGGGAGGGCATCTTCTGCGTTTTGCAGCTTGATGACGGGCACGACGCCCGTCTTTGTCAGTTTTTCAATGAGTTGAGTCATGGTGTATCTCCTTATTACCACACGGCGTTGTCGTTGTGGTGCGGTGTGCCGATAAAGCACACCTGGGCAAAATCTTTTTCGTTGCGGCGGATGACGTCATCCATCAGCGTTGCGATATAATCGGCCATGAGCCGATAGCCGAGGCTGTTGAGATGCGCCCCGATGCAGTAGCGTGCGGCGAAAGCATCGTCGCAGACAGGCGCGTAGCGGCGCAGGTCGAGCACGTAGGTGAAGGGGAAGAGCGCGGCAAACTCGTATAACAGTTCGGCATGGCGGTCAAGCCACGCGGTGTGCTCGGGGGAGGAATCGTAGTTGACGTGGAAGGATGAGCGGGGCGCCGTGACGAGAAAGAGACGGCACTTGGGCTGGATCTGTTTGATACGGGTGAGCATTTTGCCGTATTCGCCGGCAAAGGTGTGCGGGTTGTTTTCGGGATGTTCGAGATCGACATCGGCGAGCGAGCCCGGCTCATACCCGCAGTATAAGTCGTTGACGCCGAGGGCGACGACGTACGCCTGACAGCGCTTGTCGGAGTCCTCGAAGCCGCAGTCGAAGCGGTAAAAATCATTGAATTCCTTGGTGGTCAGCCCGCCGCGGGTAAAATTATAGGCGGTAAAGCCGCATTTGCGCGCCATGAATTGGATCCACGAGTAGTAGTGGTCGTCATAGTAGCCGACGGCGCCGTTTGGGAGCGTCGTTTCAAATTCGCCGGTCGAAAGGCTGTCGCCGATACAGCCGACGGTCTTGAAGACCGAGCACAGCCCGCCGTCGGTCACAAGGTGATCGAGAGGATTGTTCATCAAAAGTACCTCCTCCGGGCGTCAGCCGAGTTTGGCGAGCGTTTCTTCGATGTTTTGAAGCATTTCGGTGTATTTGGCAAGCTTTGCCTTTTCGGCGTCCACCACGGCGGCGGGCGCTTTGGAGACAAATTCCGCGTTGTTCAGCTTGCCGTTGACGCGGGCGATCTCTTTAAGGGTGCTTTCCTTGTCCTTCGTGAGGCGCTCACGCTCTTTTTCCACGTCCACGATCTCCGCCATGGGAATGAACATCTTGGCGCTGTCGGAAACGACGCAGACGGCGCCTTCTCCCGCGAAGGAGTCGACGTACAGCACTTCGCTTGCCGAGGCAAGGCGCACAAAGAAGGCGGAGGTGTTTTCGTTGAAGGCTTCCTTGTAGTCGGAAACGATGTAGAGCTTTGCCTTCTTGGACGGCGGTACGTTCATCTGCGAACGGGTGTTGCGGATGGCGCGGATGGCGTCGAGGATGCGCTCCATAGCGGCGAGCTCCTCCGGCGCGTCGAGGCTCTTGTCGTACTGCGGCCAGTCGGCGACGATGAGCGGCTTTTCATAGCCGAGATGCTGCCAGATGGCTTCGGTGATGTACGGCATGAAGGGGTGTAAGAGTTTGAGTGTGCCGCTCAAAACGTACAGAAGCACGCTCTGTGCGTCCTTGCAGGTCTTTGAGCCCTTGTCGAAGAGACGCGGCTTGATCAGTTCGATATACCAGTCGCACAGCACGTCCCAGATAAAGTCGTATAACTTTGCCGACGCCACGCCGAGCTCGTATTTGTCGAGGTTTGCGGTGATCTCGGCGACCGCCGTGTTGTACAGGGACAGAATCCACTTGTCTTCGAGGGCGAGCGTATCGGGGAGCACGGGCTTGGTATCGTCGTCGAGATTCATGAGCATAAAGCGGGAAGCGTTCCAGATCTTGTTGGCAAAGTTGCCGGACGCTTCGACCTTTTTGTCGGAGTAGCGCATATCGTTTCCGGGGGAGTTGCCCGTCACGAGGGTAAAGCGCAGAGCGTCGGCACCGTATTTGTCGATGACTTCCAGCGGATCGACGCCGTTGCCGAGGGACTTGGACATCTTTCTGCCGAGCTCGTCGCGTACGAGTCCGTGGATGAGCACCGTGTCAAACGGCGCTTGACCGGTGTGTTCGAGTCCCGAGAAGATCATGCGGGAGACCCAGAAGGTGATGATGTCGTAGCCGGTGACAAGGGTAGACGTCGGGTAGAAGCGGGCGAGATCGTCCGTTTTGTCCGGCCAGCCGAGCGTGGAGAACGGCCACAGTGCCGAGGAAAACCACGTGTCGAGCACGTCCTCCTCCTGCCGCATGGGCGCACCGCACTTGGGGCAGACGGCAACGTCCGTCTTGGAGACGACCATTTCGCCGCAGGCGTCGCAGTAGTAGGCGGGAATACGGTGTCCCCACCAGAGCTGACGGGAGATGCACCAGTCGTGGATGTTCTCCATCCAGTTGAAATATTTCTTGGACTGGTTGTCCGGCACGAAGCGGATGTTGCCCGAGCGGACGGCTTCAATGGCGGGTTTCGCGAGCGGCTCCATTTTCACGAACCACTGATCCGAGATCAGCGGCTCGACGGTGGTGCCGCAGCGGTAGCAGACGCCGACGTTGTGAACGGTCGGTTCGACCTTGACGAGCGCGCCCATCTCTTCGAGTTCTTTTACCACCTGCTTGCGGCATTCGTAGCGGTCCATACCGCTGAATTTGCCGGCAACGTCGTTGAGGGTGGCGTCGTCGTTCATGACGTTGATCTGTTCAAGATTGTGGCGTTCGCCGACGAGAAAGTCGTTGGGGTCGTGCGCCGGCGTGATCTTGACGCAGCCGGTACCCTTTTCCATGTCGGCGTAATCGTCGGTGATGACGGGGATCTCACGATCAACGAACGGGACGATGACCGTCTTGCCGACGAGATGCGCGTAGCGTTCGTCGTTCGGGTTGACGGCAACGGCGGTATCGCCGAAGAGCGTTTCGGGACGGGTGGTCGCCACGATGACGTATTCGTCGCTGTCCTTGACGAAATACTTGATGTGCCAGTATGCGCCTTCGGTTTCGGGATTTTCGACCTCCGCATCGGAGAGCGCCGTCTTGCAGTGCGGGCACCAGTTGGCGATGCGGTGACCGCGGTAGATGAGCCCCTTTTCATAGAGCGAGACAAAGACCTCCTTGACGGCGCGGGAGCAGCCTTCGTCCATGGTGAAGCGTTCGCGCGACCAGTCGCAGGAGCAGCCGAGCTTTTTGAGCTGGCTTATGATGCGGGAGCCGTATTGGGCTTTCCAGTCCCACACGCGCTCCAAAAACTTTTCCCGACCGAGATCGTAGCGGGTGAGGTGTTCGTTGACGCGCAGGTTTTCCTCCACCTTGATCTGCGTGGCGATGCCGGCGTGGTCGGTACCCGGCAGCCAGAGAGCGGCGTAGCCGTTCATGCGCTTGTAGCGGATAAGGATGTCCTGCAAGGTCTCGTCGAGGGCATGCCCCATGTGGAGCTGTCCGGTGACGTTGGGCGGCGGGATAACGATGGTGTACGGAGGCTTTTGGGAGTCGGTGGAGGGCTTGAAATAGCCGCCGTCGTTCCACATCCGGTAGATATCGTCTTCAATGGCTTTGGGATTGTAGCTCTTGTCTAATTCTTTCGGCACGGTAGATCCTTCTTTCGGTGTGATGATTCCGTTATTGGGCGAGCAGGTCGTTCATGACAAGACCTGTAATGAGCTTGGGATAGAAGTAGGTGGATTTCTGCGGCATCTTGTCGCCGGCAAGGGCGACGTCACGGATGTCGGACACCTTGGTGGCATTGAGGAGAAAGGCACAGTTGAAGCCCTCTTCGGCGGCACAGGCGATGGCTTCCTCTTTGTCGCGTGTGTAGGAGAGGTTGATCTGGTTTGCCATGTTCTCTTTGTCGATGCCGAATACCTTTTCGAGGATGAGCGTGTGCAGGACGGTGACGTCGAGATCGCGATAAGCGTCGGAGTGACCGGGCGTCATGCGGGAAATCTCGGCGCGTGTTTCGGGGGTGTCTTTGAGAACGAGAAGCTTGAACGTGCCGTTATGCGAGCAGTACACGTAGGCTTTCCCGTCCGTGTGAGAAGCAAGAGAAACGTCGATGGCGTCCGCTTTGATGTCGGAAATTTCAAAATAAGCCGTAAGCTTGTCGAACAGTGCCGCTTCGTCAAAAGCCTTCAAGCCCTTGACGAGACGGTGCGTCGGGAATACGACGAGCCCTTCGCTCTCCATGGGTACGAGCACCATCATGCAGTAGTTGCCGGGGTGGTCGTCCGATGTGATGATGCCGTCCTCACGCATTTTGCGGCGGAAGTTGAGCGCCGTTTCGTAGCGGTGGTGACCGTCGGCGATGTAGAGCTTCTTGTCGGCAAACGCCTTTTCGATAAAGGCGGTGTCCGCACCCTCTTCGATTTTCCAGAGGCGCTGGACGTTGCCGTCGGGAGCGGTAAACTCGATGGGAGCTTTCCCGGCGGAAAGCGACTCGATCTTGTCCGTGATGACGCGGTCGGCGTCGGTGTACATGGAATAAATGGGGCTGAAATTGCAGTAGGTCTCGCTCATGAGGTTGAAGCGGTCGGCTTTTGCCTTGGAGAGGGTCTCTTCGTGGGGAAGCACGACGTTTTCGGAAAATTCGCATAACTTCACGCGGGCAAAGACGGTCTTGATGGTCTTGGTCTCGCCGTTTACCGTGAACTGCTGTTCATAGATATAGTAGCCCGGCTTTTGGTCGCAGGCGAGGATGCCGCCGCGGCACATAGCTTTGTACAGCTCTCCGGCACGGCGGTAGGCGTCTTCACCGACGGGCAGTTCGAGGCGGATGATGTTGTTTTTACTTGTTTCGATGTAGCGCTCGCGTTCGGCGGGGGAAATGATGTCGTAAGGCGGGCAGACGTTGTACGCAAGGTCTCCTGCCTTGTCCGTGTAGCGCAGAGCGCGGAAGGGTTTCACGATTGCCATATGAAAAAACTCCTTTGCATATAGTTATTTATTTTATTATACAATACTTATTCGGATTTTGCAAGAGAAAAACACGAAAAAAACAAGAAACGGAAAAAGACACCGCCGGCGGCAGTGCCTTTTTCCATCAGAGATAAAAACGTCGGAACGATTCGAGGCTCTCGTCCGGCGGCATGGTCGGACAGTATTCCAGCCCGCAGGCGCCGTCGTAGCCGGTTTTTTCGATGGCGGCGAATACGTTGCGGTAGTCCGTCTCGCCGAATTGCAGTTCCACACGTCCCGGATGTCCCGCCGCATGGAAATGCGCGATGCAGTCCATGTTCTGCGTGATGGAGGGGATGAGATTGCCCTCGGTGATCTGCTGGTGGTAGATGTCGTACACGAGTTTTACGAGCGGATGCCCCACCTCACGGACGATAGAAAAGCCCTCGGCGGCGGTGGTGAGGAAAGTGCCTTTGTGGTCTACGATGGGATTGAGCGGCTCGATCATGAGAGTGACGCCACCGTAATCTTCCAACAGGGAACGGGCTTCCCGCAGTCCCGCGACAACGGATTCGTGCTGATAGGCTCGTTCCTTTCCGGTATCGTTGCCGACCTGCGTGATGAGGTGCGTGACACCGAATTTTTCAGCGGCGTCGAGGCTTTCGCGTAACCCGTCAAGCCATGCCTTCCGGCGCTCGGGGGATGTCAGATCAAAGCAGGTGGTGCACATGCTGATGAGCGACACGCCGGTCTCGCGGCAGGCGTTTTTCACTTCGCCCGGATCAAGCATCTTCCAGTCGTAGGTCTCTGCCGCGTCAAATCCGTGGGACGCGATGCGGCGCATGGCTTCCGAAAAAGTCAGGGAAGCGTAAAAACAGGGGATCGGGATACAATATCGCATGAGAAGACCTCCTTGCCGAATAAACTGATCCTATGATAGCACGGAATACGGCAGTTGTCAACGCAAAAATAGGTAATTTTGACGAAAAATGCGGGTGACGACGGCAGGCAGTTTGTAGGATTGTAAAAATCTGATAATAAACTATACTTTTTTGATAAAAACTATTGACGAAACGCAGAGGGCGTAGTAAAATAAGAACATATTATTTTAAGAAGGGGAAAACAATATGAACGCATATCTCGCAAGTGTCATCGAAAATGTCAAGACCAAATATGCAAACGAGCCGGAATTCGTGCAGACCGTTGAAGAGGTCTTCACCTCACTCGATCCGGTCGTGGAAGCGCACCCCGAATATGAAAAAGCCGACCTTCTCACACGCATGGTCGAGCCGGAAAGAATGTTCACCTTCCGTGTCGTCTGGACGGACGACGAGGGCAAGGTGCATACCAATACCGGTTACCGCTGCCAGTTCAACGGTGCCATCGGACCGTATAAGGGCGGACTGCGTTTTCATCCGTCGGTCTACCCGGGCATCATCCATTTCCTCGGTTTTGAGCAGACCTTCAAAAACTCGCTGACGGGACTTCCCATCGGCGGTGCCAAGGGCGGCTCGGATTTCAATCCGCAGGGACGGAGCGATGCCGAGATCATGCGTTTCTGCCAGAGCTTCATGACGGCGCTCTACCGCTATATCGGACCGGACATCGACGTGCCGGCGGGCGATATCGGTGTCGGCGGACGCGAGATCGGCTATCTGTATGGTCAGTACCGCCGCCTCAAAGGCGTCTGGGAGAACGGCGTTCTCACCGGCAAGGGACAGACTTACGGCGGCTCCGTCATCCGTCCGGAGGCGACCGGTTACGGCGCTATCTATTACCTCTGCGAAGTGCTCAGACACGAGGGCGAGGACATCAAGGGCAAGACCATCGCCATCTCGGGCTTCGGCAATGTGGCATGGGGCATCTGCAAGAAGGCGGCTCAGCTCGGCGCCAAGGTCGTGACGCTGTCGGGACCTGACGGTTATATCTATGATAAAGACGGTGTCTGCACCGAAGAAAAGATCAACTATATGATCGAAATGCGCAATTCCAACCGCAACCGCGTGCAGGATTATGCCGACAAATTCGGCGTTCCGTTCTATCCGAACGAGAAGCCGTGGGGCGTGAAGGTCGACGTCATCATGCCGGCGGCAACGCAGAACGACGTCAAGATGGATTCCGCGGAAAAGATCGCGGCAAACGGCATCAAGTACTATATTGAAGTCGCCAATATGCCGACCACCAACGATGCTTTGCAGTTCCTGCGTTCGCAGAAGGGCATGATCGTGGCCCCCTCCAAGGCAGTCAACGCCGGCGGCGTCGGCGTGTCCGCACTGGAAATGGCGCAGAACAGCGAGCGCCTCGTCTGGACGGCAGACGAAGTGGACGCTCAGCTCCACCGCATGATGGAGAACATCCACCGCGCATCGGCAGAAGCCGCCGCCGAATACGGACTCGGCTATGATCTTGTTGCCGGCGCCAATATCGCGGGCTTCAAGAAGGTCGCCACTGCCATGATGGAGCAGGGAATCTTTTAATTGAGATCATTCCGGATATAAAAAGATCGAGCAGGTTTTCTGCTCGATCTTTTTTGTGTTATAAAAGCATTAGTGCGAATTTTGCGGCGCCGTAGGCGGCTTCCTCGTGGACTTCGCTCATGGCAAGCGGCAGACCGAAACGCCCGGACACGACTTTCCGCATAACGGTGTTGTATCGCAGACCGTTGCCCGATCCGACCAACCGGGCGGCAGGTTTTGCTGTCCCGGATTCCGTCATATCCCGATAAAACAGGGCGAGTTCGTCGACGATGCCTTCGATCATGCCGACAATAAGGTGCGACGGCGTGAAATTTTCCGGCGTGATGCCGGACCCGTCCTGCGAATAGTTGAAGCCTTTTCCGAACAGGGTAACGGTCGTTTGATCGGTCAAAACAGAAGAACTCCTTGTGCTGAAATAAATGATTAACTACTTTAACTAATTATAGCACGGCCTTATATTATTGTCAGGGGAAACAAAGCAAAAAAAGAAAACCCGGTACGAAAACCGTACCGGGCAAGATCAGCGGGGTGAAAAGTATTGCATGGGATTTTGAAGCAGATGTTGGAGCGCCGCAACGGCACTGCCGCGCAGAATAGCCGTGTCCCGCGGCTCTGAGGCAAGCCTCACGGTGACGTGCGAAGCGATCGCCGGCAGCAGGTGCCGCGACAGCCCGTTTTCGACGAGGGAGACGAGCGTTTCCCCGGCGTCGGCAAAGGCGCCGGAAAGAATGATGACGCCGGGATCGATGACGTTGACGAGCCCCGCAAGTCCTACGGCGAGCGGCTCGACGGTCTTGCCCAACGCCTTGACGGCGTTTTTCTCACGTGCGGAAGCGTCGCGCAGGATCTCTTTGACGGTCTTGCCGTCGTCATGGTCGCTGTCGAGCCCGGTGTGATAGTGCTTTTCCAACTGCTTCAAGGAGCAGTATAGTTCCAGACAGCCGCGGTTGCCGCATTCGCAGACGGGACCTTCAAAATTGACGGACATATGCCCGATCTCCCCGGCGATGCCGATCTCGCCGCGAAAAAGCTGACCGTCCGCGATGATACCGGCGCCGATGCCGTCGGAAATAACGGTGAATAAGATGTTGTTTTCGATATTGCCGCCGAACCACAGTTCCGCAAGCGCGCCGCAGTTGGCGTCGTGTTCGAGAATGACGGGGATATCATAAGCGCGCTTTAACTCGGAAAGCAGGTCGACGTTCTCCCAACCCGGGTGTCCGTTCATCAGTCCGATGCGTCCTTCCGCCGGCAGAAACGGTCCCGGCAGGGCGAGCCCGATCCCGACGATGACGCTGTTCTTGTCGGCATTCGCGAAAATGGTGTGAATGGCGTCGTGCATGTGACGGATTACCTGTTCGGGGCTTTCTTTTTCGTTAAGCGGCTGATGAACGGAGAAAAAAACGGTGCCGTCCATGGCGCAGAGAGCCGCCCGGATGAAGCGGCGGTCGAGATGAACGCCGATGAGTTTGAATTTGGAAGGATCAATGGCGATGCCGATGGAGGGATGGCGCGTCTTTCCCTTCATGATGCCGGTTTCCTTGATCATGCCCCAGTCGAGGAGGGTTTTGGTGATATAGGTGATGCTTGCCTGAGTGAGTCCCGTCATAGCGGCAAGATCGGCGCGGGAGCAGACGCCGTTCCGGACGAGAAGCCGGATGAGAACGGCAATGTTGGCTTCCCGTATCTTGATGGAATTTTTCCCTTGTGCCTTTGGCGTCATATGCTTGTCCCTCCGAGGATGTTCTACTGAAATAAGGATACACTTTTTTCGTATATTTGTCAAGTGGCAACGTGCCGTTGCATCCATACCGCGAGCGTGAGCGAGCGGAAACAAGTGCCGCAGTATCTCACGATCAGGGGACACCGTCGCCATAACGTGGGCGACGGTGTCGCAAAACTATGAGCGCGTGCCGCATATCTTTTTGCTTGCCGTAACTTCCCACGCGCCGGACAGCGGCACAGAGCGGGATAGAATAACATCTCGTATAGCCTAGCCCTTTCCTTTGTACATGTCATCAATATCCTGCACTACGCTGTTGTTTGCGCTATGTAAAACACCCGTGCCGCACGGTTAGGAGTTTGTGCGAATCCCGTACCGATGCCGCCGTGATAACGGTATGATCCGTCGCAAAGATGCGGCGAATGCCGCCTTTGCGACGTAGGGGGACCGGGGTGCGCCCCGGCAATCTTTTTGCACGCCTTTTTCTTTTGCAAGAAAAAGGCGTTTCCTTTCTTTTTCTTGCGAGAAAAAAGTAGGTTTCTTTCTTTATTTCTGAAAAGAAACTCCCAATATGTTTACAAAATGATAACAGATTCGTGACAGTGACGGCAAGATACTATTGTATAATCAAAAGGAATCTAAACGGAAGGGGTAGGATCCTATGTTCAAGCACCGGACGGTGTTGGTGGAAAAATCAAAGGAATCCATGGCATCGGTTCTGCCGATCACGGCGATCGTGTTCTTTCTGTGCTTTTTTGTCATCTCCGTTCCGACGGACCTTCTGATGGCGTTTATCGTAGGCGCCGTGATGTTGGTCATCGGTATGGGCATGTTCACGCTCGGTACCGATCTTTCCATGACACCGGCGGGCGAACTTGTCGGCTCGGCCGTCACCAAATCGAGAAAACTGTGGTTTCTCATTGCCGTCGGACTTTTGGTGGGAACGGTCGTCACCGTTTCCGAACCCGATTTGCAGGTGCTTGCGTCTCAGGTGCCGAATATTCCGGACAGTACCATCATCTGGACGGTCTCGATCGGTGTGGGATTGTTTCTGGTCATCGCGCTGCTGCGTATCCTGTTTCGCATTAAGCTCGCATATCTGCTCATCTTCTTTTATACTGTCGTTTTCGTGCTGACCTGCTTTGTCCCGCAGTCGTTTCTGAGTATCGCTTTTGACGCGGGCGGCGTCACGACGGGACCTATGACGGTGCCGTTCATTCTGTCGCTCGGTGCCGGCGTTGCTTCTATCCGCGGCGACAAAAACGCCGAAAGCGATTCCTTCGGTCTTGTGGCGCTGTGCTCGGTGGGACCTATCCTCGCCGTGCTGGTGCTTGCGCTTTTGTATGCGCCGGACGGCGGGTTGTACGTGCCGGTCGTTCTGCCGTCCATTCCGACCTCGCGCGATCTGTGGCAGCTTTTCTTCTCCGAAATTCCCGCCTATATCATGGAGGTAGCGGGCTCACTGCTGCCTATCGTGCTGTTTTTCTATATTTTCCAGTCGTTCTGCCTGCATCTGAAAAAAGGCAGACTCATCCGCTTCGGCATCGGTTTTCTGTATACCTATCTCGGGCTCGTGCTGTTTCTGTGCGGCGTGAGCGTCGGTTTCATGCCGGTCGGCAGTTATATCGGGGCACAGCTCGGCGCGCTTTCGTTCAACTGGATTCTCGTGCCGATCGGAATGCTCATCGGCTATTTCATCGTGTCGGCGGAGCCGGCCGTGCATGTGCTCAATAAACAGGTGTACGAAATGACGTCCGGCGCCGTTCCGAAGAAAGCGCTCAGCACCGGACTCTCCATCGGCGTATCGCTGTCGGTCGGACTTTCCATGCTGAAAATCATCCTCGGTATCCCGATTTTGTATCTGCTTGTGCCGTGTTATGTTGCGGCGATCGTGCTCTCGTTCTTCGTTCCGCCCATGTTTACGGCGATCGCGTTCGACTCGGGCGGCGTTGCCTCCGGTCCTATGACGGCGACCTTCTTACTTCCGCTTGCCATGGGGGCGTGCGATGCCTGCGGACGCGACGTGACGCAGTATGCCTTCGGTGTGGTCGCCATGGTGGCGGTAACGCCGCTTATCTCCATTCAGATCCTGGGACTTGATTATAAGCGTAAGGAAAAACAGCTCAGACAAAAGCTGATCGCCGATGAACTCGGTGATTTCGACGTCATCGAATTCGGCGGCAAGGAGGCGGGGATATGAACTCTTGCAGATTGTTGGTCAATATCGTCAACCGAGACCTTGAAAAAAGCTATATGGAGTTTTATAAGAAGAACGGCATCGAAACCGTGTTTTCCACGCCGGCAAACGGCACGGCGAGCAAGAACCTGCTCGATTACCTGGGGCTTGCCCCCAATGCCAAGACGGTGCTGCAAACCGTGGTGACGCAGGAAAATGCGGTAAAGCTGATGCAGCTGCTTGTCAACCGCATGGGCATCAATCTGCCGGGAAGCGGCATTGCCTTGACCATCCCGCTCGGAAGCATTGCGGGGACGGCATCGTTCAAATATCTGACAGACGGTCAGAAAGAGACCGAAAACGGAGGGATAGCAATGGACAGCGAACTGTATGCACTCATCATAGCGATCGTGGAGAACGGTTTTTCGGATATGGTCATGGATGCGGCGCGGGAAGCCGGTGCACGCGGCGGGACGGTCGTCCATGCCAAGGGAACGGGCAGTCACTTCACACAGAAGTTTTTCGGCGTGTCCCTTGCTTCCGAAAAGGAAATGGTGTATATCGTCACGCGAAAAGAGGGCAAGAATGCCATCATGAAGGCGATCATGGAAAAAGCAGGTCCGCAGACCGACGCCAAGGCGGCGGTGCTGTCACTGCCGGTCGAGGACGTGGCGGGACTTTGCAGTGTGACGGACGTGCCGGGCAATGACGGTGCCGCGGATAACGCGTAAGCGGAAAAGAAAGTACAAAAAGAAGAAAAACGGATGCGGCGGGCAAGTAAGTCCGCCGCGTTCTTTTGCTAAAAAGAGAAGAGAGGAAAAAACGACAAGGCGTACGGTCAGCCAAAAGAAGGCGAAAGGAATATACTGTAACAGACACCGGTTCGGAAGAATAAAAAATAGGCGTTCGACCGAATAACGGCGTCACTTTCCGTAAAGAATAAAGACGAAAGAAAAAGAAGCAAGAACGTACAAGAATCGGAGAGTGAACAGAAGCATGAACGTACGAAGAGGCGATATATATTACGCGGATTTAAGTCCCGTGATCGGATCGGAACAGGGAGGCTTGCGTCCGGTACTTATCGTACAGAACGACGTGGGAAACCGGTACAGCCCGACTGTCATCGCGGCGGCGATCACCAGCCGCACCTCGAAAAATAAACTGCCCACGCATATCGAAGTGTATGCCGATCAATACGGGCTCGCCAAGGATTCGGTGATCTTACTCGAACAGATACGCACGCTGGATAAAACGCGGCTCAAAGAAAAGATGGGACACCTTGATGAGCGCGTAATGGATCGCGTCAACAGCGCCATCACCGTCAGCTTCGGTCTGGAAGTAAGCGTGCCGCGTAAGGAATATATCGGATAGATTAAGTATCAAACAAAAACGGCGGATCATTCCGCCGTTCAGCCTGTTGACAAAGCAAGTTTTCCAAGCAAAAAGAAGACTTGCTTTTCTGCATTTAGGGGCAATAATTGTAAAGAATCGAAAAAAGTTGAAAACAGAGTGTAAATCAGGCGTATTTGTACCCATTTTATCCAGTATTTTTGCCAGTTT
>JAZRVE010000095.1:0-6447 GCA_045598975.1 Eubacteriales bacterium
CAAATCATGAATTTCCGGAAGTAGCCCTGCCATTAGCACAATAAAAACATACCCGAGCCGGGAGCCTCTTTTTTTTTGTATGGCATAATCGGTGACACTGCGGCAAATGTCCGCACCGCCGCAAATCTCCCGACGGAGCGCTCCGCGCGCAGTCGGCATTTGCGGCGTAAGGGAGTCCGGGGCTACTCCCCGGCAATCTTTTTGGTACTTTTTCTCTTGTGAGAAAAAGTACATCGTTCTCCCCCCCCGCCGCTTGCGGCGCGAGGTTATTCTGCCTCCGGCACGATCTTCAAGTAGGTGTTGCCGCCGCATTCCGCCGTGATGTCGAGCTTTCCTTCTCCGTCTGCCGTGAGCGAGAGCTTGCCGGAGACGACCTCCGCACCGTCCGAGATCGGCACGACAAGATAGGCACCGCCCGGTACGAGCCCCGTCAGCGTCAGCCGCACGGGCTTGTAAACGGAAGCCGTGAGATAAATGACGTCGCCGTCAAACAGCGCACCGTAGGTGTCGGAGGCAAAGGTGACGCCCTTGAAGCCGTAGCGGTAAACCGGCGGCTTGTCTGATTTTTTGGATTTTTTGTCGTTTTCCGCGGGATCCGGAATGGGGAACGGACCGTCAAAAGGACCGAAGGACAGCCGTTTACCATCCGTCGAAAGGGAGAAGTACGCCGAAAGCGCGGCGCTCGGCGCAAGAGCCGAAACGGCGTTCGTCTGTGCCTCGACGCCGGACGTAACGAGAGAAAACGCGCCGTCCGCATAGGCGTTCGAGAGAGCCGCCAGCCGGAAGTTCGCCGCGTTGGCGGAAATGCGGTCGCGTGCGATAATGTCGGAATATGCCGTGAGAAGGGACGTTCCGCCGTTCTGATAGTAGTTGCCGAAACTGCCGCTTCCCGAGAGCGGGAGCGAGCCTTCGAGATAATCCCACCAGTTGTCCGAGGCGGCAAGCGTGGTGTTGCGCGGCGCAAAGCCGAAGGTATAGACGTCTTCACCGGAAGATGTGTCGCCCGGGACGGTGCGGTCGCCGTCCAGCCACTCAAAGATGCGGACCGCTTTGCTCTCGTCGGCGATGCCGGCGGCAATGGCTTCGAGATTGAGGAAGACAAAGCCGTAGTCGTGCTTTTCTCCGTGTATGTCGATACAGCCGATGTAGCGCCCCTTTTCGTCATCCCACAGAAGGTTGTTGATGGCGGCGGCGTTACGGTCGGCGACGTCGGCATAGACGGCGGCGGTGTCGGTGAGACCGAGCTGGTTGAAGAGAACGGCGAGATCGCGCATGGCGCGGTTGAAACGGATGTTGATGTAGGCGTCGAGATAGCCGAAACGGAAGTTGTAATAGCGGTTGGACGGAAGCCCGGTGGAGGTGCCGTCGTTTTCTGTGGTCAGAACGTAGACGAGGGAGGTGTCTTCGTTGAATTTCAGCCCGCCGTCGTTGGTTTTCCCGTCAAAGAAGTGGGCGGCGGCGGTCTCGACCTTCTGCATGACGGTCATGCCGCCGGAAATGTCGCGGCGCGGTTCGGAATCGGGATCGACCTCGTTGAGGAAAGCGGTGCTTCCCTCTGCCTGGCAGATAACGGCAACGGCGGACAGGAAAGAGGGCGCGGCATCGTACAGATAACTGCCGGTGATGGAGGAGCGCATATTGTGCGCTTCGCTCCAAACGTAACCGTTGGAGAAGATGGGGGTGCTTTTCACGGCGTCACGGAAAGCGGCGTAGCCGGGTGCGTCGGTAAAGAAGCGGTAGCGTTCGGCGAGATAACCGTAATCGCTGACGTAGGCGGAGACGGCGGGCAGATTGCCCGAGCGGGCGAACTCCCCGGTAAAGGCGTCAAGACCGCCGACGAAGACGGCCTGTCCGGGATCGTAGAAGGTGCCGTCGAAGGCGGCGAAATCGGCAAGAAGCGCGGTTTCCGCCTCGCTCACGATGCCGTTTTCCGCGTTTTTCGATGCGCGGGAGGAGGCGCCGATTGCTTTGACGACGGCGACGATGATGCCGATGATGGCGATCAGAATGAGAAGCCCTATGCCGATGACGGTGAGCTGGGCTTTGAGACGCTGCTTTTTGCGCATGCGGATGCGCTCGGCGCGTTCGCGCTTTTTGAGGGCGTCTGCGCGGCGGGCACGCTCGGTTTCCTCGGCGGTGCGGATCTCTTCGAGGCGTCTGCGCCGTTCAAAATCTATATGGGAGAGCCCTGTCGGTTCGGATGACGACTGCGGTCTGTTTTCACGTTCATTCATGTGCGTTTCCCCCTGACATTCGATTTTCGTCTTTTTTCATCTTTATTCTATCATATTCCCTCAATTCTGTCAATGGGAAAGTTATAAGGCGGAGGTCTCGGAGGAGCCCTCCGAGACCTCCGCTCTGCGGGGCAGCGTGCCGCTGCACCCATATTGCGCCGCGATGCGGCGCGGGGAAACGCTCAACTTTTTCGTGCGGACGAAAAAGTTGCAAAAAGACCGCTCGGGGCATGCCCCGAGACCCCATCGCCGCAAAGGCGGCATGCGCCGCATCTTTGCGACGGCGGAAAAGATTTGCCGCAGTATCACCGATGGGAGCACCTTCAAAACCCGAGCCGTGGGGGCTCGGGTGGATTTTCATTGTACAAACGGCGGCGTACTTCCGGAAACTCACGATTCGCTGAAAAGAAAGATGCGGTGAGATACGTCCCTGACCGAAGCGTGCCGTTGCATCCAAACCGCGCCGCTTCACCCAAACCGCGCCGCAAGCGGCGCGGGGAAACGCTCAACTTTTTCGTGCGGACGAAAAAGTTGCAAAAAGACCGCTCGGGGCATGCCCCGAGACCCCATCGCCGCAAAGGCGGGATGCGCCGCATCTTTGCGCCGGCGGAAAAGATTTGCCGCAGTATCACCGCCCGGAGAATCTTCAAAACCCGAGCCGTGGGGGCTCGGGTGAATTTTCATTGTACAAACGGCAGCGTACTTCCGGAAACTGATGATTTGCGGAAAGGGATGATATTGGTTAAATACGTCCCTACCCGGCTTTGTGCCTCTTTTCATCGCGCCCGCCGTCGTTTTGGTGGGCGCGCCCCCTGACCGCAGGACTCTGCGGCGGTTGTTTTTGCTTGCGTATGCTCGCGGTTTGGGCGCAGCGGCACGCTGCCGGATAGAACAACATCTTGTATAGCCCATCCTTTTGTACGTATCATCAATATCCGCCGCTACGCCGCCGTTTGCACCATGTAATCCATCCGTGCCGCACGGTTGGGAGTATGTGCAAATCTTTGTCGGAGCCGCCGTGATAACGCTTCGCACCTCCGCAAAACGTCTTCCGTTTTGCGGAGCAGGGAGTCCGGGGTGCTCCCCGGCAATCTTTTTTTCGCCTCCTTTTTTTCTTTTGTAAGAAAAAAAGGAGGTTCGTTTCTCCCGCCGCAAAGCAGCGGGAAATTTTGCGAAGAAACGAAATTCCTGTTGACGAACGGCGAAAAAAGTGCTATGATGTGCTGTGGTGATCCCGCATCACGGGTGACACCCCGAAAAATCAAAGAAAGAGGGCTGTTTTCATGGAACTTATGGTTTTGATCCTCAATAAGACGGAATGTCTGAACGAGATTCTGTCCCGCTTCTTGAAAGAGGGCATCCGCGGTGCGACCATTCTCGAAAGCCGCGGCATGGCGCACAGTTTGTACGAATATAACGAGCTGAAATTCATGGTATCCCTGCGGCAGTTGCTCGATCCCGACCACAAGGACAGCAACACTGTCCTCGCAGTGGTGGAAAAGGAGCAGATCGCGGCGATCTCGCGTATCGTGAACGAGGTGACGGGCGGACTTGACAAGCCGGACAGCGGCGTGCTGTTCACCCTGCCGGTCGGCTACGCGGAAGGCTTCGGAAATTAAGAAAAGGAACGGCTTTATAAAAACATGAATACTTTACTCACGCTTGCCGTCATGATTTTTGCCGGCATGGCGTTCGGCAGACTTGCCAAGCATCTTCATCTCCCGAACGTGACCGGGTATCTCGTTGCGGGACTTCTCATCGGTCCCGCCATCCCCGCACTCATCCCCGGCTGTGCCTACGGCGGATTGCTCACGCAGGAGATGCTCCCCGCATTTGACATCATTTCCGAAGCGGCGCTCGGCTTTATCGCCTTTTCCATCGGCAACGAGTTCAAGATCTCTTATTTCAAACGCGTCGGCGTGACGCCCATCGTCATCGCCGTCTTTGAGTCGCTTTTCGCCATCCTGTTCGTGCTTGCCGTTCTTCTCGGACTCAACGCCGTCGGGCTTATCCATATCACGCCCGCCTTCGCGGTGGTGCTGTCGTCCATTGCCGCCGCCACGGCGCCTGCCGCCACCATTATGGTCATCAATCAGTATAAGGCGAAGGGACCCGTCACCGAGACGCTTCTTTCGGTGGTGGCGCTTGACGACGCGACGGCACTTGCCATGTTCAGCGTGTCGGTCGCCATTGCGCAGACACTGCGTGATCCTTCCGCCGTATCGCTTGCCGACACCGTTTTGTCCCCGCTGTGGGAGATCGGCGGGGCGGTCGTCGTCGGCTTTATCATGGGGCTTGTCTTCTGTATCCCGCTTCGCTTTTTCAAGAAGGACGGCAACCGTCTTTCGCTTATCATCGGCTTTGTGTTTGCGGGTGTGGGCATTGCCAAGCTGTGCGGCTTTTCGTCGCTGTTGCTGTGCATGGCGCTCGGTGCGGGCTTTGCCAACTTTTCCTCTCACGTGCCGCACGTCATGCGGCTGACCGACGGACTGACGCCCCCCATCTTCATGCTGTTCTTCGTGCTTTCGGGGGCGGAATTGCAGCTTGCCGTGGTACCGACGGTGGGCGTTGTGGGCATTGTGTACGTCGTCATGCGCGTGGTGGGCAAGATCTGCGGAACGGCGTTCGGCGGAGCATTGTGTAAGGCGGACACCAAGATACGCCGGTATCTCGGACCGGCGCTCATGCCGCAGGCGGGCGTTGCCATCGGTCTTTCGCTCATCGCCACGCAGGTGGTGCCGGAATACGGGGCGCAGGTGCGTGCCATTATCCTGTGCGGTACGCTGGTGTACGAGCTGATAGGACCTGCCGTCACCAAGATGTCGCTGACGGAAGCGGGAGAGATCGAAAGGGATACCCGTCCGGCGGCGGTAAAGTAAAAAAATCAAAGAGAAAAGCGTGTCGTGTGACACGCTTTTCTTCTTTTATGCCTGTTATGCCTGCGGCTCGTTTATGCGGTACCGGATCTCGGTGCCGTCGAGGCAGGCTTCCACGTCCGAGCCTTTTTTTAACCGCCCGTCCAGCAGTTCGACCGACAGACTGTCCTCGATCTTCCTCTGCATGGCACGGCGCAGGGGACGTGCCCCGTATACCGGGTCGAAGCCTTCTTTGGCAAGCAGGGACAGCACCTCGTCGGTAAAAGTGAGGCGGATGTCCATGGCGGCGATGCGCTTTTGAATTTCGCCGAGCATGAGCCGCGCGATTTCCCGGATGGTCTCGTCCGACAGTCTGCGGAAAATGACGATCTCGTCGAGACGGTTGAGAAATTCCGGACGGAAGGCGTTTTTGAGGGCTTCCGTGACACGTGCACGCGCCGTATCCTCTTCCGCCCTGCTCTTGTCGGCGGGATCGCCGAAGCCGAGATGCTTGGGTTCGGTCAGATACCCGGAGCCGAGATTGGAGGTCAGGATGATGACGGTGTTCTTGAAGTCCACCACGCGTCCGTGCGAGTCGGTCAGCCGTCCGTCCTCCAAAATCTGCAACAGGATGTTGAAGACGTCGGGGTGCGCCTTTTCGATCTCGTCGAACAGCACGACGGAGTAGGGAGCGCGGCGCACCTTTTCGGTGAGCTGTCCCGCCTCGTCGTAGCCGACGTAGCCGGGAGGCGAGCCGATGAGCTTGGATACACTGTGCTTTTCCATATATTCCGACATATCCAGACGAATGATGGCACTCTCTGATCCGAGGAGCGTCTCGGCGAGCGCCTTGCACAGTTCCGTCTTGCCGACGCCGGTCGGTCCGCAGAACAGGAAGGAGCCCTGCGGGCGCTTGGGGTCTTTGAGCCCCGTTCTGCCGCGACGGATGGCGCGTGCGACGACGCTCACCGCCTCGTCCTGCCCGATGACGCGCTCTTTGAGCAGTTCGTCGAGCTTGATGAGCTTTTCGCCCTCTTCTTTTTCCAGCTTGCGCACCGGTATCTTGGTCCACAGCGTCACGATGTCGGCGATGTCCTCTTCTCCGATGGCGGGCATATGGGAGCCGGTCGAGCCGGCTTTCCAGTTGTCCTTTTCGGCGTCGTGCTTTTCGGTGAGTTGTTTTTCCCGGTTGCGCAGTTCCGCCGCTTTCTCGAATTCCTGCGCGCGCACGGCTTCTTCCTTGTCGGCACGCACTTTTTTGATCTCGTTTTCGAGCTCGACGAGCGCAGGCGGCGCCGTGATGGCGGAAATGCGCTTTTTGGACGCCGCCTCGTCTATGAGGTCGATCGCCTTGTCCG
>JAZRVE010000096.1:0-3339 GCA_045598975.1 Eubacteriales bacterium
GTCTCGGGGCATGCCCCGAGCGGTCTTTTTGCAACTTTTTCGTCCGCACGAAAAAGTTGAGCGTTTCCCCGCGCCGCACCGCGGCGCAGTATGGGTGAAGCGGCACGCTTCCGCCGCTTGCGGCGCAGTATGGGTGAAGCGGCACGCTTCCCTGCCGCCCGAAGGGCGGCAGGATAGGAGTTGCGCCCGCCGAGAAAACTCGGCGGGCGCAACAATCAATCTTCGTTTTCGAGAATGTCAACAATGACTCTCTTGTTTTCCCGGTTTGCCATGGCACGGATGACAGTGCGGATCGCCTTGGCGATGCGCCCCTGCTTGCCGATGACTTTGCCGAGGTCGCTTTCATCGACCATGAGTTTAAGATAAACCGTATCGCCGTCATCCTGCTCAAAGACGTTGACTTTGTCGGGATAGTTGACGATGGTTTTTGCAAGATCCGTCAGCGCTTGCTTCATTTCCGAATCCTCCTACGATATAAGCCGATCAAAGAATCCCGTTCTTTTTGAGAAGTGCCTTGACGGTCTCGGTCGGCTGAGCACCGTTCGCCACCCACTTCTTCGCCTTTTCCGCGTCGATCTCGACAGTAGCCGGATCGGTCAGCGGGTTGACGTAGCCGATCTCTTCAATGAAGCGACCGTCTCTCGGATAGCGGGAATCCGCCACAACTACGCGATAAAAAGGAGCCTTCTTTGCGCCCATTCTTCTGAGTCTGATTTTTACTGCCATGATTGTTTTCCTCCAAAATGTTTTTTGTTTTATTTATAATCGCCTGCTTGTTTGCAGACTGCATTATACTTATCTGCGTTTTTTCTTCTTGTTTTTGCTTCGGTTCATCCTGCCGGCGAACATCTTGCCGCCGAATCCTCCGAGCTTGCCCGATGAAAACTGCTTCATCATGGTCTTGGTCGCCTCGTACTGTTTGAGCAGTCGGTTGACGTCCTCCACCTTCATGCCGGAGCCTGCCGCGATGCGCTTTTTGCGCGATGCACCGATCTCTTCCGGATGATCGCGTTCCCACGGCGTCATGGAAAGCAAGATCGCTTCCATGTGGTCGATCTGTTTCTCGTCCACCTTGACGTCTTTGAGCGCCTTCTGATCCACGCCCGGCATCATGCCGAGCAACTGATCGACCGAGCCCATCTGACGGAGCTGATCGAACTGATCCAGATAATCGTTTAGCGTGAAGGTCTGCTCCCGCAGTTTCTTTTCCAGCTCCGCCGCTTTCTTTTCGTCGATCGCCTGCTCCGCCCGCTCGATGAGCGACAGCACGTCGCCCATGCCGAGGATGCGCGATGCCATCCGGTCGGGATAAAACGGCTCGATGGCGTCCATCTTTTCGCCGGTGCCGATGAACTTGATGGGCTTTCCGGTCACCTGCCGCGTCGAGAGCGCCGCACCGCCGCGCGTATCACCGTCGAGCTTGGTCAAGATGATGCCCGTCACGTCGAGTTTTTCGTTGAATGCCGCCGCCGCGTTGACGGCGTCCTGTCCCGTCATGGCGTCCACGACAAACAGAATTTCCGTCGGCTCGACCTGCTCCTTCATGGTGCGCAGTTCGTCCATCAGCGTCTCGTCGACGTGCAGACGTCCCGCCGTATCGAGAAACAGCATGTCGTTTCCGTGTTTTTTGGCGTGTTCCAACGCCTCACGGGCGATGCGGACGGGGTCGGTACAGTTCTCTATGGTGAAGACCGGCACATCGATGCTTTCTCCCACGACTTGCAGTTGCTTGATCGCCGCCGGGCGGTAGACGTCGCAGGCGGCAAGAAGCGGGCGTTTGCCTTGCTTTTTGTACATAAGAGCCAGTTTGCCGGTGTGCGTCGTTTTGCCCGCACCCTGCAAGCCTGCCATCATAATGACGGTCGGCGGGCGGGAGGCAATGACAAGTTTGCTGTTCTCACTGCCCATGAGCTTGACAAGCTCCTCGTTGACGATCTTGACGATCTGCTGAGAGGGCATGAGGCTTTCCAGCACCTCGCTGCCGACGGCGCGTTCGGTCGCCGACGCGATGAAATCCTTGACTACCTTATAATTGACGTCGGCTTCGAGAAGAGCGAGTTTGATCTCGCGCATACCTTCCTTAACGTCGGCTTCGGTCAGTTTTCCTTTGTTTTTGAACGACTTGAATGCGCCGGCAAGTCTTTCCTGTAAACTTTGGAACATGGTTCTCCTTATTCATAAAAATCACGGTCAATCGAAATTCAGACGGCGTTTTGCCTGTTCGGCGAGGGCGGCAAGCTTTAAGTTTCCGGTTTCCTCCGCCATTTTTCCCAATTCCGTCAGATCTTCCGACAGTGCCGTATAGGTGGCGAGCAGTCCGAGTTTTTCTTCATATTCGCACAGCAATGACGCGGCGTGCCGGATCTGATCGCGGACGCCTTGTCGGGAGATGCCGGTATTTTCGGCGATCTCGGCGAGAGAAAGGTCTTCGTTGACGGAGAGTTCGAGCGCCTCGCGCTGTTTATCGGTAAGAAGGGCGCCGTACAGGTCGCACAGTTGTGACAGCCGCCATTTTTCGTCCGGCAAAGCGATCCCTCCTCACGGGGTGTAAAGTAATTTTCTTTACAGCTTGATTATTATAACCGATTTATTTGGATTTGTCAAGAGAAAATTTTGATTTTTTTGCAATGTGCCGTTGCAGCCATACTGCGCCGCCGTTTGTGCCATGGAAGCGTGCCGCTGCACCCATACTGCGCCGCAAGCGGCGCGGGGAGAGGAACGTCCTACTTTTTTCTCGCAAGAGAAAAAAGTAGGGCAAAAAAGATTGCCGGGGAGCCGCCCCGGAGCCCCCCACGTCGCAAAGGCGGCATACGCCGCATCTTTGCGACGGATCAAACAATTGCCGCAGTGTCACCTGTGGGAGAATCTTCAAAACCCGAGCCGTGTGGGCTCGGGTATGTTTTTATGGGACAAACGGCGGCGTACTTCCGGAAAATCTTGATTTGCAGAAACGGATAGTGCAGTGAAATACGTCCCTGACTAACTCTGCGTCCCTATCCCGCGCGCAGAGTTCCCGAAAGCTTTTGCTAAATCCGCCCGCGCCGGATAGAGCCGCAGAGCCGGATAGAATAACATCTCACCGAATCATCCTTTTGTCCATATCATCAATATCCGGTACTACGCCGCCGTTTGCGCTATGGAAAGCATCCGTGCCGCACGGTTGGAAGCTTGTGCGTGTCCCGTACCGATGCCGCCGTGATAACGCATGGCACCTCCGCAAAACGTTTTCCCGTTTTGCGGAGTAGGGGGTCCGGGGTTGCTCCCCGCCAATCTTTTTTTGTCTCTTTTTTTTCTCTTGTGAGAAAAAAAGAGATTCCTTTCCTTTCTTTTCTTTTGCAA
>JAZRVE010000097.1:0-3708 GCA_045598975.1 Eubacteriales bacterium
GTCGGAGAGGGCGCACGTTCGGCAAGCTCGGACGCGGCGTCTGCCCCGGCAAGCACCGTGACGGACAGATCGCGGATGCGCGTTCTGAGTTCTTTCGCCGCCTTTTCGTCGGCGACGGCGCACAGAGAAGCCCCGGTCAGCCGGAGCTGTTCTTCAAGCAGTGTCACGTTGGCATTTGCCGACAGGGCGTCGACGGAAAAGCCGAGATGGCGTGCCGCCTCGATGGTCTGCGTGCCGATGGAGCCGGTCGAGCCGAGGATGGTGAGAGAATCGGTAGGGGTCATGATCTTTCCTCCGTTTGCGTCGGTGACGGGGCGCGGTCGAGCGTGATGCGCCCGATCTTGCCCGCGCGGTATTCGTCGAGAAGCATATGCGCACAGCGCAAGGTGTCCGGCTCTGCACCCGAAAGCAGCAGTCCGCGCTTGGCGGCGATTGTCTCGAACACCTCGAACGGCTGTCTGTTTGCAAGGTCTTCCTCCGTCAGCTTGTAGCGTCCCGCGACAAGAGCGGGATAGCGTTCGAGAAGCTCGCGTAAAAGGATGACGGCGATCTCCTCGGTGTCGAGGATGTCGTCGTTGATGGCGCCGGTGAAGGCGAGATGCAGTCCGACGGCCTCCTCGTCGAATTTCGGCCAGAGGATGCCCGGCGTGTCGAGTAATTCCAGCGCCCCTTCCACCGTCACCCACTGTTGCGTGCGGGTGACGCCGGCACGGTCTTCCGTCTTTGCCCGGTGCGTGCCGCAGAGCTTGTTGATGAGCGTCGATTTGCCGCAGTTGGTGACGCCGAGGATCATGACGCGCGGCAGACGGCGCATGCCCTTGCGCTCATAGGCGTCGAGCTTGTCTTTGAGAAGGGTGCGCACCGTCGGCAGGATGTCTTTCACGCCCTCGCCCGTCATGCAGTCGGTGAAGAGGACGGTCTTGCCCTGCGAAGCAAAGTACGCTTTCCAGCGCGCATTTTCGACAGGATCCGCAAGAGATGCCTTGTTCATGACGGTGAGCGACGGCTTGCCGCCGAGGATGCGCTCCATGTTGGGATTGCGGGAGGCGTGCGGGATGCGCGCATCGCACAGTTCGATGGCGAGATCGACGGCGGATAAGCTTTCGTTTATCTCGCGGATGGCCTTGGTCATGTGTCCCGGGAACCATTCGATGAGCTTGACGAGCTCCCGCCCGGAGGAGGCTTTTTTGGTCTCCTGCGCCTTTTTGCTCTTTTTGCGGGGACGGTCGGCGGCAGGCGATGCGGAAAGCTTGCCGGTGGCGCTGTCGGTGCGGCGCTTGGCGGCGCGGCACGGCGCTCTGCCGCCCGGCGGGCTGTTTTTCTGTCTGTTTTTTCTGTTTTCCAAAATATAGATCCTTTCGCGTCAGTTTTGCTCGAAAAGATCGGCATTCGCGGGCTTTTCCGCGCCGCGAAGTGCCGTCTGCGCGCTTTCGGGGAAGGGGATGCCGAGATGCTCGTAGGCACCCTTGGTGGCACAGCGGCCGCGCGGCGTGCGGTTGAGGAAGCCGAGTTGCAGCAGATAGGGCTCGTAGACGTCTTCCAGCGTCACGGCTTCTTCACCGATGGTGGCGGCAAGGGTTTCCAAGCCCACCGGACCGCCGCCGTAGAAGTTGATGATGGCGGCAAGCATCTTGCGGTCGACCGTGTCAAGTCCCAGCGCGTCCACTTCCAGCATGTTGAGGGCGGCGTCGGCGACTTTTTTTGTGATGACGCCGTCCGCTCTTACCTGCGCGAAGTCGCGTACCCGTTTGAGCATACGGTTGGCGATACGGGGGGTGCCGCGGGAGCGGCGGGCGATCTCATACGCGCCGTCCGGCTCGGCGGTGACGCCGAGGATGTCGGCGGAGCGGCAGACGATGTCGGCAAGCTCGTCCGGCGTGTACAATTCCAGACGATACAGGTTGCCGAAGCGGTCGCGAAGCGGTGACGAGAGCTGGCCTGCCCGCGTGGTGGCACCGATGAGGGTGAAGGGCGGCAGGGGCAGACGGATGTTGCGGGCGGAAGGACCTTTGCCCATGATGATGTCGAGGTTGAAATCCTCCATGGCGGGATATAGGATCTCTTCGACCTGCCGCGGGAGGCGGTGGATCTCGTCGATGAAGAGGATGTCCATGGGTTTGAGGTTGGTGAGAAGCGCGGCGAGCACGCCCTGCTTTTCGATGGCGGGGCCGGAGGTGATGCGGATGTTGACGCCCATTTCGGCGGCAACGATGGTGGCAAGCGTCGTCTTGCCGAGCCCGGGCGGTCCGTGAAGCAGGATGTGGTCGAGCGCTTCGCCGCGCATTTTGGCGGCTTCCATGGAAATTTTGAGTTTTTCCTTCACCTTGCCCTGCCCGATGTAGTCGGCGAGGGCTTTGGGGCGTAAGGAGATCTCCTGCTCGTAGTCCTCGGGGGCTTCGGCGGAGGAGACGATGCGGTTTTCAAAATCGAATTCCGGCTCGTTTTCGCCGGTCGGTTTGTTACTTTTTATCATGGCGTGATCTCCGGTTCAGAAATTTGGAAAATCATTCGGCGGCGTGCGAGAGCGCCGAGCGGATGAGGTCTTCAAGGGTGGCGCCGGAAGAAGCGCGGACGGCTTTGACGGCTTCCGAACGGGAGTAGCCGAGCACGGTGAGGGCGTCGACCGCCTGACGCGTCATGTCGGGATCGGGCTCGTCCTGCGGCGGGAACACGGGGGCGTCGCCGTCATCTTCCGTCGGGAAGTGCGAGAGCTTGTCTTTGAGTTCGAGGATGATCTTCTGCGCGGATTTGAGCCCCACGCCCTGCGCGGCGGAAATGGCTTTGGCGTCCTGCGAGAGCACGGCGCGCACGAAGGCATCGGGCGTCAGCGCGGAAAGCACGGCGAGCCCTGCCTTAGGGCCGACACCGGAGACCGAGATGAGCAGGCGGAACAGTTCGCATTCCCGTTCGGAGAAGAAGCCGTACAGTTCGGCGGCGTCTTCGCGGACGTGGTAGTGCGTATAGAGTTTGACGGGCACGCCGGTCGGGGTGCCGTCGGGGGAAAAAGCGTCACGGGAAACAAGTTCGGAATAGGTCTGCTTGGTGATGTACAGCAGATAGCCGACGCCCGCACAGTCAACGACGGCGCGGTCGGGCGACAGGAGCGCCAGCGGACCGTTCACATAGTAGAACATGACTTTCCTCCTTTTAGTATATAATACAAGTAAATTGTACCGCAAAAGCGGGGAAAAGTCAAGATATTGAATGAGATTTTCCACTATTGCTTCACCCAAACCGCGCCGCAAGCGCGGAGCAAACCGCGAGCGAGAGCGAGCGGAAGCAATAGATGTTGATTCCCGCGGATAGGGGCAATGCCGCCGTTGACTGTGGCGGCATTGCGCAAAACCTTTTCGCGAGCCGCATACCTTTTGTTTTCAGTAACTTCCCACGCGTTGGATAGAGCCGCAAATCCGGTAAAGAATAACATCTCACCCGAATCAATCTTTTGTGAGTATCATGAATATCCGGCAGTACGCCGCCGTTTGCGCTGTGAAAAGCATCCGTGCCGCATGGTTGGAAGTTTGAGCGTGTCTGTGTCGGAGCCGCCGTGATAGCGGTTCGCACCGTCGCAAAGAGGGGGCGGCGGGGGCCGCGGGGCCAAAGCCCCCAAGTTGCCTTTTTGCAACTTTTTCGTCAACACGAAAAAGTTGAGCGTTTCCCACCGCCGGCAGGCGGCGAAGACGCGTCCCCCGAATAGAAATCGGGAAA
>JAZRVE010000098.1:0-5540 GCA_045598975.1 Eubacteriales bacterium
ACCTCGCCGAGATCGCCATGTCTTACGGCTACGTCTACGTCGCTCAGATCGCTATGGGCGCCGATATGAACCAGACCATCAAGGCTCTCGCCGAAGCGGAAGCTTACAACGGTCCGTCCATCGTCATCGGCTACGCACCCTGCGAAATGCACGGTGTCAAGGGCGGTATGACCAACTGCCAGAGCGAAATGAAGAAGGCAGTGGAAGCCGGCTACTGGCAGATGTTCCGCTACAACCCGGCGCTCAAAGCAGAAGGCAAGAATCCGCTTTCCGTCGACAGCAAGGAGCCGACTGCCAACTACATCGACTTCATCAAGAGCGAGACGCGCTATGCAAGACTTGCTCAGTCCTTCCCGGAAAGAGCGGAAGAGCTCTTCGCCAAGGCAGAAGCCAACGCCAAGGCAAAGTACGACAGACTCGTCAAGCTCACCTCTCTCTACGAATAAGCCTCGATTATGCATCAAAAACGCCCACCGGAAAACCGGTGGGCGTTTCTTTATGGGTTTCGTTTTATCGGACGCGGAGAACGGCTTATTTTCATATCCCCAAAATGCGCTTGGCGTTCCCGCCGAGAACAAGCTCCCGATCGGCATCCGTAATAGTATAATCGAGCATGACCGCGCCGAGGTACATCGACGCACTGCACGTCGGGAAATCCGAGCCGAACAGGAACCGTTCGGCGCCGCATTCATCAATGCCGTGTTTGAGCATCCCATGACGGAAGACACCGTAGCCGGACAGGTCGAGATAATAGTTCTCGCTCATCTTCATGCGGTCGAGATGGCGCATGAAATCCGGATATTCGCCCGGGTGCGCCGCCACGATGACGAGATTCGGATGTTCCTTTACCATCTTATCCATGGCGTCGTCATCCATCGAATGCACGCTGAGGATCATATGATGATCTTCCACCACGTCGAGAATCTCCGACAGTTCCTTACTGTCGTACGTCAGTCCGTAATCGTTCCAGCCATGCCAATACGGCACCAGCTCCCCGCACAGCCGCACGCCGAGCTTGCTCATGCGTTCGACCTCCTCGCAGGATTCTTTCACAAACGCCGGATGCACGTGAAAGCCCGGAATATAGAAGTCACCATACAGTTCTTTGAGTTTCAGTGCCTTTTTGTTTCCTTCTTTTACCGTTTCCCACGTATGCGGTTTTGTGCCCCACTGATCCAGCACCGATCCGCAGATGACCGAGATGCCGAGCTTTTCGAGGTCCCGCCGCGTCGTTTCGGGCGTCATGTCGCAGTATTCCTTATGGCGGCAGATATTGGTATCCGCCGACAGAAACGGATGGGTATGAAAATCAATAATCATAAAATTTCACCTTACCGCACGGTAAACGCCGACGCCCGGAAATACCGGAGCGTTTTGATCGTCTTTTCGGGAGCGGAAATCACCAACGCTTTCTTTTGCGCGGTTTCTTTTTCGGTATAAAACAGAACGTAAGCCATGGCATCGTCCTGATTGCAGGCATAGAAGACGTTCGCCTTGCCGAGCGCTTCCGCGTCCGTCCGGCATTCGGAAAGCGGAGCGATCTTTTCGATGTCGGAAAGGGCGACAGTCATGATCTTTTTGCGCTTTTTCGCCGCAAGGATCCTGGAAAGCTCCAATTCGCCCGTAGCGATGGTATACTCGTATTCGACCTTGGTATACTGCCAGGCAAACCAGCCGAGGAATACCAGAATCAGGCTGAACATGACTACCACCATTGGCATGGTTTTCAGCGTCAGCGCCAGCATGACGGCGACAAGAACGGCGTCGACAAGCAGGATAAGCGCTCTGATAACGTTGGTCTTTCTCGACGGCTTGACGGAAGTGATGTACTCGGCATAGCCGACGGACGAGGAATCGGTTTCGTAACTCATGATAAAATCTCCTTTTTTCAGAAACTATCGGAAGTATAACACATTTTCCGGAGAAAAGCAAGACAAAATTTGAAGCGTGCCGCTTCACCCATACCGCGAGTGTGAGCGAACGGAAATAACAGCCGCCGTTTCCCGCGATCAGTGGCAATGCCGCCGTTGACTATGGCGGCATTGCGCAGTAATCTTTTCGTGTGCGGAAGCGTGCCGCAGGTGCGACATATTTCCTTATTTTTTGTGTTTTTCCTCTTGAAAAATCCCGCGAAATGCGGTATACTGTATTATATTACTCTGAAAGGTCGTCTTATTTATGAAAGCAGTCGTTACCGTTACCGCCAAGGACTCCAAAGGCATCATCGCCAAGGTCAGTACCAAGGTCTCCGCTTACGGAGCCAACATCCTCGATATTTCCCAGTCGGTCATCGGCGAATACTTCGCCATGATCATGCTCATCGCCTTCGATGAAGGACACGATTTCGGCGCCTTCGTCGACAGCATGAAAGCCCTCGGCGACGAAAACGGTCTTGTCATCCACGTCATGCATGAGGACATTTTCAATTCCATGCACCGCATCTGATAAGCGAGGTACTTTGCCATGATCAATATGAACGATATTCTCGAAACCATCGATATGATCAGCCATGAGCATCTCGACGTCCGTACCATCACCATGGGCATCTCACTCATCGACTGTGCTTCCGGCAGTGCCGCCGCCACCTGCGACAACATCTATCAGAAGATCACGTCCTTCGCCAAAAATCTCGTCCGCGTCGGCGAAGAGATCGAAAAAGAATACGGGATCCCGATCATCCACAAGCGCGTGTCGGTGACGCCCATCTCTCAGGTCGGCGGTCTCAACACGCCGGACGATTACGTACTCGCCGCGCAGACGCTCGACAAAGCCGCACACGCTCTCGGCATCAACTTCATCGGCGGCTTTTCCGCTCTCGTCCAGAAGGGCGCGACCAACAAGGAACTCGCCTTCCTCGACTCCATCCCGCAGGCGCTTTCTCACACCGAGCGCGTCTGTTCCAGCGTCAACGTCGGCTCCACCCGGTGCGGCATCAACATGGACGCCGTCAACAAGTGCGGCTGTATCGTCAAGGAACTCTCCTATCTCACCCGCGAGCAGGACTCCATCGGCTGTGCCAAGTTCGTCGTCTTTGCCAACGCCCCCGAGGACAACCCCTTTATGGCGGGCGCCTTCCACGGCGTCGGCGAGCCGGAATGCGAGATCAACGTCGGCGTTTCGGGCCCCGGCGTCGTCCGCAGTGCCGTCGAAAAGGCAGGCGACTGCTCTTTCTCGGAGCTCGCCGAAACCATCAAAAAGACCGCTTTCAAGGTCACGCGCATGGGACAGCTCGTGGCGTGCGAGGCATCCCGGCGTCTCAACGTGCCGTTCGGCATCGTCGACCTCTCGCTTGCCCCCACCCCTGCCATCGGCGACTCGGTCGCTCACATTCTCGAAGCCATGGGGCTTGAAAAATGCGGCACGCACGGCACGACCGCCGCGCTTGCCATGCTCAACGACGCCGTCAAAAAGGGCGGTGCCATGGCGTCCTCCCACGTCGGCGGACTGTCCGGCGCCTTTATCCCGGTCTCGGAGGACAAGGGCATGATCGACGCCGCCGCCTGCGGGGCACTGACCATTGAAAAACTCGAAGCCATGACCTCCGTCTGCTCGGTGGGACTCGACATGATCGCCGTTCCCGGCGACGTGCCGGCGGAAACCGTTTCCGCCACCATCGCGGACGAAGCCGCCATCGGCATGATCAACGGAAAGACCACCGCCGTCCGCCTCATTCCCGCCTACGGCAAAACCGTCGGCGACAGCGTTTCCTTCGGCGGACTGCTCGGCTACGCGCCCATCATGCCCGTCAACGGCTATTCCAGCGTCAACTTCATCCGCCGCGGCGGACGCATCCCCGCGCCCATCCACAGCCTCCGCAACTGATCCTTCCGCTTTTATCCGATTTTCCGAAAAAGGGTGATTTCATGAAACTGACCTATCTCGGCACTGCCGCCGCAGAAGGCTTTCCCGGTATTTTCTGCGACTGTTCCTTCTGCCGCCGTGCGCGCACGCTTGGCGGGCGCAATCTGCGCAGTCGGGCGCAGAGCCTCATCGACGATTCGCTGCTCATTGATTTTTCACCCGATACGCTGTACCACGTATATCGTTTTGGTTTGCGGCTTCACGAGATCCGTGACCTCATCGTTACCCACAGCCACCCCGACCACTTTTACGCGCACGATCTGACGCAGCGCCGTCCCTCCTACGCCCATTTTGAGGGAGAAGCCTTCCCTTTGCACATTTACGGCTCCCGTCCGACGCTCGACAAGGCGCTTGCCGAGATCACGGCGACCTCCCCGAACGACGGTTCCCGTTGGGAATTTACCGAATGGCGTCCTTATGAGCCCGTCGCTATCGGGAAATACACCGTCACGCCGCTCAAAGCGGCGCACGGCACGCACACCGTGCCGTACATCTTCGACATCACCGACGGCGAAAAGCGGCTGTTATACGCGCATGATTCCGGCATTTTCCCGGAGGAAACGTGGCGGTATTTTTCCGAAAAAGCGCCGTATTATCACCTGATCTCGCTTGACAGCACGACCACATTCGGGAAAGATCACGACTGTCACATGACCTTCTCGCAGAACATACAGGTGCGCGACCGTCTGCTCACGCTTTGCGCCGACGCCGACACCCGCTTTGTGCTCAACCACTTTTCGCACAACGGCGGCGCCGTTTACGAGGACTTCTGTCCCATCGCCGGAAAAGAAGGGTTTCTCGTTTCCTACGACGGGATGAGTATGGAAATATAACGACAAGCCCGCCCGGCTGACGCCGGGCGGTCTTGTTATTTCTATTCTTCTTCCCGCATAAGCTGCTGTGCCGCCTGCTCCTTATGCGCCTGCGACACGCTCGACGCATCAATGACGCCTTCCGCCGCCAGATACGTCACCACCGACACAAGCACCGTGACGACGCCTTCGTATATATTGCCGCCGAGCAATACCCCGATCCCCGTAAGGACGCCGGTCAGCATGGCGATGAATTTCCGACTGGTGAATTTTTCCATTTTTTATTCTCCTTTTCGCGTTTGTTACGCCTTGACGGTCTTTTCCAACTGCCCGACCCGCCGATCGGTCTCTCGCAGTTTTTCCTCCTGCACGGTATGCTTTTCTTCCAACGCATACATCCGCTCTATCAGCGAATTGTGCTTCTCTACCTTCTTTTCGAGCTGCTCGATGCGAAACTGCGTCAGCTTCCCCGACACGAGTATCCCGCACAGCGAGCCCGCCGCACTCCCGGCAAGCCCGATGAGCGCTACGATAATGTCTCCGTTCATACTGTGATTTCCTTACTCCTTTTTTCTCTCTTCCGGCTCCTTTTCTCATGGATTTTTCGGTAGCTTTATTATAGCACATTTGTTCTTGAAATGATAGGCATATCCTACCCTTTTCGCGTAACAAAAATATGAATACCGGACGCCGTGCAAAAAACGGGAATAATTTGCTTTTTTCGCGAAAATGTATGTGTTAAAATGATGTGAGCCAAAAAGAGAGGAAGTTACTTGCAAGATATGGTATAATGGAATCATCACAAGACCAAAAACCATATCAAGAAGGAACTTCCCATGAACATTATAGCACAAGAAGCTCGAAAAA
>JAZRVE010000099.1:0-72336 GCA_045598975.1 Eubacteriales bacterium
GATTCTTTGTATCGACCAGACAGTGATTCCGGAATAGGGGCTGTTCGATGCTTCGCTTTTGCGGAATGGTTATACAAAGGTCAAAAAGCTCTTAAAGCAAGCAAGTCGGAGGCCAAGCGGTCTTAGGAAGACAATTACTGCCTTCAACTCCTTGGCTCACAGAACGACATGGCTACGATCCGACTTGATTCTTTGTATCGACCAGACAGTGATTCCGGAATAGGGGCTGTTCGATGCTTCGCTTTTGCGGAACGGTTGTACAAAGGTCAGATGATACGCCTGGTACATGCCACCGGTTATCGCAGATGCGAAAACGGGTGGCTTGTTTTTTATCAAAAAACGCAAAGGAGACGTACGCATGAAGGAACTTGACGAACTCATCCGCGCACTCGGTGTGAATAAGGCGGTGTATGACGCGGTTCGCGGGTATCTGAAACCCGGTGTGAGCGAGCGGGATATATACGAACTCACGAAGGCGACCGTCGATGAAATGCTTGCCGACGTCCCCCACGAATTTATCGGCGATTTCGTCGGCGGGAAGCGCTGCGGTCAGATCGGCGGCGATCCGACGGATTACGTCCTTTCGGCGGGCGACGGCTTCATTCTCGACCTGTCCATCCGCTGCGGCGGCACATGGAGCGATACCTGCCGCACGTTTTTCCTCGGCGAACCGTCGGACACGGTCAAAAAAGCTTACGATGCCGTGCTGAAACTGCAAGCCTTCGGCGCGTCGTTCGTCAAGCCGGGTATGATCGCGGAGCAGTTGAAGCGCGAGGCGGAAATACGGCTTTCGGAAATGGGCTGCGGCGGCATGATGCCGCACCACGTAGGACACATGATCGGTGCCGAGCCGTATATGACGCCGGCGTTCGACACGGGACACGGGCAGGCAGTTGCCGAGGGGGCGTTCTTTACGCTTGAACCCGGTCTGTACGTTGACGGTGCATGGGGACTGCGTGTGGAAAACGACTACGTTCTGCAATCGGACGGGGCGAAACTGCTGTTCGACTATCCGACGGAAATAGATTATTTTATTGTATGAGGTGATGACCATGTTTGCGGAAAAAGCCAAGAATACCTTCAAGGAAAAGATCCTTGCGGGGAAAAAGCCCATCGGCACGTTTTGCGAGCTGATGAGTGAGAACGTCGTGGAAGCGCTCGGGTATACGGGATTAGATTACGTGATCTTCGATAACGAGCATTCACCGATCGAAGCCGAGACGACGCTTGCCATGGTGCGTGCCGCGGAGCACGGCGGGATCACGCCGATCGCCCGTGTCAGAGGCATTTCAAGACCCGCCGTGCTGAAACTGCTCGACGTCGGCGTGCAGGGACTGATCGTACCGAACGTGAAAACGGTCGAAGACGCAAGGCAGCTCGTGTCGTGGGCAAAGTACGCACCCGTCGGCAACCGCGGTTTTTCCGGCAGCCGTAAGGACGGCTGGGGCTTCATGCTCGACATGAGCGTGCGGGAGACCATGGACTTTTTCAACGAGCAGGTGCTTCTGATTCCCCAGTGCGAGACGGCGGAGGCACTGGACGCCATCGAAGAGATCGCCGCCACCGAAGGCGTTGACGGCATTTTCGTGGGACCTTACGATCTGTCCATCGCCATGGGAATCCCGGGCGAGTTCGAAAATCCGCGATTCGTCGATGCCTTGAAGCGCATCGGGGAGGCGTGCCGGAACGCGGGAAAGTTTACCATGATCTTTGCGGGAAACCGCGCGGCAGTGGTCGACTACTTCAAAAACGGTTTTGATTCGGTCGCCTATTCCATGGACGCCGCGTTTCTCGTCAAGGAATGCCGCAGGGAAGTGAACGCCGTTCACGACCTGCTCAAATAAGGAGGAACGGAACTATGAGAGCGATAGTATGGGACAGCGACGGTGCCTTGCATCTGGATGAAAATCATCCGTATCCCGCCTGTAAGGACGACTGGGTGGTGATCAAGGTGGTCAGCGCCGGCATATGCTCCACCGACATTGCCGTGATCGGCGGAGAATTCGGTGCTCCGCCGCTTATTCCCGGGCATGAGATCGCCGGTGTCGTGGACAAGGTCGGGGCACTTGTCAGGTCCGTAAAGCCCGGCGACCGTGTCGTCGTCGAAACGGCGGTATCCTGCGGACATTGCCGTGCATGCGAGAGCGGAAACAAGCACCTTTGCCGTGAGAGCGGCGAGATCGGCTTCCCGCCCTATGACGGCGGCTATGCCGAATACGTAAGCGTGCCGGAAAACGGTATCCGGTTCATTCCCGACGGTGTCAGCTTCGACGAAGCCGGCATCATCGAGGCGGCGTTGTGCCCGTTCGGTATCATCTACCGTTACGGGATGCTGCCGGGCTCAACGGTGCTGATCCAGGGCAACGGCGTTGCCGGTCTTTCCTTCTTACAGACGGTCAGGTGCTTCTCCGCGTCGAAGGTCATCATGTCGGTGCGCCGTGACAGCGCCGTGGAAATGGCAAAGCATTTCGGCGCCGACGTCGTCGTCAACACAAAGCACGAAGACCTTATGCAGCGTGTGATGGAGGAAACGGACGGCAGGGGCGTGGATCTGTCGATCGACTCGACGGGCAGCTCCGCTGCCATCGAAAAAGCGGTCAGCCTTGCGTGTGCGGGCGGACGCGTTGTCCTTTACGGTATCCCGGGCAAAACGGATAAAATGCCCGATTTCCCGGTGCGCGACATCATCCTCCGGCAGCTCACGGTGCTCGGCGGCAACTGCAATCAGCTTGCGTGGGAGCCGCTTCTCTCGTTGGTCGCCGCGGGCAAATTCAATATCCGCGATATGATTACCGAAGTGTATCCGCTTGCGGGAGCGGAGGAAGCCTTGCAGGTGGTAAAGAAGAAGCCGGACGGTTTCATCAAGGCCGTCCTTCACACACAAGAATAAAGACAGGAGGCAGAATTTATGAAGATCACCAAAATCGAAGCGATTCCCGTCAGACAAAAAGGCGAGGTTAAGGAAATCAACGACAGCGCGCAGGACGGCATCATCATCCGTGTTTCCACCGATGAGGGCATCACCGGCTACGGAGAGGTCGATTCCGCTCCGTGGGTCATCCGCGAGATCATCAATTCCCCCGTTTCTCACAGGACCTGTCAGGGACTTGCCAACGTTGTCGTGGGCAGAGACCCCTTTGACTACAAAAAGATATGGGACGATATGTTCCTCCACAGCAATTTCTACGGCAATCACGGCGCCGCCATTCAGGCGATGAGCGGTATCGACATTGCCATCTGGGATATCCTCGGCAAAGCGCTCGGCAAGCCGATCTGGCAGCTTTTAGGCGGCAAATACAGAGATAAGGTCCGCTGTTACGCAAGCGTGCTGATGCCCTATACCGCCCAAGAGGCGGCGGAAGAAGCGCTGAAATGGAAGGAAAAGGGCTACACCGCCATCAAAATGGGGTGGGGCGGCTTTGAGCAGAACATGGCGACCGAGATCAAGCTCGTCGAGGCGTCCCGAAAGGCCGTCGGCGATGACATCGATATGCTCTACGATATCGGCTATATCCCTTCCGCCGACGTGACTATCGATGCCCCGAGCCGTATTCAGCTCGTCAAGGCGCTCGAGCCCTATCATCCGTTCGCCATCGAGGAAGCCCTTTGGCCGACCGACTACGACGGCTATAAGAGACTTGCGGAAAGCACCAATACCCGCATCGTCTGCGGTGAAAACGAGACTACCCGTTACGGCTTCAAGCAACTGATCGACTACTGCAAAATTGCTTTCGTACAGCCCGATATCACCCGCTGCGGCGGCATCACCGAGGCAAACCGTATCGCTTCCTATGCCGAGGTCAACTCCACCAACGTCGTACCGCACTGTTGGAGCAGCGGCATCGTGGAGGCGGCGTCTCTTCAAATCATCGCCTCCATCCCCAATGCCGAACTGCTGGAATACTGCGAGCAGGATACCCCCATCCGCCACGACCTTGTGCCGGATGATATCCCCTGCGTCAACGGCTACGCGACGGTCCCTACCAAGCCCGGACTCGGCATCGAGGTGGACGACAAGGCGATCGAATTCTATCGCTGTGACAAGTATTAAAATACAGTTTAAGGAGGAACAACACAATGAACATTCTGGCAATCGGCGCACATCCCGATGACGTGGAGACCATGTGCGCAGGCACTTTGGCAAAATATGCCGCTTTGGGACATAAGGTCTTTATCGCGACGGCGACCAACGGCAATATCGGCTCCGCCCGCATTCCGACCATGGAGGAGATCGCACGCGTCCGCAAGGAGGAAGCCAGAAAATCGGCGGCTATCATCGGTGCGGAATATATCTGCCTTGATTACGATGATGAAATGTTTTTCGAGATCGACCGTGAAACGCGGTTGAAGTTCATCAATCTTGTCCGTTACTGCAAGGCGGACGTCATTTTCACCCACAGTCTTCACGACTATAACCCCGACCATATGCTCACCAGCAAGATCGTCAACGATATTGCCGTCATGATCCCCATTGCGCATCTGAAAACCGAATGTGAGCCGTATAACGTGGTCCCCTCTATCTGGATGTTTGAAACGGATAATTCCATGGGCTTTATCCCCACCGATTACGTGGACATCACGGATTATTTCGAGACGAAGATGAAGATGCTCGGCTGCATGGAGAGCCAGAAGTCCTGGATGGCGGATAACTTTGCGACGCTTGCGGGAGACGAGGAGCGCTTCTTCGATACCATCCGCATCACCGCCGAGTTCCGCGGTATGCAGGCGGGCTGTAAATACGCCGAGGGCTTTGTGCGTGCCATGGATGCTTACCGCACGCGTATGACCGAACGCGTCCTGCCGTAAAGAAAGAAAACCTTCTTTATTGCTTGCAAAAAAGAGAGCAGCCCCTTGACACGAAAACCGGGGCATGATAAAATGTACCAGAAAGAGAGGAGTATGTAACCATGTATGAATATATATCCGCCATACAAAATAATCTGAGCGAAGAAGATACCTTCTGGCTGAAAAGAATCTATGCCCCGCAGGTGGTGGCGATCCCGCCGTCGGATGCCACCCGTAATATGTGCGTGACGGAGGACGGTGAGATCCGTCTGTACGGCGCCGAGGATTTTGTCGTCTGGCAGAACGAGGGATTCCCGGTCTATCTTGCTTCCCGTGACGGCGGACTGACGTGGAAAAAGAAGCGCTGTGACGAAAACGCGCTCCGATGCGCCGGCGTCAACCGCAAAACCGGTCGCTATATCGGCATCGGCTCGGAAGAACGGGACGACGAAATGAAACGCCGCGGCATTGAGGGAACCTGGATCATCCTCAACGACACCGGCTTTGACGGAACGGACAACCGCTGGCTGCAACTGTCGGAGCTGTCTATGGAAATTCTGAAATTGCCGTATTTTTCCGAAACGATGAACCGCTGGTTCGTCTTCTGTCAGTACCGTTCGCCGGAGCACGTGCGCATTCCGGTGGTGTTTTATTCGGACGACGACGGCGAAAGCTGGACGGAGAGCCGTCTGAAAACGCCGGCGCCCAAGCACGAGGCAAAACCGCCGCACAAGGGTGTGCGTTGGCAGCAGTATTCCTGTGAGCCGACCGTCGTGGAGCTGTCCGACACCGAGCTGTACATGATCGTGCGCACGTCGCAGGACTACCACTATGCCTATCACTCCTACGACCGCGGTGAAAGCTGGTCGGAGCCCGAACGCACGAATTTTCACGGCACTATCACCATGCCCGTCCTGCAAAAGCTGTCCGACGGACGCATCGTCTTTTTCTGGTGCAATAACCAGCCTCTGCCGGAGGTGGATCACGAGGCGACGTTTCCGCGACTGACGGAGGATGAGAGGACAGGTGTGTGGGAGGATGTCTTCACCAACCGCGACGCCAACCACCTTGCCATTTCCGAGGACAACGGCAAAACGTGGATCGGTATGCGCGAGCTGTATCTCAATTCTCGCCGCAACGATCCGGATTTCCGCTCGGCGGGCGGGCAGACGGGTGTTGACAGGAGCATCCATCAGGGGCAGATCCTGGAACTGCCGTACGGAAAACTGCTCATCGTGTTCGGACAGCATCCCCGCTGTCGCAGGGCGGTCATCGTGGATATCAACTGGCTGTACGAAACGGACCGGAGCGAGGATTTCGTCGAGGGACTGCAAAACGTCTCGACGCAGCTTTATATCAAGAGCGTGCTCGGCGGCAAGCGCGGGCTCGTCCTGCCGGGGCACTGTGCGTATAACCGGACACACGGAGCGCTTCCCGCGCCGGATCCCGTCGGCGATTTTTCGGAAGTCCTTCGCGTATGCCGCATAAAGGACGATCGTCTTGTCGACGATCGGCAGGGCGTCGTCTGGAATTATCCGGCGACGGTGACCGGAAAGGTCACCGTCACGCTTCGCGTGCAGGGAAGCGGTGTGGCGCTCTCGCTGACCGACCACTGGTATAACCCGTGCGACGGGACAGTGCTTGACGAAGCGCCGTTCACCTTTGCCTATGCCGAGAAAAAGAGCGACGTGCACGTCTGGGATACCGTTACCTTCTGCTATGACACCGGAAAGCGCACGGCGCAGGTGCTTGTGAACGGCGAGCCTGTGCAGACGCTCGCCATGCGCGGAGAGGCACCCAACGGACTTTCCTATCTGCACATCCGGACGCTTGCCGAGGACAACGATCCCGAGGGAACGCTTCTCAAAAAATTAGAAAAAATAAGGTAAAACGGAAAACAATCAAAGCCCCTCCCATTTATCACGGGAGGGGCAACTTATATCATGAGGGAAAAGCTTATTTGCCGAATACGATACGGATCACCGAGTGCGGTTTGACGATAAACCGGTTGCCGTCCTGTTCCACCTTGTGGTCGGAGATGACGTTCGGCTCTTCAAAGGAGTTGCGAGCCCGGACGTTTTCGTGTGCGACTTCGTCGGCGAGCAGGACTTTGTAGCCGGACAGCTCCTGCGGGATATTCAAGCAGGCTTTTTCGTACAGATGACGGTTGACGCAGGTGATGACGACCTTGCTCATGTCGGCATTTGCCGAGGCGACGGTGTCTGTCCTGCCGCCGCTCACGGGTACGTCAAGCTCCAAAAGCCCGTTGCCGCGGTGCTCCTTGAAGAGTTTCATGACGAAGAAGGTCGGCGTTTTGTAGAACTGCTTGCCGTTAGTCTCAAAGAGGCTCTGGCATAGGTTGCAGAGCTGGGTTTCGAGCGCGGCCTCGACGATGTCGCAGTTGCGGTAGAAGATGTGCATGGCAAGTCCCGCAAAGATGGCGTCACGCAGCGTCTGCGGCTGATTCAGATCGTTTTCCATCGTGCCTTCCGGATGCCATGCGCCCCATTCGTCGAAGGAAAGCGTCGTCGGAAGCGCAAGACAGGTGTGCTCTGCGATGTACTGCCGGTGCAGGTCGATGTCGTCCTGGAAGTGATTGACGGCGTCCAGAAGACATTCGTAGCCTTCGTCCGTGTATGCTAACGCACCTCCGCAGCGCTTGTCGTAAAAACCGCCGACGTAATGGTGGATGGACAGAAGGTCCGGTCCTTTGGTTTTTCCGTTCGCCGTGATCATGTCCAGATTTTTCGGCACCCAGTCGTTTTCTCCGTGACGGATGCTGAATCCGAGCCCGATCAGGCGCATTCTTTGGAGATATTTATCCCCTAAAACGGTTCTGAACTGACGGAACGAAATTGCGTAGGGGATGGGGCTGTACGCCATATCCCATGTATTTTCATCCGTGTTTCCGATGCCCCAGTATCTGACGTTGTACGGCTCGGGATGACCGTTTGCGGCACGCATGGCGCCGTACTTGGTCGTGGGCTCACCGTTGCAGTATTCCACCCATTCCTGAAATTCTTCCGCCGTGCCGCTCGTCACGTTTGCGATCAGCATCGGCTCCATGCCGGTAAGATGGCAGAATTCCATGAATTCGTCCGTTCCGAAGGACTGATCCCAGATGCGTTCTTCGGATTCCACCCAGTAAAAGCCGCGCGGCTTTCTGTCGGTGCCGATCCCGTCCTTCCAGTGGTACTTTTCGGCGCAGCAGCCGCCCGGCCAGCGGCAGATGGTAAGACCTGCCTCTTTGCAGCCCTCGATGACGTCGAGACGGATGCCGTGCACGTTGGGAATATCCGAATCCTTTCCGACCCAGACGCCGTCGTAGGTAGTCCTTCCGAAAAATTCGAAGAAGGTTCCGTTGATGTACGGAGAGATGATAAAGCCCGGTTTGAATTGCATGATCTTTTCCCCTTTCTTTCTGCCGGCACGTCCCCCTTTTGTCGGTGCCGGCTTGCAGACGAGCAAGTTTATTCCGGGATCGCGGGCGATCCCAACCACATTATAACGAACGAAAAGGGGAAAGTCAAGGTTTTTTTGCTTTTTTAAAAAAAAGAAAATCACGCCTTGACAGGGAAAGCGGATGCATATATAATGAGGATAGTAATCATGGGTAAGAGGGCGTCACCGTGTATGACGATTCTCTGAAACTTGCGGCAGTTACCGAGCCGGACGAACGGATGGAAAAAAGGTGGCGGCGCCGGTGCCGAAAGAGAGCGGGCGTTTGCCGGGAGGTATACGATATGAAAAACGTTAAAGTATTCCTGCTTGCCGCGGCGGCACTGTCGGTGCTGCTGTTTGGCGGCTGTACGGGAGAGCCGGCAGAGCCGCTGCCGGATATCTCATGGATTCTTGATGATGTTTCCGCTTTGTATGAGGAATACGAAGGGGATCTGACCGAGGACGAGACGGACGGGGAACTGATCTTACTGCCGTCGGAGGAAGAAGACGACGAAAAGCCGCAGGAGCAGACGCAGTCGGGATCGCTTCCCGATGAGCCGCAGGCGGGCAAAGAAGAACTGCCGGAGGAGGACGTTGTCCTGCCGCCTGTTCCGTCGGAGGAAGCGGGCGATGAGCCGGAGGAACATGCGCTCTCACCACCGGAAAGCACGCTCGATAAGCACGGCAGTTATACGGCGGCGGAGGACGTGGCGCTGTATCTGCACACCTACGGCAAACTGCCGGAGAATTTCATCACCAAAGCCGAAGCTCAGAAAAAGGGGTGGGAAGGCGGCGCGCTGGAGCCCTATGCGCACGGTAAGTGTATCGGCGGTACCTATTTCGGCAATTATGAGGGACTGCTTCCGGAAGAAGAGGGAAGAGTGTATCATGAGTGCGACATCGACACGCTGGGCAACAAAAAATCGCGTGGTGAAAAGCGGATCGTCTATTCAAACGACGGACTGATCTACTACACCGACGATCATTATGAGACTTTCACTTTGCTGTACGGGAAGGAAGAGCCATGAAGACGGTAGAACTCGACGTGCGGCAGTACCCCACCAAAGCGTCGCTGTTTGCGGCAATGCGGGAGCTGTTCGCCTGTGAAAAGGATAATTTTGACGCCCTGCATGACGTGTTGACGGCGATCGGAAAGCAGACGCGCATCACCGTGTCGGGGACATCTTCCGCAAAGAGCGGATATATAGACGTTTTTTTGCGGGTGTTAGCGGACAGTGCCGACGAAAACGAAAAACTGACCGTCTTGCTTCGGTGAAACAATACGGAAACACGTAAAGTGCTTGTGATATAGCAAAAAAGAGAACGAAAATCTGCTGTCAAAGGAGCCATTACCATGGAACAACTGAAACTTCACTGGATACACGCACTGGAAAAAGTATTCCCGGATGAAGCGCCGGACGAAACGCCGTATCGGAGCGCCACCGCTCTGCGCGGGGAACTGTTTCACGTACAGCTTGCGTATTTTTTGCCGGAGGCCGGCTTCATCGACCGCTTCCGCGTGGAGATCGACTCCCCGTTACGGGAAGCAATAAACGCCTTTGAGGTGCGCTGTGTGCCGGTCATGCTGGCGTCGTACCCGTTCGGCGACGACGATTTTTTGCGCAAAACGCCGGGACTGTATCCCGACCTGCTCGTGCCGTGCGACGGGACGGCTCCCGCTGTGGGCGGACAGTGGCGCAGTCTGTTTTTTGAGTGTGCCGTTCCCGACGAATGCCCGGCGGGCGAATACCCCGTCACGGTGACGATGACGCACGTCGATAACCCGGACGTTACCGCTTCCGCGACCTTTGTGCTGACCGTTATCCCCGCACACCTTCCCAAGCAGACGCTGATCCATACCGGGTGGTTCCACGGCGACAGCATCGCACGGTATTATGACATTGAGGTGTTCAGCGAAAAATACTGGGAATATACGGAAAACTACATGAAGCAGGCGGCGCGTTACGGTATCAACATGATCTTAACGCCCCTCTTCACGCCTCCGCTCGATACCGAGATCGGAAAAGAGCGGCTGACCGTTCAGCTCGTTGACGTGGAAAAGACGGGCGGCGTCTACCGCTTCGGTTTTGAAAAATTAGACCGTTTTATCGACATGGCGCAAAACGCGGGCATGGAATATTTCGAGTTTTCGCATCTCTTCACCCAGTGGGGCGCCTACCATGCCGCCAAGGTCATGGCGACGGTCGACGGCAGCTATCAGCGCGTGTTCGGTTGGGAGACCGACGCGTCTTCTCCGGAATACCGGGACTTTTTGGGTGCCTTCCTGCCGGAACTTAAACACTTTATGCAGGATAAAGGGCTGTGGGAGCGCTGTTTCTTCCATGTTTCCGACGAGCCGTCCGAGGAGCAGATGGCGTCCTACCGTGCGGCACGGGACACGGTGGCGGAGATTCTGCCCGATGCCGAACTGCTCGACGCGGTTTCTCATTATGAATACTACGAAAGCGGACTTGTCCGCGTGCCGGTCGCGTCGATCAGCGTCGCCGACGATTTTATCCGCAAGGGCGTTGAGCGCCGCTGGACGTATTATTGCTGCGGTGACATTAAGGACGTCAGTAACCGGATGCTTGCCATGCCGTCGGCGCGCAACCGTATCCTCGGTATGCAGTTGTTCCGTTTTCGCATGGAGGGCTTTTTGCAATGGGGCTACAATTTCTGGTTCAGCCGGTTTTCGCGCAGACTCATCAATCCCTTTGCCTGCACCGATGCCGAGGAAGCCTTCCCGGCCGGCGACGCTTTCCTCGTCTATCCCGGGCACGGCGGCAGACCGCTTGCCTCTCTGCATCAGTTGGTGTTTGCCGACGGTTTGCAGGATATGCGCGCTTTGCAGCTGCTCGGCTCGCTTACGTCCTTTGAGGAGGCGACCGCACTGTTGGACGGGTTTATGGGCGATGATTTCGATTTCCGCCACTACCCGCATGACGCCGGAACTCTGCTTGCCGCAAGGGAAGCCGTCAACCGTAAGATCGCGTCTCTTGTCGGCGCGGACGGTGCGTCGGGACGATAAAGACAAAAACGTTGGGAGATTCTGATATGATAAACAGGAAATGTCCCCGCTGCGGCGGCACACACGTGCAGTTGTCGGATGAAAGAAGCAAACACGGCTGCCTTTGGGCACTGCTCTTCGGCATCTATTACTGGGCGTGGCTCTTGTTCAAGTGGTGTATCGGGCTTGTGGTGTTTCTCATGTACGACTGGTGGATGGCGCTGATCAAGGCGTGCCTCGGAAAAGGGCATGTCTGGCTGAGCCGCCGGTGCTTTGCCGGCACCAAACGCACCTTCTACTGCCACGACTGCGGCTATAATTTCAAGGCGTGAGCGCCGGACGGACATATCAGACACGGATGAATGACAAAAGAGGAAAAGGAACGAAAATGGTCGATACGCACACCCATTCCACACATTCCCCGGACGGCAGACAGACGCTCGGCGAACTGTGCGAAGCGGCGCTTGCCGCGGGACTTGACGGCGTTACGGTGACGGATCACGTCGATCTGTGGTTTTATGAGGAAACGCAGGCGAAAGAGCGCCTCCTCGCCTGTGCGGCGGAAGCCGAGCGGTTGAAGCAGGTCTATGACGGCAGACTGCGTCTGTACGTGGGAGTGGAAATGGCGGAGGCGCTGTCGGCACCCGAAAAGGCGCGGGAAGCCGCCCGGCTCGTGCCGTTTGACTGCATTCTCGGCTCGGTGCACAGCGTGCGGTACGATACCGTCACGGAAACGTGCTCGCACGTGGATTTCAGCGAGCGGGCCATGAGCGGGGAAAGCGTCATGGGCTATCTGAATGCCTATTATGAGAAGATGACCGAAATGGCGGAGCAGACCGATATCGACGCGCTGGCGCATCTGACGTACCCGTTCCGGTATATCAACGGCAGGTACGGCAGAAGCATCGATCTTTCACGGCTTGACGAGGCTTGGGAAAGGGTGCTGTCGGTCATCATAAAGCGGCGTATCGCGCTGGAAGTCAACACCTCCGGCTTTGAGACGTCCTTCGACGAATGGATGCCGCCTGAGGCGATATTGAAACGGTATTACCGGATGGGCGGACGGCTCGTCACGCTCGGCTCGGACGCGCATTCGCCCGAACGGGTGGGGAAGGGCTTTTCAAAAGCGGCGGAAATGCTTAAAGGCATCGGTTTTACCTATTGCGTTTATTTTGAACAAAGACAGATGCGGGAGATCGCGTTATGACGGATATTACGGCACTCGGGGAAATACTGATCAACTTTACGCCCATCCCCGCGTATAAGACAGTCACGGCATATCGGATGCAAGAGGAGAGGACACATGAGTAAGATATATTTGGCAGGACCGTTGTTCTGCGCATCGGAACGGGCGTGGAACGAAACCGTGACGGAGCTTTTGGAGCGCCGCGGATATGAGGTGTTCCTGCCTCAGCGGGACGGTATGCTGGCGGCAGCGCTTGACAACCTGACGGAAGAAGAAAAGGTCGCGGCGGTCTTTGAAAAAGACACGGCGCAGATCCGTTCGTCGGACGTGCTGGTTATGGTGACGGACGGACGGGTGCCGGACGAGGGGGCGTGCGTGGAGCTCGGCATGGCATACGCCGAAGGTAAGAGATGCTACGGTGTAAGGACCGACGCCCGGGCGCTCGAACGCGGTCTGGGGCTCAATCCGCTTGCCGCCGGGTGCTTTTTGAAAGTCTTCGCAAACGAGGACGGCGACGCTCTGCTCGCAGAGCTGGACGAATATCTCAAAACGCACGAATTGTAAAGAAAAAGAATAAGAAAAAAACCGACACACAGGGTGTGTCGGTTTTTTGAATCAAAAAAACAACTATCAAAAACCGAGATAGCTCTCAAAGCCAAGCATATAGAGCGCGAGCACAAAAGACCCGTTCTTTTTTTCGGCAATGCTTTGCAATTCCTCTATTACGGTATCGCAAGGCACGGTAATGTTGTCAGAATCTGACACTACTTTTTGAATGACAGACGGAAGAACCATACACATCTTATAGAAAGCATTATCCTCTCCCGTTACTGTTTTATAAAACTCATCCATGCTGACACGGCGGATTCGACGGTGCTTTTGTTTTGTGCTGTCTACGGAAACAGACCATGCGATATTTTGCGACTTTTTGGCAATAGCCTCAACTAAAAAGCAAGCACAATCATCATCGTTTAACAACTGACTTTGCATTTTCATATATGTTTTAGCGCTGGATGCAGAATTCATGGTATTATGCTTGTTTTTCATCTCGACATACACGGTTTTTACAGTGCCGCAATCGGGAACATTAGTGCCGCCGGATTTTGTTAGAATAACATCCCATCCGGTTTGCGGAACTGTGCATCCATCCATGTACTGGAAGATGCGTTGATGAAAATAGCCAATGTCATTATTGTTTGCTTTATCTCTCTGACGGAAAATCTCGTTTTTTATGATTTCTTCCCAACTATACTGATATACGGTTTTGTCAAAAATCAGCTTGATAGGATCGACCAAATTACTGTTAAAACGGCGCAAATCATAGGATGCCAGTTTTTCTCCGTAGTTTTGTATAGTGTTCTTTACATGAAGGGTGAAATTTTCCTCCGTAATAAAATCTATGTCCCACATATCAGTTTTCCAATCCTTTTTTGATTTCTGTCGCAATATCAAAAGCCAAATTTACGGGAACAGCATTGCCGACCTGCTTATACTGACTTCCCATTTTTCCGCAGAATTGCCAGTCGTCAGGAAAGGATTGAATACGTGCATTCTCCCTAATACTGAACGGACGCGGTTGCAAAGGGTGGCATCGGTCGGTTTGCTTTTGAGATGGCGATGTCAATACTGTCAACGATGGTTCATCCATGCTCATTCGACGTAAAATTCCGGTTCTGCCGCCGCCCATGCTCCAGCAACTTTTCATGTAATCTCTGGCGATATCGGCAGGAATATCGCGCCAATAGCCACCGGGTGGAACGAGTTTGAATATCTCACGCTTATGTTCGGAATACTCTGCACAGATACTATCGGGTACATTTTGAATCACATCCCGCAATACGGGCTTGTATTCATGAGGAGAGGGAAAAGCGATGGACACCATATGGGATAAATCATTTCGAATGCCGATGGTTATGAGACGTTCACGCTTTTGAGCATTTCCGTAATCCCAAGCGTTCAAAACTTTTTTTTGGATGTGATAACCGCATTCTGCAAAAACTTTAAGAATCGTTTTATATGTTCGGCCACTGTCATGCGTTAACAGCCCTCGCACGTTTTCAAATAAGAACGTTTTCGGTTGCAGTTTTTGAAGAAATACTGCATAATGATAAAATAGTGTGCCCCGTGCATCTTCCAAGCCTAAACGTTTTCCGGCATACGAAAAAGACTGACATGGTGCGCCGCCGGAAAGCAGATCCAATTCGCCCTTCTGCAAATTGAAATATTCACAAAGATCTAATTTTGAAATATTGGCAATGTCATCGCAAATGACATTCCAATGCGGTCGGTTGACTTTTAGCGTGTTGCAGGCATCTTTGTTAAATTCTATCAAACCGAGGGTTTTGAATCCCGCTTTTTCGATGCCTAATGCGAGACCTCCGGCTCCTGCGAACAATTCAATCGTAGTGGGTGGAATGTTGGCGGATTGCGGCAATTTTTCATTTTCCGAGGGATTTATGCTCATGATAATTACCGCCTTTCCTTATCTAGACTTGTTTATTGAAAAAGATAAAAACACCCATACGTATTATAAAGAATCTGCCTATTGTTTTCAATAAACAAATTGTGACTTTTTCGGATATTTTGATTATGAATTAAAGATTATTACTTATATTAACAAAAAAACACATTACGATATGCAGTCGCACAACATAATGTGTTTCTTTGTTTGCCGATGATTCAGATCATCAGATCCTGACAATGCCTGACGGCAGTGACGTTCTTGCGGAGCGTGCGGGCGCCGATGCGCTCACAGCCGCTGCCGCACAACCGCAAGGTGTCCTCGCAGTAGTCGGCGCGGGTGTAGGTGATCTCGACGGTGGTGGGGAGAGCGACCGTGACGGGCTTGATAGAGGACGCTTTGGCAAGCGCCTCCTTGACACCGGTCACGAGCCTCTCTTTCCAGTCGGGATAGTTTTCCGCGCTGTTGCGGGAGATCATGCGCTTGACGGGCACGGCGACGATGTCGGGCACGTATTCCTTCGCCTGCTCGCAGAAAGTGTCGTCGCCCGAGCAGAAAACGGTCGGGATGCCGTAGGCACCGGCAAAATAGGCTTCGATGGCGAGCTCGCTCACCTCTTTGCCGCCGATCCTGTGGCTGAAAACGCGCACGCTGTCCATGGTGTGATCGAGAAAGGCGAAAGAGCCCGCTCTCGCGTGAGCGCCGAGTTCATAGACACAGTCGAATCTCCCGTTTACGAGCATATCCTCCCACTCACCGAGAGCGACCTGCACGGCATTTGGAGAGATGAGCTCGGGAATGACGTTGGTGCCCTTGTAGTGACCGTCTATGAAGTAGACGTTGTTGTCGGCATTGCAGGCCTTGCACGTGTCGGCGACGAGATTGATGTCGCGGCAGAGCGCCTTCTGCGTTTCGGCATAGAGTGGAGAGGTGTCGTGGATGGCGTCGAGGACGTTGACGTCGGCGAGTCCCTCTACGTCGGTTATGATGAGAATATTCACGAAAAAGACTCCTTTTTGAAGGTCAGATCAGCAGATCGTGGTATCGCTTGACGGCGGCGACGTTTTTGCGGAGCGTGCGGGCGTCGATGCGCTCACAGCCTCCGCCGCACCACCGTAAGGTGTCTTCGCAGTAATCGGCGCGGGTGTAGGTGATCTCGACAGTAGTGGGGAGAGCGACCGTGACGGGCTTGATAGAGGACGCTTTGGCAAGCGCCTCTTTGACGCCGGCGACAAAACGCTCTTGCCAATCGGGATAGTTTTCCGCACTGTTGCGGGAGATCATGCGTTTTACGGGCACGGCGACGATACCGGGCACGTATTCCTTTGCCTGCTCGCAGGAAGCGTCATCGCCCGAGCAGAAGACGACCGGCACGTTGTAGGCACCGAACAGAAATGCCTGAATGGCGAGCTCGCTGACCTCTCTGCCGCCGATCTTGTGGCTGAAAACGCGTACGCCGTCCATGGTATGATCGAGAAAGGCGACGGAGCCGGCTCTCGCATGAGCGCCGAGCTCAAAGACACAGTCGAATTTTCCTTCGGCCAACATATTTTCCCATTCGTTGGGTTTGAGCAGGACGGCGTTCGGCGAGATGAGCTCGGGAATGACGTTGGTGCCCTTGTAGTGACCGTCCAGATAGTAAACGGTATTGCCGGCATCGCAGGCTTTGCACGTGTCGGCGATGAGGTTGATATCGCGGCAGAGCGCTTTCTGCGCGTCGGGATAGAGCGGGGACGTGTCGTAGATGGCATCGCGGACGTTGACGTCGGCGAGTCCCTCCACATCCGTTAAAATCATAATGTTCACGAAAAATTCCTCCCTTTTTGCCCGATGAAACAGGCTACATTATCATTATATCAAAACGGGAAGGAAAGTCAAGGCGTTTGCCCGAACTTTTGCGAAAGGGCGGATTTGTCCGTATGCGGATGGATAAAACCAATATCAATACCGGAAACAGAAAAGAAAAAGGCTTTTGCTGTTCCGACGGTTTCGGCTTATGACGGAAACGGATACGGATATGCAATGCACGGAGGTGCTTTTGCGTGAACAGATACGTTACAGTTTGATCTTGATGACGATCTTGCGTACCTTTTCGGTCGAGGCGTACCGTCCCGGCGCATGGGCATCGAAGGGATGGACGAGATAAAAATCGCCCGCGTTCATGACAAGCGCCTTGCCGTCGGCCTCGTAAAAGGCGTAATCCTCGGCGTCCCGGTAACTCTGCGTTTCCCGGCAGACCGAGAGGGGTGCGTAAACCATGGTTTCACTCCCGTCAAGGATATACTGTAAGTCGATGTACCGGCGGTGCGCCTCAAAGCAGACGGCTTTTTCGGTGCTCGTCTGAACGGTGACGACGTTGGCGTACAGATTTTCCCCGTCGATCTCATAATGCCCGTCCGGCGTGGCGGGATCGAAGGCGAGCAGATAGTCGATGGCACGGTCGATGCGCGTGCCGAGCCCTTTGTAGGCGGTGAGGTCTTGCTTTTTTCCGGTTATCATGATAAATCCTCCTTGTAGGTATGGTTTTCGGTGAAAAATCAGAGAAAGGAAGCGGCGTCCAGCCGAACAAGCGGCACGTCGTCGCAGGGCTCCCCGGAACAGACGGCGCACCGATACCCGGGAACGGTGTCGAATTCCTTAAAATAGCAGGGGATGTCGGGCTCCGGCACGACGGTGACGGGATTGCCGGGAAAAACGGCGAACGAGTCGGGTGTAAGACGCATCCCGAGCCCCGTGTACTTCATATAGCTTTCTTTGAGCGTCCACAGACGGAAAAAGACGTCGTCCCGCGCCTGCTTTGTCGGCTGTGCGGTCACAAGACCGTATTCGCTTTCGCGGAAAAAGCGTTTGGCGACTGCGTCGTGGCATTCGGTGATCTGCTCGACGTCACAGCCGGTCTCGTGCCCGGAAAAGGAAACCATGACGCAGGTGCCCGAGTGGGACAGATTGAAACGGAAGGACGGCAGATCGGCAAAATACGGCTTGCCGTAAGGAGAAAAGGCATAGGTGCGTTCCCTTTCGCATAGGTTTTCCGCCCCAAGCCGGTGATCGAGCAGAAGCCCTGCGCCGAGCGACAGATTTTTGTCCTTCCGGAAACGGAGCGCGTCGGTTTTTTTCTGTCTGACGCCGGACATACGGGCGTACAGACGGCGGAAAACACCGTCGTCATCCAGAAAAGACACGTCCAGACAGAATACCTCGACCATAAGACCTCCGCTTTCTTGTTTGTTTACGGCTTCATTATACAGGAACACGCGGCATTTTTCAAGAGGAAGGACGGAAAAAACAAAAAAAGGCGGAAAAGTCTTGCAATCGCGGACAGATGTGGTATAATAGAATATATCTGTTGAAATCTGTTCGGATGAGCAGGAGAGAGTAGTATGAAAAAATCCATCGCCGGTCGCGTCATCATCAATGTGTTCGTCATGCTTTTTCTTATCATGGCGCTTGTCTGTACCGTGACTTATTTCATGACGCAGGACAGCGTTCGTAAAAGCATCGGGGATCAGTCGGAGGTCGCGCTGGATATGTTCGCCTTTTCCCTGAAACAGGCGTCGGAGGAAAGCGGAATCCCCATGGCAGACGGCTTCGACGACGTGTTCCGCGCGTACAGCGAGCCGGTGCTCGACAACTTTGACTTTGACTATCTGTATATGTTCGTGCCGAATTCAGAAGCCGGCACCATACGCTACGTCGCCATAATCGGCAAGCATGAAGAGATCAAGGAAAAGATCCGCAAAGAGATGGGAGACGACCGGACGGCTCCCTATGTGCTTGCTCCGCGTGAACTCGAGCTGTGGGAAGGAAAGACGCCGCTTATCCACGTGACGATGGACAACGACTACGGCAAAGAACTCGAAACCATGACGATCATCGAGGACACCTTCGGCAACCGAGCCATCCTCGGCATCGACGTGTCGTATGAAGAGGCGTATCGCAGAGTCATCGAGACGTTCGTGTTCATCGCGATCGCCATCTTACTGCTGTTCGGCGTGCTGCTTCTCATTCTGCATTTCATCATCCGCAAGACGGTCTCCGTACCCGCCAAGCAGATCAGCCGTCACATGACCGATTTCATTACCGACGGCAGCCGCTCGCAGGATAAGCTCAAAGTCAACGGCAAGGACGAATTTGCCATGATCGCGCGGGCGTTCAACAAAATGACCGACGATATCGACCGGTACGTTTCGGACATCGAACAGCTCAACCGCGAGCAGTCGCAGAGAAAAGCGGAGCTTGACATCGCCGCCAAGATACAGATCGGTCTTCTGCCGAAAGTCCGATTCCCCGGCAGAGGGCATGAGATACAGGCGCTCATCAACCCGGCAAGGGAAGTGGGCGGCGACCTGTACGACTATCAGCGCATCGACAGTGACCGGACTCTCGTGGCGGTGGCGGACGTGTCGGGCAAAGGCATCTCGGCGTCCATGTTCGTATCGGTCACGCTGATTTTGATCCGCCAGTATGCCAAGATGAATCTGTCACCGGCGGAAATATTGAAAATGACAAACGAATCCCTTGCGCGGCATAACCCGGAAACGCTTTTCGTGACGGCGTTCCTCGGCATTTATGACAGCCGGACGAATCAGTTCACCTATTCCAACGCCGGACATAATCTGCCGTATATCATCCGCGGCGAAGAGCTCATCAAGCTGGACAAGGCGTCCGGACTGCTTCTCGGACTGTTTGAGGACGGTGTCTACGAGCAGGAAACGGTCACTCTGCGTAACGGAGACGTGCTGTATCTGTATACCGACGGCGTCAACGAAGCGACCAATACCGAAAAAGAGCTCTTCGGATACGAACGTCTGGAAGCCCTGCTCGGGACGCTCGGACGGTCGGGCGAGAAAAACATCATTGAGAAGGTGCGGGAAAGCCTGAACGGCTTCACGGCAGGCGCCGAGCAGAGCGACGACATCACCATGCTGACGCTTGCGGTAAACGGAGCCGAGTGTTTGAACCTTGCTTTCGACGTGCGGGAGTTCCCCAAAATACGGGATATGATTTTCGCCGCTTCTCTTACGGACGAGGATAAGCGCACGCTGTGTCTTGCGGCGGAGGAACTGTTCGTCAATATCTGTTCCTACGCCTTTAACGGCAACGCGCCGGAGAACGAGCGCATCCGGTTCAGCCTTTCGGTGTCCGATAAGGTCGTGATGCGCTTTGAGGATAACGGCGTCCGGTACAATCCGCTCGAAAACGTCACGACGATGGACGAATACGATATGGATAACAGCATCGGCGGACTCGGCAAGCTCATCTCCTTCGGGATCACCGACGGAGCGGATTACGAATACTATGAAAACACGAATATACTGACGATCATTAAAAAAATCAATAATAAAGATACAGAAAAAGGAGAATGACACGTGAACATCATCAAAACGGAAGAAAACGGAACGATAACCTTTGCGCTTGACGGATGGCTCGATACGCTGTCGTCGCCCGAACTCGGCGCACAGCTTGCCGACATCGAAAAGGCACAGGCGATCGTGCTCGATTTTGACAAGGTGGAGTATATTTCTTCGGCGGGACTGCGTCAGGTCGTGGCGGGCAGTAAAAAGGCGCAGGAGCTCGGCGCCGCCTTTTCGGTCGTCAACGTCGGCAAAGAGGTCATGAGTATCTTTTCCATGACGGGCATCGAAAAAAAGATAAACATCACGGGAAAATAAGCGCCGTCGGTGTCCGGAACGATAAAAAATCCGCCTTGCAGGCGGATTTTTTCATGAAACCGACGAAAAATCGGTCACGATGCGCTTTTCACAGCAATCGGGGGAGTATTGCCACACGTCGATGTGCTCCGACTCGATAAAATAGCGGGGCGTTTTACTGCCCGGCAGAGAGGCGCAGGGAAAGTTGTTGTCGACGATGACGAGCTTGATCTTCATTTTCTCCGGCAGTATGCTTTTTATGTAGACGGCGGCGCAGTGACCGCTTTCGGCGCCCTCGCACCATTCGGCAAGCCCCGCGAGATTGGGGGACAGCTCGACGAAAATGCCGTAGGGCTCGATACTGCGGATGATGCCCGCCGCCGTTTCGCCGGCGTGAAAGAGGGCGGCGTTCTGCTCCCACGTGCCGAGAAGCTCCTTGTGCGAAAGAAAGAGCCTGCCGGTCGTGCGGTCGTTGGAACGGACGACGCATTTGAGAAAATCACCGGGCGAGAAGCGCTCTTTCGGGTGGGAAATGCGGGAGACGGAGATGCAGTCGACCGGAAGCAGGGAAACCAGCCCGCAGCCGACGTCGCAGAAAACGCCGAACGGCTCGATGTGCGTCACGCGGGTGTCGATGACATCCCCGCCCGTCAGGCGGGACACGGCGGCTTCGTAGCACTGCGCCTGCGCTTCGCGGCGGGAGAGCAGCACGAGCGGCTCCGGGGAGGAACGGTCGACTGAAGTGACCTTGAAGCAGACGCTTTTGCCGACGCGCGTGATGACGGCGATGTCGCGTACGTCGCTTCCGTCGGTGCTGTAAGCGGCTTCCTCACGCGGGATGACGCCGCGGCAGACGCCGAGATCGACGATGAGATCGTGACGGGAGTCGCATTTGACGGCGCGTCCTTCGAGGATGAGCCCGGCGTTCATGGCGTATTCAAGTCCTGTAAGCGTTGCCGTGCATTCTCTGTTTTCCGGCGTTTCCAGACGGCTGCCTTCCGGTTTGTATCGTTCGTTCATGTATTTTCCCTTTTCCTTTCTTTACCGTACCGGAGATCCCGGTCTGCTTCATTGTATTCGTGCCGACGTCCGATTATGCGGAAAACGGATCGGTGCGGAGAGGGCGGACGGCGACAAAAGATATTTGTACAAATGTAAAAAATAAAATGTTTACAAAAAACGGGATTGATTATCTTGGAAAAGAATGGTATAATGGTGATGAAATCAGCAGACTGCCCATTTTCGGACGGGACTGCAAATTCTGGGAGGCGGTTTTCATGTTCAAAAAATTAACGGCACTTGTCCTGGCTCTGCTCATGGTCGTTTCGGCGGTCATGTTTGCCGGATGCTCCAAAAAGAGCGACGACAAGGGTGCCATGATCCGGATGTATCTGACGTCCTGTCCGCAGTATCTTGATCCGACGGCGCTGACGTACGGCTCGGCGGAAAACGTAAAGCTGTTTGGGCTTTTGTACGAAGGACTGTTTACGATCGACGAAAAGGGCGCTTTGAAGAAACAGCTCGCCAAGAAGTGGGAATCCTTCGAGGATGCCCGTGACGGCAAGCTGAAACTGGAGATCAAGCTCGGCGACTCCAACTGGTCGGACGGTATCCCGGTCGACGCGGACGATTTCGTCTACGCATGGCAGAGACTGCTTCTGCCGACGACGGACAACCCCGCGGCGGCGCTTCTGTACCCCATAGAGAACGCCAAAGCCGTCAAGGAGGGCACCTGCTCGGTCAACGATCTCGGCGTGTACGCCATCAAGGATAACGTCATTCAGATCACGTTTGAAAACGGATTTACTGACGTGGACTACTTCCTCAGACGTCTTGCGAGCCCGGCACTCGTGCCGCTTCGCGAGGACAACGCCACCAAATTCGACGACGAGACCAACGCCGACTATCTGTGGGAAGCGTCTTCGACGCTGGCACTCCCGCTGACCAACGGCGCTTTCAAGTACCGCAAATTCACCGAGAACACCATGGAACTGGAACGCAATATCCACTACGCAAACGTCAGTGCCAACGAAGATAACCCCGTCGATAAGGTCGTCAAGCCTTATCAGCTCATCACGGTGTATAAGGACGGCAAGACCGATCTTTCCACGGCGGAAAAGCAGGTCGATTCCTTTAAGGACGGCGAGCTCTTCTATCTGAATCTGAGCGAAGCCGGCACCGAAACGGTGGAAAAAGCCGGGAAGACGACCGAGAACGCTCTCCCGTCGCAGTATACCTATTTCTTTGATACCACGAGCGAACTGTTTTCCGACGCACGTGTCCGTAAGGCGCTTTCCATCGCGCTTGACCGTGAGTATATCGCGGTTCTTGCCGGCAGAAGCAAGGCAAACGCGGCGGCAGGTTTTGTGCCTGCCGGTGTTGAGGAAACGACCGGAAAGGGCGATTTCCGCAAGGTAGGCGGCAGCCTCTTCGTCCCGGGCGGCGATATGGAAGGCGCCAAGGCGCTCCTCGCCGAAGCCGGCGTCAAGAGCGGCTCCATTTCCCTTGATTACAATAAGGAACGTGCTTTTGAGAAGGATATCGCCGATTACGTCAAGTCCGTCTGGAAGGAACTCGGCTTCAAGGTGACGGTCAATGCCAAGAATTCCAAGATGATCAGCGGTCTCGCGGCAGGCTCCACGGGACTTGCCGACAGATCCGCCGCACGTGTGGTGGGCATGGATATGCAGTGCCTCACGCCGGACGCCTTCGGTATCCTCGCGGCATTTTCCGGAAGATATGCCGGCGGCAAATTCGATCTGACCACCGAAAACGTCGAATATACCGACGTCAATATCACCGGCTTTGTGAGCGAGGAATATGACGCGCTGTGCGACGTGTTCGTCTATTCGTCCGACTCGAAGGAAAGAGCCGAAGCCCTGCATGAAGCGGAAAAGATGCTCTTTGAGCAGTCGCCCGTCGCACCGCTCTTCCAGAATACCGATATCTATGCTTCGCGTGATCTGTCGGGCATCTCCCGCAATAAGTTCGGCGGCTTTGTCTTCACCAAGGTCTCGCAGAAGGATTACCGCAAGTATCTGCCGGAGGAAGAAGAGCACGTCAGCCTCGTGACGGAGCAGGAATCCGAAGCGGGAGCGGAAGAGCCGGCACCGGAAGAAACGGACGAACAGCAGGCTGAATAAAAAAGAATGAAACAAATGCGAACATACCGGCGTCTTTTGCCGGTATGTTCGTTTGTCGCAGGGGGTGACGCGGATGTCGGACGTGTTGAAACGAAACGGTTTTTCTTTCAATAAAAAATACGGACAGAATTTTTTGCAGGACGTCAAGATCCCGCGTCGCATCGCGGCGGAATGCGCGACTTATCCCGAAGAAAGCAGGGGAGAAGACGGTAAGACCGAGGCGCTGATCTTGGAAATCGGGCCGGGAGCGGGCATCCTCACAAAGGAGCTTGCCGCCGTATATCGCCGCGTGACGGCGGTGGAGATCGACACGACGCTGGCGCCCGTCTTACAGGAAACGCTTGCCGACACGGAAAACGCCGAGATCATCTTCGGCGACATCATGGAAACCGACGTCGGGGCGTTGCTTGACGCAAGGCGCGTGACGGCGGACGGAAAAAAACTGCCGGTCTCGGTGTGCGCAAACCTGCCGTATTATATCACGACGCCCATTCTCATGAAGCTCGTCGAGAGCGGGTACGGTTTCGACTGCATCACCGTCATGGTACAGAAGGAGGTCGCGTCCCGGCTGTGCGCCGCCGCAGGCAGTGCCGAATACGGGAGCATCACGGCGTCCCTCGGACTGTACGGCACGGTGAAGAAGCTGTTTTCGGTGCCGTCCGGCTGTTTTTATCCGCGTCCCAAGGTGGACAGCGCCGTCATCCGGCTTTCGTTTTACCGCCCGGCACGCTATACGACGGAGCAGATCGCGGCGGCGTCGCGCTTTATCAAAGCCGCGTTCTCGGTGCGCCGCAAAACGCTCGTCAACGCGCTTTCGCAGTGTTATCCGCAGTGCACGGACAAGGCGAAGCTCGGCGCATGGCTGAAAGCGAACGGCTTTTCCGAAACGGTGCGCGGCGAAACGCTGACGACGGAGGATTTTGTAAGACTTTCCGACAGCTTCGGACAAATGTTCGGATAATGTTTACAAATTATACAAAAAAAAGTAAAATCGGCGCTTTACAAAACCGAAAGAGTGTGGTATACTACCACAAGATAAGATTGCTTGCCTTGCGCAGTTGCGGGACATAAGCCTTACGGGGAGACCCGTTCAAGAGGAATTCACCCACCCGCGACTATGTGACGGGAGCGCTTGTCGGAAAATTTTTATAAAGGTGGAGATCAACATGATCACAAAGGAAATCAAGCAGGAAATCATCGACAAGTACAAGATGCACGAGGGCGACACGGGTTCTCCCGAAGTGCAGATCGCGGTCCTTACCTACCGCATCAACACGCTCAACGAGCACCTCAAAAACAACAAGCACGACTTCCATTCCCGCCGCGGTCTTCTGAAAATGGTCGGTCACAGAAGAAATCTTCTCAACTACCTCACCAAGACGGATGTCAACCGCTACCGTGCCATCGTGGAAAAGCTCGGTTTGAGAAAGTAAGAAAGCAAGAACAGTCAGGCGGAAAAACGAAAGTCTTTCCGCCTTCGATTGTTTTTTGCGAAAGGAACGAAAAAAGATATTTACGGAGACCGAAACGGTTTTTAGCATTTAATGAACGACCGGAGGCGCTTCCGATCTCTCATTAAGTGCTAAACCCCGGAACAAGGGGAACGTTCGGGACTCCGTGAAAATAAAAAAACGGAGGAAAAAACCATGTTCGAGAATTACAGAACCTTTTCTACCACGCTCGCCGGCAGACCGTTCACGGTCGAGACCGGCAAGATCGCCCAGCTCGCAAGCGGCTCCTGCCTCGTGCGCTACGGCGATACCGCCATTCTTGCAACGGCAACGGCTTCCAAAGCGCCCCGCGACGGCATCGACTTTCTGCCGCTTTCGGTGGAATTTGAGGAGCGTCTGTACGCTGTCGGCAAGATCCCGGGCTCCTTCCTCAAAAGAGAAGGCAAGCCGACCGAAAAAGCGGTGCTGACCTCCCGTGTCATCGACCGCCCCATCCGTCCGCTCTTCCCGAAGGATCTGCGCAACGACGTTACGCTCGATCTGCTCGTGCTTTCGGTCGATCCCGACTGCTCGCCGGAAGTGACGGGACTCATCGGTGCGTCTATCGCCCTCTCCATTTCGGATATTCCGTGGAACGGTCCGGTCGCAAGCGTTTTCGTGGGCTACGTTGACGGCGAGATCGTCATCAACCCGACGGCAGAGCAGAGAGCAAAGTCGGAGCTGGAACTCACGGTCGCCAGCAGCGAAAAGAAGGTCGTCATGATCGAAGCAGGCGCTAAGGAGATCAGCGACGATACCATGTTCGATGCCATCATGAAGGCGCATGAAGTCAACTGCGAGACCGTTAAATTCATCAATCACATCAAAGACGAGATCGGCAAGCCGAAGTTCGATTATTCGTCCTGCGAGGTGGATCACGATCTCTTTGAAAAGATCAGCGAATACGCCATCGAAAAGGTCAGAGGCGCACTTGACACCGACGACAAGAACGTTCGCGAACAGCGGCTGAAAGTCGTGTATGACGACGTGTTCGAACACTTTTCCGATATCAATCCCGAAGGCGAAAAGACGGCGGAGATCAACGAATGTCTGTACAAATTGCAGAAATTCGTGGTCAGACGCTGGCTGCTTGACGACGGCAAGCGTGTCGACGGCAGACGCCTCGATGAGATCCGTCCGCTCGCCGCGGAAGTGGGACTCTTCAAGAGAACGCACGGCTCCGCCATGTTCACCCGCGGACAGACGCAGGTCGTCACGGTGGCAACGCTCGGACTTGTCAACGAACAGCAGATGCTCGACGGTATTGACGATGAAGAATTCAAGCGCTATATGCACCACTATAATATGCCCAGCTACTCGGTCGGCGAGACCAAACCCTCCCGCGGTCCCGGACGCCGTGAGATCGGTCACGGTGCTCTTGCCGAGCGTGCTCTGCTTCCCGTCATCCCGTCGGTAGACGATTTCCCGTATTCCATCCGTCTGGTTTCGGAAGTCGTTTCCTCCAACGGCTCGACTTCTCAGGCATCCATCTGCGGCTCTACGCTTGCTCTTATGGACGCGGGCGTTCCGATCTCGGCACCGGTCGCCGGTATTTCCTGCGGTCTTATCACCGAGGGCGAGCGCTGGATGACCATGCTTGACATTCAGGGACTGGAAGACTTCTTCGGCGACATGGACTTCAAGGTTGCCGGCACCAAAAAGGGTATCACGGCTATTCAGATGGACCTTAAAATCGACGGTCTTACGCCGGAGATCATCAAGGCGGCCTTTGAGCAGACGCACAAGGGACGCGATTATATCCTCGATGAGATCATGTTGAAGTGCATTCCCGCACCGCGTGAAGACGTGTCCGCGTATGCACCCAAGATGATCACCATCAAGATCGATCCCGACAAGATCGGCGACGTCATCGGCAAGAGTGGTAAGGTCATTCAGGCGATCACCGCCGAGACCGGCACCAGGATCGACATCGAGGATGACGGCAGCGTGTTTATCGCGAGCGTCGATAAGGCGGCGGCTCTGCGTGCCAAGGAATATGTCGAAGTGATTGCCAACGATCCCGAGCCCGGTGCACTCTATACGGGCAAGGTGACGCGGCTGATGTCGTTCGGCTGCTTCGTGGAGATCGCTCCCGGCAAGGAAGGACTCGTCCACATTTCCAAGCTCGATAAGACGCGTGTGGAAAAGGTGGAGGACGTCGTCACCGTGGGTGATACCATCAAGGTCAAGGTGCTCGGCACCGACGAAAAGGGACGTCTCAATCTCTCCCGCAAAGACGCGCTTTAATATCTGACAGCAGAATGGCGGTCGGACGGAAATCTGTCTGACCGCCTTTTTTAAGGGGGAAAACGGAATGGAACCCATGCGGCTTCAAAAATATGTATCGGACTGCGGGCTGATGTCGAGGCGCGCGGCGGAAAAAGAGATCGGGAACGGCGCGTTTACCGTCAACGGCAGACGGGCAAGCCTCGGCGATAAAGTAAAAGACGGCGACGACGTGCGTTATCGCGGAAAAGCGGTGCGCCGGTCGGGGGAGGACAAGGTGTACGTCCTGCTCAATAAGCCGCGCGGCTACGTCACGACGCTTGCGGACGAGGAAGGACGCAAATGCCTGCCGGATCTGCTTAAAGATCTCCCGGAGCGGGTATACCCCTGCGGACGGCTTGACAGAGATTCGGAGGGGCTTGTCATCCTCACCAACGACGGCGAGATCGCCAATAAGCTCATGCATCCCAAGACACACGTGGAAAAGGTGTATCACGTCAAGGTGCGCACCGAGATCGAACAGGATAAGCTTTCGCTTCTCAACGGACCCATGACGCTCGACGGATATGCCATCAAGCCGGTCAAGGTGACCGTCATCGAGCGTAAGGAGGGCACGACGATGCTGAAATTCGTGCTCACCGAGGGCAGAAACCGACAGATCCGCAAGATGTGCGAGCAGGCGTCGCTGGACGTTCTGCGGCTTAAACGGGTGTCGGTGGGGGAGATCAATATCGGGATGCTGACGCCCGGTAAGTGGAAGTATATGAACTATAATGAGATACAGTACTTAAAAAACCTGTAAGGGCTGCCTTCGCCGGAAAGGAAAGATCATAGTCATGTTGGAAATGCGACCGGTGTATACCTCATATGAGCGGGAGGAATATACAAAGCCGTTCGGCATCGTGCCGGAGGAGGGAAGCGTGGTCATCTGTGCCCGCTACCCCGAAAGATTCGTAGGCATGGCCTATATCCGCATCGAAGGGGAAAAGGGCTTTGTGCGCCGTCTTTCGCTCGTTGACGGGTACGAGGACGAGACAGATTTGTTTCTGCTCGGCAAAGCGATGCTCAATTATATGGAGCGGCACGGCGCCAAATGCGCGGTCTACCCGGACGTCACCGATGAAAAGGCGGCAAAGCGGCTCGGGTTTGCCCCGGAAGAGGACGGAAAAGCCTGGACACTGTCGCTCGTCGGATATTTTACGGAAAAGCACGGAGCGTGTCACGCATGAGAACAAAGAAAGAAAAAATGCCGGTCGGCAGAGTCGAAAACCGGTTTCAAAAAGGGTTTTCGGACGGGATCCCGATTTGTCTCGGATACCTGTCGGTGTCGTTCGCGTTCGGCATGACGGCGGTACAGAGCGGGTTGCCCATCCTTTGGACGGTGCTCGTGTCCATGACCAATCTGACTTCCGCCGGGCAGGTGGCGGGCGTACCGATCCTGCTTGCCGGCGGCAGTGCCGTCGAAATGGCGCTGACACAGTTTGTCATCAACCTGCGGTATGCCCTTATGTCCATTTCGCTTTCGCAGAAATTACATAACGTGTCGGTTGCCGACCGGTTTGCCATCGGCTTCGGCATCACCGACGAGATTTTTGCCGTTTCGGTCTCCAAGCCCTGCGAGATCGGCAAGCGGTATATGGCGGGGCTGATCCTGTCACCCTATCTCGGCTGGACGGCGGGGACGATCATCGGCGCGGCGGCAGGCTCGCTTTTGCCCGCTTCTGTGCGCTCGGCGCTCGGGATCGCGCTGTACGCCATGTTCATCGCCATCATAATCCCGCCGGCGAAAAAGAGCCGCGCGGTGGCGGCGGTGGTCGTCATAGCGGCGGCGTTCAGTTGTACGTTCGCCTACGTGCCGTTTATGAAAGCGTTGTTTGCCGGCTCTTCCGGCTTTGTTATCATCATCTGCGCCGTGGTATCGGCGGTGATCGGCGCTCTCGTCTGGCCCATCTGGGAAGCCGGTGGGGACGGCGAAGAGAAAACGCCTGACGGTAAGGAGGAAACGGCATGAATACGACCGTGCTTATTGTTGATCTTGTCGTCATGGCGGGCGTCACGTATCTCATCCGTGCCGTGCCGCTTGTGCTGGTGCGCAAAAAAATACGCAACCGTTTCATTAGCTCGTTTTTGTTTTATATCCCTTATGCGGTGTTAGCGGCGATGACCATTCCCGCCATCTTTTCCTGCACGCAGAACGTGCTGTCGGCGATCGTCGGGCTTGTCGTGGCGCTCATCGTCGCGCTTTGCGGCAAGGGCTTGCTCGTCGTGGCACTGTCAGCCTGCTCGGCGGTGTATATCGTTGAGCTGATACAGAGGCTGATCGGATAAATTGTATCACCGTATCCACAGGTGTCCCCTTCCGTTTATGGTAGGGACACCTTTTTTGTCCGACGACTTGAAAAGCATCTGCTTCGCCCGATTGCACTGATTGAATATGTAGGAACAATGGTTTCATTTTTGTTATTGACAAAATGGGAAACATGTGGTAATCTATACGTACCACACAAAATCGAATACAGAATTCTGCAAAAAGCTTGCGTTTTTTCATCGGTAAAAATGCGGGCTTATTTCGCAGGCTTTTTTGCGGAATGTATTAACGATTTTGTGTGGTAGCAAACGTTGAGTCACGCATTTTTCGTGTGTGGCTTGTCGTTTGACACCACACACTTTTTTTATCGGAGGACAGCAATGAACGGACGGAAACAAACACAAATGAAAAAAGCAGGGAAGTATTCGGTTTTGTTATTATTCTGCGCAATCTTAATCTTTTTCACGTCGTGTGGAACAGATGCGGACAGATTCGCAAAGCAATTGAAAAACAGTGAATTTGAAAAAGCGGAAGAACTGTATGAGAAGCAATCCGAAAATGAAAAATTCAAGGAGAGCGCGGATACTTCCCTTTCAGAAACGGCACAATCCTATGTGGATGCCTTTGCCGCGGGATCGGTTGATGGTGTAACTGTAAAAGACAATCTTGATGCATTGGGAAAAATGCTGAATGTTGATGATTATGTTGAAAAAGTTGCGGCATTGGAACAATCAAAGGCTTCCTTTGCTCTTGCAAAAGAAAAAGAGCAAGACGGAGACTTTGAGCAAGCCATAGATGCTTATGAAGGTGTCGCGGAAAGCGACACGGAGAATTATGCAAATGCGGTCGAGGCATCCAAGCGGTGTCAGATAGGACAAGCGAAAAAACTAATCGACGCGATCGGCGAAGTGACGATAGAGAAAGCAACAGCAATCCAAACGGTAAAAGATTACTTCACGGCGCTCGACGAAGACGCACAGAATCAGGTCGAAAATAAGGATGTATTGGTAAAAGCGGAAGAAACGCTGATAAAAATTGTTTCAGATCGGATTGATGCAATCGGTACCGTAAGTGCAGAAAGCGGAACGGCTATTCAGAATGCACAAAACAGCTATGACGTGTTGAGTAAAGAACAACAAAAACAGGTCAGCAATGCTGATGTTTTATCAAGTGCTCAAAATGCGTATAGTAAAGCAGTTGCAAAACAACAGTACGATGCGGCGATTAAAAACACGAATATTTCTTATGATAAGATACAGAATATTTCTTTCATTCAACATAAAAACGAACCAAAGTATATAAGCACACGGAGCTATGTTCTCCCACAAATTGGACAAAATGGCAATTTCTTGAATGGAACAGGATGGGGAACCCCATGGATGAATATTGTATATAATTATACTGGTGATGATTGGGTGTTTTGGACAAAATTAACGATTAATGTTGATGGCAAAAATTATTATCATAGTTGGAGTTATTGGGAAATTACACGCGACAATGGTCATGGAGATGTCTGGGAGTACGTTTATACAACTCCTAAGTATGGTGATATAGAGATGTTGAAAGCCATTGCCGCATCACAGGAAACCATTGTTCGTTTTGAGGGGGATGATGACAAGAAGTACGATTACACGGTGAGAGATGCTGATAAACAGGCGATAAGGGACATGGTTACTATTTATGAGTACCTGACCGCATGAGGCAGAAAGGCGGTCGGAAACGCATCTCGCCGCGTTTTCCTTTCCCGCCAAGCAAGAGTATCCGGCAGTAGCTCTGCCGTTTGTACAAAAAATCCACCCGAGCCTCCGCGGCTCGGGTTTTGGTTATGCTTCGGAAGGGGATTCCGTGCCAATTGTCCGCACCGCCGCAAATTTCCCGCCGGAGTGCGGAGCATGCAGGCGGCATTTGCGGCGCCGGAGGTCTCGGAGGGTACCTCCGACCGGTCTTTTTGCAACTTTTTCGTCCGTACGAAAAAGTTGACCGTTTCTCTCCCTATATAAATAAGGTCGAAAGGAAACCCCCTTTCGACCGTTTTTTACCCCTTTATCGGCGTGATGGTGTGGACGTTCTGCCGACTCTCGCCGGGCGCTAACGTAAACATGCTGTCCTTATGCGCGAGAATGCCGTCGGAGTCCACCGCATCGGGCGAGCCGTTCCACGGCTCCAAGCAGAGATACGGTGCGCCTTGCTTCGTCCAGAGCAGAAAATGTTTGAAATCGGCAAACGCCACGTGTACGCCGCGCCCCGTCGCACGGTGCAGCAGGGAGGCGCCGTGGCTGTTCAGATGCCCGAAATACAGACTGTCGTTGTCCATGTGATGGTACGACATGGCGAGCACCCGCCCGTTTGTGGGGACAAGCTCGGTCTCTTTTGCGAGATAACAGCCGTCAAGCACGGTGCGGTATAAGGTTTCCGGCTCGTCGAATACCACATCGTAGTCCTGAATGCCGCCCGGGCAGGCGTAGCTTTCGTGCGCCCCGTCGGCGTAATAGAGCGGCACGGTGCCGGTGTTCTCGGTGCGGTAGGTGATGACGAGGGATGCACCTTCAAGCGTAAAGGTGACGAAAAAGGCAAAGGAAAAGGGATACACCGCACGCGTTTCGGGACTGTCGCGCAAAACGAGCGTGAGGGAGGTCTGCGAAGACGCCGCGACCTCGTAGGGCAGATGCTGTCCGAAGCCGTGATTGGCAAGCGTGTAGGTTTTCCCGTCGTGGACGTATTGCTTGTTCAGAAGCCCGCCGCAGATGGGAAACAGAACGGGCGCCGTGCGCTCCCAGACGGCGGGATCGCCGCACCAGAGGTACTCGTGCCCGGTGTCGTCGCGTAAGGAACGCAGTTCGGCGCCGTGGGTGGAAATTTCGGCGGAAAGACGGTCGTTTTTGAGGGAAAAGAGCTTCTCGGTCATGGAAAGACGCTTCCTTTCGGTGGATGTGCTTTTATTATAACAGACGCGGCGGAAAAATGCAAGAAAAAAGCGTCAGTTTGGCTGACGCATGGTGTCGATGAGGGCTTGCAGGGCGGAAAACTGTTCGGCGGAGAGCCCGTCGGCGTTGAGGGACTTGTGCTCCGAGCCGAAGACCAGCTCGTCCACCGAAAACGAGAGCAGCTTCATCATTTTGAGTAACATGGGCACCGACGGTTTGCGCACGCCGCGCTCGATGTGCTGTAAATGCCCGGGCGTGATGTCCAGGACTTCGGCGAGGTATTCCTGCGTGTAGCCGCATTTCATCCGTGCGTCCCGGATGGCGTTTCCTAAATCGAGTTCGTTTATTTCCATCGGTGATCCGTCCTTTCTCTAATAATTGTAACGGGAGAAAAATCTCTTGACAACTATCTTTTAGTATGGTAATATATATCTTAAAGATACATTTTGTATCTTTAAGATATAGTTTGGGGAAAGGAGTCGGATTAACACACTTCAATAGCGGAAGATCGGCGCCTATTATAAAAAAACAAAAAAACAGACTTCGGAGGTCAAACAGAAATGAAAAACATCGGAAAACACATCAAAACATTAGCAACAATTCTTCTTGTCGCCAATTGTATTCTCGCATTTATCCTCGCCTGTGTTTTTGAAAAAGCGGGCGGCGGCGTCATTCTTCTCTGCTTAGTCGGAATTCCGCTTGCCAGCGTCATCAATTTCTTCCTCACCTACGGATTCGGTGAGCTTATTGAAACCAATCAGCAGATCGTCCGCAGTCTCGAAAGAAACGCTGTGGCAGGTGGTAAAAAAGCCTCTGTTGCCGTCGATGAACTGCCCGAACTTTGATGAGGTGGAAAAATGAGTGATCGCTATCAACAGGTATATACCCACCCGACGGAGCTGTACGCCGTCGGCTCTCCCGTCGTGCTTGCGGCGGGCGCACTGTTAAAGGACACCGTCACGGGGCAGACGCTTGCCCAGATCAAACTGCGCAGTATCGAAACCGCAAAGCCCATCAAGGCGCTCTCGGTGCGGATACAGCCAAAGGACACGACGGACAAACCGCTCGGTGATGCCCTCGTTCATAAGTATCTCGATCTCAATGCCGGATACGGCGACGAGTTCGGCTCGCGGACGCCCGTCGTCATGCCCGATCCGACAACGCGCGGCTTTGATGCGGAAGTGACGGAGGTCATATTCTCCGACAATACGACGGTCGCCGTGCAGGGCGCGTGGGAGCCTCTGCCGCAGCCGACGCCGCTTTCCTCGGAATTGACGAAGGAGCTCGAAAAGCAATACCGGATAGAGAGCGGAAAGGGAGCCGACTACGTCCCGCAGCCGTATAAAGACCTGTTCGGCTGTACCTGCGGGGAACTGCACCGCGCGGCTGATTGCCCGGAGTGCGGCAGAAATTATGCGGATTGCCGCAAGCACTACGAAGACCGCGAGAGCCTGACCGAAAGATGCAATGCACGGCTGGCAAAAGAGGAAGCCGAGCGGCAGGAAGCGGAACGCAAAGCCGAAGAACGCCGTATTGCGGCTGAAAAAGCGAAGAAAAAAGTAAAAAAGGCATTTGCCATCGGTACGCCCATCGTTGCGGCGTGCATAGCGTTTGTAATTGTTCTTACAACTATTATATCGACGGCAAATCGTAATAAAGCTTATGATATTTATGGCGATATTTTGAACACAGCCAAAGTTGGCGATACTATTACCTTTGGAAAGTATGAGCAAGATAACAATACTTCCAATGGAAAAGAAGAAATTGAATGGATCGTTCTTGCAAAAGAAAATGGAAAAATACTTGTGATCAGTAAATATGCTCTCGATTGCCAACGTTACAATACTACATATACGAATGTTACTTGGGAAACCTGTTCTTTGCGGAAATGGTTGAACGGAACATTTATGAACGATGCGTTTGATAGTCCGGAAAAAGAGATTATTGCGAAAGAAACAGTATCCGCCGATAAGAATCCCAAATACAGCATGAATCCCGGAAATTCCACCAACGATAAGGTATTCTTGCTCAGCATCACGGAAGTAAAAAAGTACTTTACGACAGACGAAGCCCGTAAATGTGCTCCAACTGCGTATGCAAAGTCACAAGGAGCATGGACGAGCGACAGTTATAAAACAGCAAGTGGCGAAGCCACGTGCTGGTGGTGGCTCCGGTCGCCCGGCCCTAGTCAGAATCATGCCGCCTATGTCAACATTGGCGGCTCGGTCGATTACTATGGTCGCAGTGTCGACAATGATAATGACTGCGTTCGCCCCGCTATGTGGATTTCTCTTGACTGATTCATCACAAAAACAATACCGGGAACATCACTGTTCCCGGTATTCTTATTCACTTGACTTATTTCGCCGTATCTAACTTAAACGTGATATCGACCGTGGTGCCGTCCGAATCGTCGCCGCCGTCGCGGTAGACGGTGAGGGTGATCTCATCGCCCGCCTTGTTGGCGGATTTGCAGGTGTTGATCTCGACGGTGGTGGTGACGGTCTTGCCGTTGTAAGCGGTGATGATGTCGCCGCGGCGAAGCCCTGCCTTGGCGGCACTGCTGTCCTTGTCGATCTGCACGACCAGCACGCCGAGCGGGATGCCGTAGTAGTCGGCGTCGGACGAGGAAATGTCGGAGCAGCGGATGCCGATGGAGGCTTCCCCGGACACGAAGCTGTTGTCACGGTCGACGACCTCGCCGTATTCAAGGATCTGCGCGATGATGGGAAGCGCGCCGTTGATCGGAATGGAGAAGCCGATGCCCTCGTAATCGGCACCGAGCTTTAAGGTGTTGATGCCGATGACCTTGCCGGAGGCGTCGATGAGCGGACCGCCGGAGTTGCCGCGGTTGATGGTGGCGTTGGTCTGTAAGAGCGTCATGGTCTTTTTGGAGTCGCTGAGCTGTACGTCGCGGTTGATGGCGGAGATGATACCGTCGGTGACGGTACCCATGTAGTCGATGCCGGCGGGACAGCCGATGGCAATGACCTCGTCGCCCACGACAAGCGTGTCGCTGTTGCCGATCTCCATCGGGACAAGGTCAAGCCCCGTCGGGTCGATCTTGATGACGGCGATGTCGGACAGTTCGTCCGAGCCGATCAGCTCCGCTTCCACCGTCGTGCGGTCGTTCAGATACACGGTGATCTTGGCGGCGTCCTCGATGACGTGGTGATTGGTGATGATGGTGCCGTCCGCAGAGTAGATGAAGCCGCTTCCGGCGCCCTGCGAGTACTGCGGGGGCTGTTCGTAGCCATAGCCGTAATTGCCGAAGAAACCGCCGAAGAAGTCATAATACCCGGTCGGAGCACTGTACGGCACCTCTACGACGATACCGACCGCCGAGGGGGAGCATTTCGCGGCGACCTGGCTCTTGGTGAGCGCGGTCGGGACTTTGGCGAAAGCGGAGGAGGTCGAAACGGACTTGGTCGGTGCCGAGGGGGCGGAGACGGCCGTGGCGTCCGTCTGTGCGTCGGAGGCGGATGCGGCTTTTGCGTCGTCGAGGTGATTCATCACGAGCACGACGGCGATGGCGGCGACCGAAACGGTAAAGACCGAAAAGACGGCGGCGGCGAACACCTTGAAGCCCTTGGAGGACGGATTGCGGCGCTTTTTGCGGGAAGCCTTCCTGCTTGCCGCGGGAGAAGGCGAGGACGCGGGAGCCGTATAAACCGGCTGCTCCGGCAAAACGGGCGATTCCTCGTTGTATGCGGCGGCAGGCTCCGCGTTCAACGGCTCGAAAACCGTCTCGTCGGACGGAAGCGCGTTTTCCGCGGGGATATCCTGCGCCGGTGCCGGCTCGCTTGCGGTCGGGATCGGTTCGGAAGACGGAACATCGGAGAAAGAGGTGTTTTCAAATTCATCGTTCATGACGATACTTCCTTTCGTGTTCGAGAAATACTCTTTCTGCATGCACATAGTATAGTCGGCGTATTTGACACCGTATTGTTTGGAATGTGATTTTTTCGTGAATAATCAAAAACAGCCCGCGAAAACCGCGGGCTGTCCGATGAAATACCGTCAAAACTCGGTCTGCACGTAGCGGAGCAGCAGTCGTGCCGCTTCCGCACGGGTGAGGGTGTCGTAGGGACGGAAGACGCCCATGTCGCCCTCGATGAAGCCGAAGCCGCGGGCGATGGCGATGGCGCCGACGTCCTCGCGGACAAGGTCGCTGTTGTCGGCAAAATCGGTGATGAAGATGTCCGGCATGGCGGCGATCTTTTCAAAGCCGGCGGCTCTGATGAGCAGTTTCACCGCCTTTGTGCGGGTGAGAAAAGCGGCGTTTTCGGGGACTTCGTCTTCTTCGATATAGGTGAAGTACCCGGCAAGCAGACGGAAATCGTCGGGGGTGATGGGATCGTCGGGACGGAAGGACTTTCCGGGGAAGCCGACGCCGAGGTCGGCAAGCATCCGGATATCCGCTTCTGCCCAGTGTCCGGAAATATCGTCGTATTCGTGTGCGTCGGCAGGAGCATATACGTCGCCGCTCGCGTCAAGGAGCTCGCCCGTGAGCGCCGAAACAGAGGTGGTGTTCCAGCGGTAGCCGGAATAGACGAGGCGCGTGTACCGCTCGGTCTCATAAAGGGTGCTGTAATCGACGTAGCCCTTGTTTGCGTCCTGCTGGTACTGTTTGTAGGTGTAGTTGCTGTTGATCTCGTAGTTGAGTCCGAAGCCGTCGGCATCAAGCAGAGCGCGGTAAGCTTCTTCGGGCGTGATGACGGCGGCGGGCGACTCGAAGGTCACGTCGTCGTACCAGGTATAAGAGAAGGAAACGATCTTGCCGGTAACGAGATCGACCGTGCCGTTGATGGCGTTGTAGGGGAAATCAACGCCCTCGTTGACGCGCACAAGGCGGATATTGGCACAGCGATAGGTGGGATTTTCCCATTTTTCGCGGTTTTCGTAATCGAGCACGATGGTGTCGGTCGCTTCGGCGAGGCGGGTGAGCGGAACGTATGCGGGAAGCTGGACTGCCGCAAAGGCGGAAAACAGCTCGGACGCCTGCTCCTTTGTGTAGGTGCGGACGGGAAGATCGAGCGTGCGGGCGTCGTTGACATAGTAGTCAAAGCCCGGGACGGAGGAGCGGAAGGAGAGGACGGCACCGCTCGAAGCGTCAACGGTCGCCGACATATAGGGGGTGTAATAGCCGTTTTCGGCGCTCGACGTGCGGTAGGGTGCCGAGAAAGAAAGACTCCATACATAGCGCGGCTCGGCGGTATCGTTTGCCGGGCGGTCGTAGTAGGAAGCGGTCTGCTTTGTCAGGTTTGCGCTTACCGCCGTCGCGTCGGGATCGATGTACAGCGCGGCATTTTCCGTGACGGCGCGGATGGCGTCTTCTTTGGAAATGAGGGTATTGAGCGTATCCAGTGCGGCAAGTTCTTCTTCCGAAAGCTGATAGCCTTCTTCTGCGACCGCTTCGTCGGCATACATTTTCATGGAAGCAAATTCCGCGGTTGCCGTGTTCATGCCGCCGGCATAATCTTCCATCGTGCGGACGTTCCAGGTGTTGCGCTCGGTGTATACGTCGCCCGTGACGGCGTCGACCGAAAGATAGGACAGCTCGGGACGGTAGACGAGGTAGGCTTTGCGGGAGATGACGCGGTATTCGTCGTCACGCTCGGTTTTGAGCTGATAGGACAGCTTCATGGTCTGTTTTTCCGCAAGGGCGTTCTTGGCGTCTGCTTCCGCAAGGGCGGCGGTGTCGGAGAAAGACATGCCGTAGTCGTAATTGCACTGCATCTGCACTAAATGCCCGTCTGTGTAGTCAAGCGACACCGAGGCGGTGTTGTCGGGGACGATGACGCCGTTTTCATAGCGGGTGAAATAATAGGTATAGTAATTGAGATAGCGGCTGCCGCATTCGGAAGAGGTGAGCTTCATGTGAGAAGCGGCTTCGGGGCAGAGCGCGGCGAGCTTTTGGCAAGCGGCGTCTTCAAGAGAGTCTTTCGTGTACTTCGGGAGCACCAGAGCCGACGAACGGGGCTTGGAATAGTCGTCGCAGCCGTAGGACAGGACGTGTCCGTCGGGATCGCAGGAAGCGGACACCGATTTGTTGTAGCCGGTGTCGTGCCACGAGAGCGACCAGTAGCCCTGATTGTAGTAGTTCGGCGTGTTGTAGTACCAATCGAAGACGGTGCATTCCTCCGGGACGTAGATAAGAGGTCTGACGATTTTGAGCAGACGTTCAAGGTCTTCCGCCGTCGGTTCGGTCGGCTGCGCTTTTTCCGCGGCAATGTCCACCGATGCCGGAGAAATGAGCAGCGGAGCGGCGAAAACGGGGGAGGCGGCGAGGGAGAGCGCCATTACCAGTGCGATTACTTTTTTCATGATGCGATTCCTTTCTTTTTGTCTTTTTGCATTTTGCGGTCGTTTTGATTTGTTCGGTTTTGTGGGTATGACGGATGGGCGAAAGGAAATGTTCCGTCAGTCGGCACATTTTTTGTAAATTTTGAGACGGAAATCCGCGCGGCAGGAGAGGGCACCGAGTTTTTCGGAGCGTGCTCGGACGTCTGCCGAGCTTCGCCAAAAATAGGGCGTCATGGCGAACAGATTCCCCGCGTCCGCTCCCGAAAGCGCCATGTCATAAGAAAGGCTCTTTTCGTCAAGCAGGACGAAGCCCTCGTAGGCGGGCGTTTTTTCCTCGTTTTGCTCCGGCGTTTGGTACAGCGCCTTTTTCAGATCGTACAAATGGTCTTTTCCGGGGCTTGCGACGAGTAATATCCCACCGCAGACGAGCACGCGGCGGCATTCGGCGTCCGGCACCGGCGCAAAGACCGACAGCACCGCTCCGGCGGAAGCATCGGCGAACGGCATGGCGAAAATGCCGTCCACGCAATAGTGGTTCCGTTCGGGGGACTGCTTCTGCTTTTTTGCCGCAAGACGCACGGCGGTCTTGGCAAGATCCAGCCCGTATAGGTCGATCTGCGGCAGTGCGTGTTTGAGAAAGCGGTCGTAGTAGCCCTCTCCGCAGCCGGCGTCGATGACGAGCGGGTGCGTGTGTAACGGTGCGTTACGGCAGAGCGCTTCGGCAAGAGCCTTTGCAAGCGGCTCGTAAAAGCCTCTTTCCAGAAATTCCCGCCGTGCGCGGCAGGTGTCTGCCGCGTCGCCCGAAAGCGCCGTGACGCCCTTTTTGACGGCGGCGAAGTTGACGTACCCCTCGGCGGATTTGTCGAAAAGATGCCGGTTTTCGCACACGATGCCGGTGTCGGTTTCCTCCATGCCGGCGTGGCAGACGGGGCAGAGATAGGCGGTTTTCATGGTGTTTCTCCTTTGTCGGGCTCCGACGCTGTCAGCGCCCCGACGGACGAAATGATGCCGCCGCCGACCACGGATTCTCCGTCGTACAGGACGGCGGACTGCCCGCAGGTGATGGCGCGTGCGGGGACGTCCAGCACCACCTTCAAGCCGTTTTCGCCGTGCGGCGTCACCGTCGCGTCCTGCTCGTTCTGGCGGTAGCGCACCTTGACCTTGACGCGAAGCGGGGACGTGAGAGACGCGTACGAAATGAGATTGACGTCCGATACGAAAAAGGTGTCGGCATACAGATCGCGTTCGTGTCCCAACACGACGGTGTTGTCTGCCGGACGGACGTCCAGCACGTACAGCGGTTCGTCGGAAGAAATGCCGAGCCCCTTGCGCATCCCCTTGGTGTAGTGGATAATGCCCTTGTGCCGCCCGAGAAGACGCCCGTGGGTGTCGACGAAATCGCCGGGCGGATAGTCTTTTCCGGTATAGGTGCGGATAAAATCGGTATAGCTTGTGCCGCGCGGCACGAAGCAGATGTCCTGACTGTCGTGCTTGGCGGCATTGATAAAGCCGTTTTCCCCGGCAAGTGCGCGCACCTGCGCTTTGGCAAAGCCGCCGAGCGGGAAGAGGGTGTGCGCGAGCTGTTCCTGCGTGAGGGAATAGAGGACGTAGCCCTGATCCTTGGTGTCGTCGAGCCCCTTCTGCAAGAGGTACCGTCCGGTTTTTTCGTCCTGCGCGATGCGGGCGTAGTGCCCGGTGGCGAGATAATCGCATCCGAGCGAACGGGCGTACTCGTACAGCGCGTCGAATTTTAACGCACGGTTGCAGTTGATGCAGGGGTTAGGCGTCTGCCCGTTTTCGTAGGCGGCGGCAAACGTGTCGATGACCTCGCGGCGGAAGGTGTCGGTCAGATCGACGACGGTATGCGGGATGCCGAGCGTTTCGCATATGCGTGCCGCATCGCGGATGTCCTCGTCTCCGCCGCACACGCCGCTGCTTTCGGTATATAAGCGCATGGTGATGCCCGTGCAGGAAAAGCCTTCGCGCACGAGAAGAAGCGCCGCAACGGCGGAATCCACACCGCCGCTCATGGCGACGGCGATTTTTGCGTTTTTCGGGGGAAGGGCGGTCATGTGTGTCACCTCGTCAAAGGAAAAATAGAGAGGAGTATACAAAAGACCGGATGAAACATCCGGTCTTTTTTCTTACTTGAACTTTCTCTTACGAGCGGCTTCGGACTTTTTCTTACGCTTTACACTCGGTTTTTCGTAGTGTTCTCTCTTGCGAAGTTCCGTGAGCACGCCGCTTCTTGCACACTGTCTCTTAAAACGGCGAAGCGCACTGTCAAGCGATTCATTGTCCTTGATTTTGATTTCTGCCATCTATTTTCCCTCCCTCCGCTTTTGGCAAAGAGAATTTTTTATGCCATATCTCATTATACCGTACGAAACGCGGATTGTCAAGACGAAATTTCATATAATTATGAATTTATTGTAAAATCGTCTCACCGCACCACGATGTTGATGAGCTTGTCCGGCACGAAGATCTCCTTGACGACGGTCTTGCCGTCGAGAAGCTTTGCGAATTTCTCGTTTTCCTTCACTAATGTGAGCGCCGCATCCTTGTCCGTTCCGGCGGGCATGACGAGCGTGCCCTTGAATTTGCCGCAGAGCTGGACGGCGACCTCGACGGTGGCGTCCACCGTCTTTGCGGGATCGAAGGACGGCCATGCGGCAAGGGAGGCAAAATCATCATGTCCGAGCACGGTGTGCCACAGCTCCTCGCAGAGGTGCGGGGCAAACGGGCAGAGCAGACGGGTGAGTATGTCCAGCTCGTCCTTTGTCAGCGTACCGGCGTCGTAGATATCGTTGAGAAGCGACATCATGGCGGCGATGGCGGTGTTGAACTTCATATCCTCGATGTCCTGCGACACCTTCTTGATGGTCTTGTGTAAGGAGGAGGTGAGAGCGGGTGTTTCGCCGGTGCCGGATACAAGCTCGGTAAGTCCCGCAAAGCGTTCGAGAAACCGCTTGCACCCGCGGACACTGCTGTCGTTCCACGGAGCGGCGGAGGCGTAATCGCCCATGAATAAGGTATAAACGCGAAGCACGTCGGCACCATATTCGTCCACGACGTCGAGCGGGTCGATGACGTTGCCTTTGGATTTGCTCATCTTTTCGCCGTCGGGCCCCAAAATGAGTCCCTGCGCGGTGCGCTTTGCATACGGCTCGGCACACGGGACGATGCCGTTGTCATATAAGAAATGGTGCCAGAAGCGCGAATAGATCATGTGGCGGGTAACGTGCTCCATGCCGCCGTTGTACCAGTCGACCGGCATCCAGTATTTGAGGTTTTCCTCCGACGCGAGCGCCTCGTCATTGTGCGGATCGACGTAGCGCAGGAAGTACCACGACGAGCCTGCCCACTGCGGCATGGTGTCGGTCTCGCGCTTGGCTTTCCCGCCGCACTTGGGACAGGTGCAGTTGACGAAGGAGTCGATCTTGGCGAGCGGGCTTTCGCCGCCTTCACCGGGCGCAAAATTTTCCATATCCGGCAGTTTCAGCGGCAGTTCCTCATACGGAACGCCCACCATGCCGCACTTGGGGCAGTGGACGATCGGGATGGGCTCGCCCCAGTAGCGCTGGCGGTTGAACGCCCAGTCCTTCATTTTGTACTGCACGCCCTTTTCCTTTAAGTAAGCGAGCATGGTGTCGATCGCCTGCTTCTTGGAGGATATACCGTCGAGGAAGCCGGAGTTGACGCATTCGCCCTCACCGGTGTAGGCTTCGACCGAGACGTCGCCGCCCTTGATGACCTCGATGATGTCGATGCCGAATTTCTTGGCAAAGGCATAGTCGCGTTCGTCGTGCGCCGGGACGGCCATAATGGCGCCCGTTCCGTAGCTCATCATGACGTAGTCGGAAATGTACAGCGGGATCTCCTTGCCGTTGGCGGGGTTGACGGCGCAAAGCCCTTCGATGCGTACGCCCGTTTTGTCCTTGACGAGCTGGGTGCGCTCGAATTCCGTCTTCTTGGCACATTCTTCCTTGTAGGCGTCAAGAGCGGCGATGTTGGCGATGCGGTCGCGGTATTTTTCGATGAGGGGATGCTCGGGCGCGATGACCATGAAGGTGACGCCGAACATGGTGTCACAGCGGGTGGTGTAAATGCGCAGAACGTCGTCCGTTCCGGCGATGCCGAAGTTGACAAAAGCGCCCTCCGAGCGACCGATCCAGTTTTGCTGCATGAGCTTGACGTTGGGCAGGTAATCGACCTCTTCCAGCCCGTTCAACAGCTTGTCGGCGTATTCGGTGATGCGTAAGTACCACACGTCCTTGGATTTCTGCACGATGTCGCTGTGGCAGATGTCGCACTTGCCGCCCTGGGAGTCCTCGTTGGAAAGGACGACCTTGCAGTGCGGGCAGTAGTTGACGAGCGTGGTGGCACGGAAGACGAGCCCGGCGTCAAACATTTTGCGGAAGATCCACTGCGTCCACTTGTAGTAGCCCTCTTCGGTGGTGTCGATGACACGCGACCAGTCGAAGGAGAACCCGACGCGCTTCAACTGTTCGGAAAAGCGCTTGATGTTGGTGTCGGTGACGGCACGCGGGTGGATACCGGTCTTGATGGCGTAGTTTTCTGTGGGAAGTCCGTAGGCGTCAAAGCCGATGGGGAACAGCACGTTGTAGCCCTGCATCCGGCGCTTGCGGCTGATGACTTCCAGCCCCGAATACGCCTTGATGTGCCCGACGTGCATACCCGCACCGCTCGGGTAGGGAAACTCGACGAGCCCGTAGAATTTCGGCTTTGTGTGATCGTCGGAAGCCCGGAAGATCTGCTCTTTTTCCCAGGCGTCCTGCCATTTTTTCTCAATTTCTTTGCATTCGTATTTCATACTGATTTATCCTTTCCCGCATGCGCGGTGTATACTTATGCCTGCTTGTCATCGGGCGTGAAGGGCACTTCCTCGCATTCCGCCCAGAGCTTGTCAAGATTGTAAAACTCGCGTGACTGCGGGTTGAAGACGTGTACGATGACGCATCCGTAGTCGAGCAGTACCCAGTTGCCGAGCCCGCGTCCTTCGATGTTGGCGGGGGAAAGCCCGGATTCGGTCGAGAGCTTGTATTCCACCTCGTCCGCGAGGGCGTTGACCTGCGTGCGGCTCGTTCCGCCGGCGATGACGAAGTAATCGGCGATGACGGTCTTTTCCTCCACGCGAAGGAGCTTGATGTCAAAAGCCTTTTTGCTGTCGAGTATCTGTGCGATGCGTTCCGCGAGTGCTTTGGCGTCGATATGATCCATGTTTGTTCCTTTCTGCTTGTATTCAGCGCATGAAGCCGAGGTCCGGCTGGGTTTCGGTAATATCGGCGGCGGTGAGAGGGGCGGTGCTGGTGTCGCCGGCGGCGATCTCAACGGCGTAGAAATAGCGCTCGTCGAGGTCTGTCGTATACTTGTTGAGATAGGTGTTGACGTACTGCATCATGGTCGCTTTGTCGATGGAGTAATAGGAGATGTCGTTCTTGTACTTGGCGGAGCCGGGCATGGTGAGCATGACGACCTCGTCCATTTTGACATCGAGGGCGTTTGTGACAAAGTACAGGATGTCGGAGACGGAAAGATTGGTTTCGAGATTCTTTGACAGCTCGGTCGCCATATCGTTGAGATTCAGGATGCCGTCGAGGCTGAGGACCTTTTTGATAAACGCCGTCATGAAGATTTTCTGGGCGTCGATGCGGGCGATGTCGGCGGCGGCGTAGCCGTAGCGGAAGCGGATGAAGCCCTCGGCGTCCTTGCCGTTAAGGTGCTTGTTGCCCTTCTTGATGTGGATGTGCAGGTCCTGATAGGGGTCGTCGTAGTCCATGTCCTCCTGGACGTAGACGTCGACGCCGCCGATGGCGTCCACGATGTTGACGAAGCCGTCAAGATTGAGCCGCGCGTAAAAATCGACGGGCGTGCCGAAGGAGTTGGACAGCAGGGCACAGAGATATTTGATGGCAAAAGCGGATTTGACCTGATAGAGGATCTCCGTTTTCTTTTCGGGGGTGGAGGCGAGATAATTCTTCACGAAAGCGAGATCGACGTCGAGGAACGACTCATCGAGCAGTGCCTGAATATCGGTGTCGGTAGCGCCGGAGGACGATTTGATGATCCGGTCGAACTCCGATTCCGCGAAGCTTCCCGCGTGACCGAGCGCGGAATTGATCTTACAGCCGTAGCCGTTCGAGGCGGCGAAGTTTTTCGGAGAAAGCGAGCCGTCCTCGTCGAAATACAGCTTGTTGCTCAAAGTAACGTAGGTGTCGCGCGGGATCTGCATGAGCGAGCAGGTCTTTTCGGCGACGTCGTACCGGGCGATCATGATGACGTCGGATAGCCATTCCTTGCGGTCGCATCCGATGACGAGGAAGGTGTAGCAGTTGTTTTTGCGTGTCAGAAGCGGTTCCGCGGCGCTCGTTCCTTCGGGTGTCTCGGGTACGTATTCCGGGGAGACGACGTCGGGCAGGTCCTCGTTGATGGTGGGACGGTAGATGTTTTTATAGTAAACAACGGTCCCGAAGACGGCGATGAGAAGGACGCAGATGATGATGAACAGGGTGAGAAGCACCTTCTGCCAGGTGGCGAAGCCGCGTTTGCGCTGACGGTTTAGCTGGAATTCGGAAGTGGTGGAAAGATCATTTTTGTGGGACATTTTCAGATACCTCGTTGCTGTTTGACAGTATTTGCGAAAGAATGTTGTTGCGGGCGTTCAGCGTGGCGGGATCGATGAGACGGCGGGTATCGACAAGATGCTTTAAGGTGTCATCGAGGCTCATGAGAACGGTGCGGTTCAAAACGTTTACGTTGCCGGGAGAACCGTGCTTTAACGAGCCGTGCAGGAAATCCCGTGCGGCGCGGCAGGTCTCGTAGGTGCGTAAGGGTTCGGTGTAATCGGCGACAAACAGGATTTTGTCGAGAAGCGACATCTCTTCGCCGCCGGTCGTGTGCCGGAAGATTGCCGAGAAGACGGCATCGTTGACGGCGTATTTCTCGCGGGCAAAGTGAGCGCCGGTGAAGGCGTGCAGAACGGCGGATGAGGTGAAAGCGTTCACGGGAACGCCGTAGTGCGCGCATAGGGTACGCTGTTCTTCATCGGTGCGCTGTTTGGTGCAGTCGTGAAGGAGTGCGGCGGCGCTGACGTCGTTTTCGGTAAAGGCGGTGTCCGTGCAGGCTTTCACGTCATGCGCGGACGTGCCGGACGCGCCGGAAGACAGGAAAAAATCCGCGATCCAAAGGGCTTCTTTTTCCACGGAATACGTGTGTTCCAGACGTTTTCCCGAAATAAGGGAGGGAAGCTCGGCGCGTATCCTGCCTATGAGAGAGGGATCGGTGGGCGTGTTCACAAAGTAGGACATCCTTTCGTCAGTTCAGATGATATAAATGACGGCTCTTACAGTAGGCAAGCACCTTTTCGTCGAGCTGTCCGTCCGTATCGGCAAACGTCCCGCTTTCCGCAAGAGAGTCGCGTAGGGACGTGCTCGAAACGTCGAGCGGTCTTTCCGTTAAAACCGTAACGTCGGCGCCGCAGGTGTCTTTCAGAAAAGCGGCTCGTTCCCGTAACGGCGCGAGTTCGTTTTCGTGCCGTGCCATGGTGAATAAGCGGCAGCAGCGCATGAGCTCGTCCGCGTTTTTCCACGTGTCGAAGGAAAAGAGCATATCGCTTCCCACACAGAGGGAAAGTCGACTGAGCGAAAAAACTTCGAGCAGATGCCGCACGGTGAGATAGGTATAGCTTTTCCCGCCCTGCGTGATTTCATAATCGGACACGGTGTAGTTGACGCCGTTTTGCCCGAGCGGGAGAAACGCGAGACGCGTCATGGCGAGCCTGTCCTCGGCGGACGTGTCGGATGACGCCTTGTGCGGCGGCAGGTAGGACGGCATGACGATGAGCAGATCGACGCCGGAAGCTTCGTAGAACAAAGAGGCAAGGCGCGTATGTCCGCTGTGCGGCGGGTCGAAGGTGCCGCCGAAAAGCCCGACGGTCATGCTTTTTTGCGGGGCGCGGCAGGCAGTTCGATCTTGCGGTTTTCCGCGTGGCTCGCCTGCTTGAAAAAGACGATGCGCCGCCCGATGATCTGCACGCTCTGACAGCCGAGCGCTTCACAGATACGCGGGGCGAGCTCCTTTGCGGAGACGTCCGCTGTTTCGAGCAGACTGATCTTGATAAGCTCCCGTGCTTCGAGAGCGTCGCCGATCTGTTTGAGAAAGTTGTCGGAAAGCCCGTCTTTTCCGTATTGGAAGATGGCGGGAAGGGTGTTGGCGAGACCGCGCAGATAGGCGCGTTCGCCGGAGGTAAGAGCGGTGTAGGACATGGTCTGTTCCTTTCGTGTTTACCGTATCAGACGGTAATAATCGGTAAAAGTTCCTTTTGAATGGCACGGATGGCGCACGAACGGTGGCTGATCTCGTTTTTTTCCGCCTCCGTCGTTTCGCCGAAGGTGCGCCCGTATCTTTCCACGAAAAACACCGGATCGTAGCCGAAGCCGCTTTCTCCGTGCCGCTCGCGGGTGATGCGTCCTTCGCAGACGCCGCGCACGACGATCTCTTTCCCATCCGGGAAAACGAGCGCCATCGCGCAGACAAAACGCGCGGTGCGCTGATCGTCCGGCGTGTTTTTCAATTCTTCAAGCAGTTTGTCCACGTTTTCCGCGTCGGTGGCGTTGTGCCCGTTTTGCGAAGCGTAACGCGCCGAATAGATGCCGGGCGCACCGCCTAAGGCGTCGACGCACAGCCCCGAGTCGTCGGCAAGGGCGGGAAGCGAGGTCGCGCGGCAGACGGTACGCGCCTTGATGAGGGCGTTTTCTTCAAACGTTGCGCCGTTTTCCTCGATGTCTCCCGTAAAGCCGACGGAGCGCATCCCGACAAGCTCTATGCCGTCCGATGCCAGCATGATCCGGATTTCCTTGATTTTATGCGCGTTGCCCGTGGCAACGGCGATGCGAAGCTTTTTCACAGCGCACCGCCTTCCTTCGCGGCAAAGAGCGCGGACACGAACTGCGTGCGGTCAAACGGCTGTAAATCGTCGATCTGTTCGCCGACGCCGATGAATTTGACGGGGATGCCGAGCTCCTTGCGGACGGAAATGACGATGCCGCCCTTGGCGGTGCCGTCGAGCTTGGTGAGGACGATGCCGGTGATGGGGCAGGATTGCGTGAATTCCTTTGCCTGACTGATGGCGTTCTGCCCGGTGACGGCGTCGAGCACGAGAAGCGTTTCGCGGTCGCTGTCCGGCAGTTCCCGGTCGAGCACCCGCCCGATCTTGGAAAGCTCGTCCATGAGGTTTTTCTTGATGTGGAGCCGTCCCGCCGTGTCGACGATGAGCACGTCGATGTGGTGGCTCTTGACGTAGGACGCGGCGTCGAAAACGACGGACGCGGGGTCGGAGCCCTCGGCATGCTTGATGATCGGCACGCCTACGCGGTCAGCCCAGATCTGTAACTGATCGACGGCGGCGGCGCGGAAGGTGTCGGCGGCGGCGAGTGCGACGGTTTTGCCGCTTGCTTTGAGCTGGTTTGCTATTTTGGCGATGGAGGTCGTCTTGCCCACGCCGTTGACGCCGATGACAAGGATGACGGCGGGGGAGGTGGTAAGACGGAGCGGCTCGTTTTCGCCGATGGTCTCTTCGAGAATGGCGATAAGCTCGTTCTTTGCCTCCTCCGGCTCGCTGATGCGCTTGTCGCGGATGGCGTCGCGAAGGCTCTCGATGACCGATTCGGTGACGGGTACGCCGACGTCGGAGGCGATGAGGATTTCTTCCAGCTCTTCGAGCATATCCTCGTCTACCTTGACGAAGCTTTTGAAGAGGGAATCGACCTGTCCGAAGACGGAATCCTTTGTTTTTTTCAGCCCGTCGAGTAATTTATCGAAAAATCCCATGATTTTTTCCTTTCTGAATTGGATATCACAGCTTGACGCCGGTCTTCTTTTCGACGTCGTCGATGTTGACCTTCAAGAAGGTGGAAACACCTTTTTCCTGCATGGTGACGCCGTACATGGTGTCGGCGACCTCCATGGTACCGCGGCGGTGGGTGATGACGATGAACTGCGTATCGGAATGCCGCTTGACGTAGGCGGCAAAACGGGCGACGTTGACGTCATCGAGCGCCGCTTCGATCTCGTCGAAGATGTAGAAGGGTGCGGGGTTGACTTCCAGAATGGCGAAATACAGCGCGATGGCGGTAAACGCCTGCTCGCCGCCGGAAAGCAGCGAGATGTTCTTGACCATCTTGCCGGGCGGCTGGACGTTGATCTCGATGCCGGATTCGAGGATGTTTTCGGGATCGGTGATGACGATGTCGGCGTGTCCGCCGCCGAATAATTCCGCGAAAACACGACCGAAGTTTGAGTTGATGCTCGTCACGGCCTGCTCGAAGAGCTTCTTCATGTCGGATTCCAGATGCCTGATGACGTTTTCAAGGCTCTTTTTGGCGCTTTCCAGATCGTTTATCTGTCCCGTCATGAAGTCGTAGCGTTCTTTGGTCTCCTTGTATTCGTCCACGGCACCCACGTTGATGGGACCGAGAGCGCGTATCTTCGCCTTGACGGAGGTAAGCTCCGACGCCGAAGAGGAGGTGGGCTCCGGCAGATGCAGTTCAAGTGCCGCGGTGAAGGTGAGGGCGTACTCCTCGAACAGCTTGGCGTTGAGCGTATCGTATTCGGCACGGCAGCCCGCGAGCGCCGCTTCGTTTCGCGTCATGAGCTCGAAGAACACCTCTTTGTCACGCAGAAGGTCTTTTTGCTCGTCGCGTTTGCCGGTCATGTCCGATTCCGCCTGCGTGGCGTTTGCGAGATATTCGGCAAGCTCCGTCTTTTTGCTTTCCCACAGGGCGGTCGTTTCGTCGAGGGCTTTTTTGTTTTCCTCGATGTCGAACGCGATGCCGGAGAGACGGTTTTCGATGGCGGTCAGTTCTTCGCGTAAGGCTTCGAGGCGCTTTTGCGTCTCGTTTATCTTCTTTTCGGATGCCTGTACCTCGGTCTGCGCGTTTTCCGCATCCTTTTCTGCGGAAACGAGCGTCACGCGGCACTGCGTCTGCTTTTCCCTTGCTTTTTGCAGCAGTTCGTACGCCGTGTCGGCAAGAGAATTGAGCTCGGCGTGCGCGTTTTGAAGCGATTGCGCTTGGGTCTCCGCTTCCAGCAGAGCCGCGGATAAGGCGGAGAGCGCCTGCTGTTTTTTCTGCTCGTCGAATTCGTCGAGCTGTCCGTTCAGTTCTTTTATGCGCTCGGAGCAGACGTCGATGTGCTCCTTGTGGAGCCGTGCGTCGTTCTCGCTGCGGTAGAGGGAGGCGTCGGCGCTTGCCAGATCGTTGCGGAAGCTTTCGATGAATTCTTCGCTTTCGGCGATCGCCTGCCTGTTTTCTTCGATTTTTTCGTTGAGAAGCTTTGTTTTTTTGAGAATGTCATCGATAGACGCCTGCAAGGACGCGATGTCGGCACCGCGGGAAAGGACGCCCGTCTTGAAGCCGGCGGAACCGCCGGTATACGAGCCGCCGGCGTTGACGACCTGTCCGTCGAGCGTGACGACCTTGTAGCGGAAGGAATAGGCACGCGCGATGACGGAGGCACTGTCGATGTTGTCGGCGACGATGGTGCGCCCGAGCAGATATTCGGCGATGGGACGGTATTTTTCGTCAAACGTCACAAGAGCGCTCGCGATCCCGATAAAACCGGGGTTGCGGTCGATGTGCGGCTCGGATAAAGGCCGTCCGGAGACCGACGTGAGCGGCAGGAAGGTGGCGCGTCCGGCGTTTGTCTGTTTGAGGAAGCGCATGGCGGCCTTGGCGTCGGCTTCCGTTTCGACGATGATGTGGGAGACCGAGGCGCCGAGGGCGGTCTCGATGGCGGTGACGTATTCGCCGGCGACGGTGAGCCGCTTGGAGACGGGACCGCAGATACCGGTAAGCTCGCCCGCGTTCAGCACCGCCTTGACACTGCCCGGATAGCCCTCCATGAGCGCTTCCATCTTGGCGAGCGTCTCCTTGCGGTGGGTGTCGGCGGCAAAAGCGGCGGCGTATTCGTTCTTTTTCTGTAAATATTCGTCACGCTCTTTTACAAGCGTTTGCCGATTGTTCTTTTCTTCTTCCAGATCGCGGTTGATCTGCTCTTTTTCCGCTTGGGCTTCCGCCTTGCGCTTCAACGCCGCCTCGTGATAGGTGTAGGTCTGCTCCAACTCCTGCGTTGCCTTCTCGATTTCGGCAGACAAGAACGCCCTTCGCTCGGTCTCGTTCTTCTCAGAGCTTTTTTCGGCAGCTTCCCGGATTTTGAGCTCGGTCACTTTTTCGTTCTGACGGCGCAGAGCGTCCGAGCTCTGCTCGATGCGCGCTTCGGCGTCACGGTAGTCGTTTTCGGCTTTCTCGACGGCGGCGTCGGCGTTTTCCGCGGCACTTTTGGCGTCGGTAAGCGCTTTTTCCTTTTGCGCGGCAAGCGCTTCGGCGTCACGCTTTTCCTTTTCGAGCCGCACGCTTTCGGTGTCGGTCAGAAAGGCGATCTCGCCCTTTAAGGTGTTCTGCCGCTCGCTGTGGTGGGAAATGTCGTTTTCCGACAGCGAACGCAGGTTTTCGTAGTGGTTCTTTTTTTCTTCGAGCTCGGCGATCTCCGTGCGGGTACTTTCCGCTTTTTGAGCGAAAAACTGCTTTTTGTTGAACAGCCCGTCAAGCGCGGCCTCCAATAACTCTTCCTCGTGCTGTTTTTCCTCGTAGGAGGCTTTGGCGTCGCTGAATTTCTGTTCGAGCTCCGCCGCCTTGGTGTCGGACTGCGCTATTTTTTTGAGCCAGATCGAAACTTCCAGCTCTTTTTTGCGGTCGGCGAGTACGAGATATTTTTTCGCGTTTTCGGCGTCCTTTTCGAGAGGTCCCAGCCGCGAGGAGACTTCGCCGATGATGTCGGTCAGTCTGAGCAGGTTGGCGTCGGTCTCGGTCAGTTTTTTCTCGGCGTCGTTTTTGCGGTAGCGGTATTTGGAGATGCCGGCGGCTTCCTCGAAAATGTGGCGCCGCTCGTCGCTTTTCTGTGAGAGCACTTCGGCGATCTTGCCCTGTCCGATAACGGAATAGCCCTCGCGTCCGATACCGGTGTTGAGAAAGAGCTCGTAAATATCTTTTAAGCGTGACGGCTTTTCGTTGATGCGGTATTCGCTGTCGCCCGAACGGTAGTATTTGCGGGTGACCTTGACTTCTTCCGCATCGTTCGGCAGATCGCCGGCGGCGTTGTCGATGATGATGGAGACTTCGCAGAAGCCGGTCTGACTGCGTCCCGCGGTGCCGGCGAAAATGACGTCCTCCATTTTGGAGCCGCGCAAGGATTTGGGGCTCATCTCACCAAGCACCCAGCGGACGGCGTCGGAAATGTTGGATTTTCCGCTTCCGTTAGGGCCTACGACGGCGGTGACGCCGCGCTCGAATTCCAATCTCGTTTTGTCGGGGAAGGATTTGAATCCCCTCAGTTCCAGTGCTTTTAAGTACAATGTCGGTACCGTCCTTGTTCGGGTAGTTTATCGGAAAGAAAGGGTGTGCGGCGCAACGTCTTTGTCCTCACGGATGCAGACGCGCCGCAGGGGTATGCTGTTTTCTTCGGCAAATGCAAGAAGCTTTTGCCTGTTTTGTCCGCCGTGCCCGGCGACCTTGGAGGGCTCGCCCGGTGCGCAGAGGACGGTGAGGATGCCGCCGTTTTCCTTGCAGAGCGCACGGATGCGCTCGCCGGCACGGCAGACCAGATCGTAGTAGTAGGCGCTTTCGACGAGCTCGCCGACGGCGCTGTGATAGTAGGTGGCGTCGGGATAGACGGCGTCGCCTTCCGTGAGCGATTCGCCGGATTGTAAGCCGATGCGCAGGACGTTTATCCCGTTTTCGAGTAAGATGCGGTAGGCGGGAAGCGTCCGTTTTACGGCGTCCTCCACGGAAAGCGGCGTATACAGCCCCTCTTTTGCCATGCCGCATAAGGCGGTATCGCGGAACACGACGGTGGGGTAGAGGCGCGCTTCTTTGCAGCCGAAGCGCACGATGTCGCGTGCCGTCCGCTCTTCCGAAAAGGCGTCCGCGCCCGGCAGACCGATCATCATCTGCCCGCCGAGGGTGAAGCCGAAATCGCGGATGAGCTTGCAGGCACGCTCGGTGTCGCTTGCGGTGTGCCCGCGCCGGCAGGCGGAAAGGACTTTTTCGTCTGTGCTCTGGATGCCGAGCTCAATGGCGGAAACGCCGCGGTCTTTGAGGACGGTCAGAACGTCCGTGTCGATGTAGTCGGGGCGGGTGGAAAGGCGGATGGCGCTGACGCGCCCGCTTTTGACGTAGGTGTAGGCCGTGTCGAGAAGCCGCGTCATGACGGCGCGGTCGATGCCGGTAAACGAGCCGCCGAAGAAGGCGATCTCGATCCCCGTCACGGCGGGGTCGACGGTGGCAAGGGCACGCTCGATCGCGGGACGGATGTCCCGGTCGGCGCGGGCGCTTTCACCCGTTATGGTGCGCTGATTGCAGAAAACGCAGGTGTGAGGACAGCCCTCGTGCGGGATAAACAGCGGGATGTTGGCGTGTTTGGATTTTTTCATGGCTCCGATACGGCGCCGAATAATAAAAGCGCCTGATGAGCCGCCTGCTGTTCCGCTTCGCGCTTGGAGGAGCCGGAGCCTTTGCCGATGACGTTGTTGTTGAGGGTGACTTCGACGTCAAAGGTGCGGTTGTGCGAGGGACCGCTTTCGCCGGTGACGGCGTAGGAGAGGATCTCTCCGCGGGACTGCTGGATGAATTTCTGTAACAGGGTTTTGTAATCCTCGGTGTTGCCGCTTCCGATGAGCCTGTCCGCCGCTTTGACGATAAAGGGCAGGATGAACGCCTGCGCTTTTTCGAAGCCGCCGTCGAGATAGATGGCGGCGATGACGGCTTCCGTCGCGTCGGCAAGGATGGATTTGCGCGTTCTGCCGCCGGAGGTCTCTTCACCGTGTCCGAGCCGCAGATAATCGCCGAGTCCGAGTTCGTTCGCATAGTCGTATAAAGCGTTTTCGCAGACGACGCCGGCGCGTATCTTGGTCAAGTCCCCTTCGTACAGATGGCGGTTTTCGGTAAAAAGATAGACGCTCGCGATGAGCGATAAGACCGAGTCTCCGAGAAATTCCAGCCGCTCGTTGCAGGGTGCGTCCTGTTTCTGCGCCTTGCTCTCGTTGGAAAAGGACGAGTGGGTGAGGGCGGTCAGCAAAAGCGTTTTGTTGGTAAAGGTATACCCGATCTTCTTTTCAAATTGCGTTAACATGTCGTTGGTTTGCAATGGTATTCCTCCCGATGACGTTATTCATGCCCGGGGCTCGGATGCGCACAGACGCTCGATCTCGTCGATCATGCCGCTTTGCGCATAGTTCTTCGCCTGATTGATGCAGTAGGCGATGCTGACGGCACCGGCGGTGCCGTGTGCCTTGATGACGGGCTTTGCTATGCCTAAAAACGGCGCACCGCCGTATTCGTCGTAGGTCATTTCCTTGGTGAGCGCCTTGATGCTGCCGGCACAAAGGAGCGCACCTGCCTTGGAGAGGGCGTTGTGATAAAAGACGCGCTTTAAGGTGGATTTGACGAAGAGCCCCGCACCCTCGCATAATTTGAGCACGATGTTGCCGGTAAAGCCGTCGGCGACCATGACGTCCACTTTCCCCTCGGGGATCTCGCGTCCTTCGATGTTGCCGACGAAGTTGAGGGAGTCGTCCTGTTTGAGGAACTGATAGGTTTCGCTTTGCAGAGCCGTTCCCTTGTGCTCTTCGGCGCCGTTGTTGATGAGTGCGACCTTGGGAGAGGGAACGCCCATGACTTTTTCCATAAATAAGCTTCCCATACGGGCAAACAGCACGAGATTGTCGGGCGTGCAGTCGGTCTGGGCACCGGCATCGGCAAGAAGGGTGGGCGAGCCGAGCGGGATGATGGCGCCGAGCGCCGGGCGGCGGACGCCCTTGATGCGGCGGATTTTCAGGGTGGCGCCGGTAAGCAGTGCACCGGTGTTGCCGGAGCTGATGAGAGCGTCGCCTTCGCCCGCTTTGAGAAGGTCGAGCGCGACCGCCATGGAGGAGTGCGCTTTTTCTTCCGTCATGACGTCGCCGGGATGGTCGGTCATGACAAGCTGGGGACCCGGTGCGTCAACGATCGTCACCGAAGCGGCGTCGAATCCGTTTTTGGCTATCGCCTGCCCGATGACCGCCGTTTCTCCGACTAAAATAACGTCAACGTCATAGCGTTCTTTTCCGAGAAAAGCGCCTTTGACAAGTTCCTCCGGCGAGTTGTCGCCGCTCATGCAGTCAAGAATGATTTTCATGGGATATTAAACCCTTTCTGTTGCCTTATTTGGCTTTTCCCGCCGATTTTTTGCCTTTGGCGGCGGCTGTGTTTCCGTTGTAGGAGCAGGTCTTGTCAAGGCAGACGAATACGTCGTCCTTGCCTCTCTTTTTGAGAAGCATTTTGCCGCAGACCGGGCATTTTTCGGTGGTAGGCACGTCGCAGGACGTGAATTTGCAATCGGGATACCCGGTACAACTGTAAAACGTGGTGCGGTTGCGCCCGTGGCGGATGGCGATCTTTTTGCCGCAGAGCGGGCAGAGCGCGTCGATCTCCTTGGTGATGGGCTTGGTGCCGCTGCACTTGGGATAGGAGGCGCAGGCGTAGAAGGTGCCGTAGCGTCCCCGGCGAATGACCATTTCGCCGCCGCAGATGTCACAGCGGACGTCGTCCGGCGCTTTTTGAAGCTGTTTCTCGCCGGCGTCCTTTTCGACGGGGTTGCCGTCCTTGTCGAGCGTCTTGGTGTTGCGGCAGGCGGGATAGTTGGGGCAGGCGGCGAATTTGCCGAAGCGCCCGCTCTTGATGATCATGGTCGCGCCGCATTTCTCGCAGACGATGTCGGTCTCGATGACCGGCAGCTTGTAGTTTTCTTTGTCGATGGTGGTGTTCGCCACGGCGATCTCTTTTTCGAAATCGTTGTAGAAGGTGCGCAGAACGTCCGTCATTTTTTTGTCGCCGTTTTCGATGTCGTCGAGGGAATCCTCCATGTTGGCGGTGAAGCCGTAATCGACGATCTCGGCGAAATTGTCGCACATGAGCTTGGTGGTCACTTCTCCGAGAGAGGTCGGTTTGAGCGTCTTGGCATCGCGCTCGACGTAGCCGCGCTGTAAGATGGTGGTGATGGTCGGCGCAAAGGTGGACGGACGTCCGATGCCCTTTTCTTCGAGCGCCTTGATGAGCGTGCCTTCGGAGTAGCGAGCGGGCGGCTGGGTGAAGTGCTGCATGGGCGTGATGTCGGACGCGGAAAGCGACTGCCCGACCTCGACGTTTGGCAGTAAGGTGTCCTTTTCGTCGGCTTCGTCCGCCTTTTCCTCCGGCTTGTCGTCGTAGAGCGCCATGTAGCCGGCGAAGCGGAGCGTGTAGCCCGAGCTGCGGAACGGCACGCCGTTCCCTTCGGTGTCGATGGTGACGGTGTCAAGCACGGCGGACGCCATCTGGCTGGCAAGGAAACGGTCCCAGATGAGCTTGTACAGCTTGTACTGGTCGGCCGTCAGAAACTGCTTGATGTCCTTCGGCGGGTATTTCATGTAGGAAGGACGGATGGCTTCATGCGCGTCCTGCGCCCCGGAACGGGACTTGTAGACGCGGCGGGTGTCGGGATAGTATTCGTTGCCGTAGACCTCGCGGATGTACGCTTCGGCGCTGTCGGCGGCGGTGGAGGAAATGTGCAGGGAGTCGGTACGCATGTAGGAAATGATACCGTGCGAACCGTCTGAGCCGAGGGAAATACCTTCGTAAAGCTCCTGCGCCGTCTTCATGGTCTTGGAGGATGAGAAACCGAGCCGACGGTATGCCTCCTGCTGTAAGGTGGAGGTGATGAAGGGCGGCTGGGGATTCTTCAAACGGACTGCTTTTTTGAGATTGGTGACCGAGAAGGTGTGCCCGTCGATCTTGGCAAGCAGTGCGTCGGTCTTCTGCTTGTCGGAGAGCTCGAATTTGTTTCCGGCGACGTAGGAAGCCTTGAAGGACTTGCCGTCGGGCGTCACGAGGGTGGCGTCCACCGTCCAGTATTCCTCCGAGCGAAAGGCGCGGATCTCGTTTTCGCGGTCGACGATGAGGCGCGTTGCCACAGACTGCACACGCCCGGCGGAAAGACCGCTCTTGATCTTCTTCCATAAAATGGGGCTGACCTGATAACCGACGATGCGGTCGAGAATGCGCCGCGTCTGCTGGGCGTCGACCAAATTCATGTTGAGCCCGACGGGATTCTTTACCGCTTTTTTGACGGCGTCCTCCGTCACTTCGTTGAAGCGGATGCGCTTGGCCTTGTTTTCGTCGAGATCGAGCACCTGCATCAGATGCCACGAAATGGCTTCGCCCTCGCGGTCGGGGTCGGTCGCGAGGTAAACGGTGTCAGCCTTTTTGGCTTCCGCTTTGAGCCCCTTGATGAGGTCGCCCTTGCCGCGGATGTTGATATACTTGGGCGAAAAGCCGTGCTCGATGTCGATGCCGAGCGCGCTCTTGGGCAGGTCGCGGACGTGTCCCTGCGAGGCGATGACCTTGTAGTTTTTGCCGAGATAGCTTTTGACGGCCTTGATCTTGTTGGGTGATTCGAGAATGACAAGTTTGTTAGCCACGGAAATCCTCCTGATGACCGGTGATCGGTCTGTCTATGTCAAAATTTGTTTATGATCTTTCGTAGCGCCCGCCGGGAAGCGAGCGGATAAGCCCGTACACTTCGAGAAGCGTTAAGGCGGAGAGGGCGTCGTCGGCGCGGATGCCGCCCGACGTGATCTCGTCGAGGGACAGCACGCCGTGCGCGTCGATGAGATCGAAAACGGCGTTTTCGCACGGAGATAATAAGGAGCGGTCGGGCTGCGCAGAGGACGGGGAAGGCGCCGGAGCCGGCTCTTTCGCGGACACCGGCTTTTCCGACACCCGGTCGGACGGCTTGCTTCCCGCTTTTTTGCGCGAAGCTTCGCTCATGCGGGTGGTAAAGGGCTTTTTCAGCGTGCGGGACGGTTTTTCGTCCTGCTTCATGTCGCGGTTGACCGAGAACGCTTCCCTGACGGCGGCGTTGAGCTTGCGCACGGGAAGGGAAGGCGGGGTCCGCGTGAACTGCTCGGGGAACATGGCGGCAAATTCGCGGATGAGATCGTATTCGTCCGTCAGTACCGCGGCACCGTTTTTGATGAGGGACACAGGTCCTTCGTAGAGCTTGTTTTCGGCACTCCCGGGCACGGCGAATATCTTTTTGCCCTGTCTGAGGGCGTGAGAAGCGGTGATCATGGCGCCGCTTCCGACGGATGCCTCGAAAATGGCGGTCGCGCAGGCGATGGCGCTGATGACGCGGTTGCGCACGGGAAAATGGTTGCCGATCGGCGGTGAAAAGGGCGGAAATTCGGACAGGATCAGCCCGTTGTGGGACAGTCGCACAAATAACTCCTTGTTCTGCGGCGGGTAGATGCGGTCGATGCCGCACCCGAGCACGCCGATGGCATAGCCGCCGGCGTCGAGACAGCCCGTCACGCAGGCGGTGTCGATGCCGAGCGCCAGTCCGCTGATGACGGCACCGCCGCCGTAGGCGGCATTGTACGCGATCTTGTAGGCGTGGCGGAAGCCCGCCTCCGAGCAGGAGCGCGTGCCGACCATGGCGAATACCGGCAGCTCGTCGAGCTTTTCAAAGCGTCCGCGGTAGTACAGCAGTGCGGGCGGATCGGTGATGGCACGCAGACGGTCGGGATAGTACGGCTCGCCGTAGCGGATGAGCCCGATGTGTTCCTTTTCGCAATAGGCAAGACAGCGCTTCGCCTCGTCGAGATCCTTGGCGTCAAGACGTGCGACCTCACCGTCGCGAAGTCCGAGTTCGCGCAGGTCGTCTTCGGAAGCGCGATAGACGTTCTCGGCACTCTTGTAATGTTCAAGCAGGGTTTTGACGGAAGCGCTCCCGGCACCGAGCGTGACGGACAGCCATACGTCGTACAGATAATCGTCAGACAACCGAAAATTCTCCTTTCGGAAAAATCATGAGTACAAGTCAGATGAGCGGGCGGCTCTTGCGCATTTCCCAGAGGATGACGGCGGCGGCAGTCGCCGCGTTGAGGCTTTCGGCACCCTCGTTCATGGGAATGTAGACGGTGCCGTCGCAGGCGCCAAGAACGGCGTCGGAGAGCCCGTGTCCCTCGTTGCCGATGACGACGGCGTCGGTCAGCGAAAAGGGGAAGGTGCCGAGCCGCAAACTTGCTCTGTCGAGCGCCGCACCGAATACCCGCACGCCGTTTTCACGGATGCGCGTGACGGCGGACGCCGTATCGTCCGTGCGGAACAGACGCATTTTGAAAAGACTGCCCATGGCGGCACGGACGCACTTGGGAGAAAACGGATCGGCACAGCCTGCGGAAAACAGCACGTTTTCCACGCCGAAGCCGAAGGCACAGCGCAGGATGGCACCGAAATTGGCGGGATTCTGCACGTCTTCGAGAATAAGAAGCGGTGCGTGTCCCGTGTCCGGCGGAAGCGCATCGCCGATCTCCGGTATACCGAAGCAGGCGAAGATGCCCTGCGGGGCCTGCTCGCACGATAACTTTTCGTATACCTCATCTGTGACGAGATAGGCATCGCCGCACGGCAGATCGCGGGAAGAGAGACCGTAGGCTCCGACGGCTTTCTGCGTGCAGAACAGCCGTTTGAGGGACAGTCCCGCCGACAGCGCCTCTTCAAAGAGCTTGATGCCCTCGGTAAAGAAAAGACCTGTCTTTTCACGTTCCTTTTTGTCGGAGAGGCGCGCCGTCCCGGTGACGACAGGATTTTTGCGCGAGGTGATGGGCTCGAAATGCATCCTTTTGACCATTCCTTTTTGAGGAAATCTTCCACATATAATCCTACACAGTTATTTCTTATTGTATACCCATTTTTCGCCGAATTCTACAAGAATATTATGAACATTTGCAAACATCCGTGAATATACGGAAAACGAATTATGACAGACACGTTAATTTCGACCGTTACCCGGAATTCGTGCGGCGTCATGTCGTCAGACGGCGCTATATAATAAGGAACAAAAATCAATTCCATTCATATGCGTCTGCGCGGAAAACGGGGAACGGGGCGGAACAGTTAACAATATATTAACAAAAAAGGACGACACTTGTGATAAAATGAAGAAAAAGAAAAGAGGTCTGCGTATGACGTGTATCTGGAAGAACCGATATGCTTCCTTAAAGGAGCCGGAACCGCTGTTCACGGTGCTCGTGGCGGCGGCGGGAAGCGGACAGCGCATGGGCGGTGTATATAAGCCCCTGCTTGCCGTCGGCGGACGTCCGCTGCTTGCCTATTCGCTCGACGCTTTGCAGAAAAACGGCTTCGTCAGACAGATCGTCGTCAGTGCGCCGCGCGAAAAGTTCGACGAGATCGAGCAGACGGCACGCGAATGCGGCTGTGATAAGCTCAAAGCGATCGCCGAGGGCGGTCAGACACGCGCGGAATCGGTCAGAAAAGCGTTTGAAAAAGTCTTTGCCGAGAAAAAGGACATCACGCCGTTCGTAGCGGTGCATGACGCCGCCCGCCCGCTCATTACGCAGAAAATGCTTGACGACGTGTTTTTTGCCTGTGTGAAGTACGGCGGTGCCGTCGCTTCCACCAAGGTGCGCGACGCCGTCAAACGGGCGGGACTCGACGGCATGGTGACGGAGGATGTGGACCGCGACGGACTGTATCAGATGCAGACGCCGCAGGCGTTCGACACCGACATTTTCCACACGGCGCTTGCCGTGGCGAAGCGCGACGGCAACGATACGGCGGTGGACGACGCGGCGCTCGTCAGAGCGGCGGGCTTCAAGGTCATGTGCGTGGAAACGGGCTTTGCCAATTTCAAGATCACCTATCCCGAAGACGTGCGGATGGCGGAAGCCCTGCTCGAAGCACGGAAAAACGGATCGTTCGGAACGGAGGCGTGAATATGTATCGCATCGGACACGGTTATGACGTACACAAGCTCGTCGAGGGCAGAAAGCTCATCCTCGGCGGGGTGGATATCCCGTTTGAAAAAGGACTGCTCGGACATTCCGACGCCGACGTCGTCACACACGCGCTGATGGACGCTCTGCTCGATGCGGCGGGACTCGAGGACATCGGGCATCAGTTTCCCGACACGGCGGAGGCATACCGCGGCGCGGACAGTCTGAAACTGCTCGAAAGGGTGGCGCTTCTGATAAAAAACGAGGGCTATGTCCTCGGCAACGCCGATATGACGGTCATCGCCCAGCGTCCCAAGCTTGCGCCGTACCTGCCGGATATGGAGCGGAATATGGCGCGGGCGATCGGCTGTGAGGATTCCCGGCTCAACGTCAAGGCGACGACGGAGGAACACCTCGGTTTCACCGGGCGTATGGAGGGCATCAGCGCCCACGCGGTGGTGCTTCTCGAAAAAATCGAAAAATAAAGAATCAAAGTCCCATATTTCGGACACGTGATCGTGTATACTGATACCGCAAAACAAGAAAAAGCAAAGGACGGTGTCAGGTTATGACGACAAAAATCAGCGTGATAACGGCGTTTTCGGGATTACTCTTTCTGTTGTTTGCGGCGGGAAAAGCGGAGACGGCATCGGTCGCGGACGTGCTCGCGTGGCTTCTTGCGGGCGTTGTGTGTCTGACGGTCTCCTATTATCTTTCCGTCAACGGCAGACGCGTCGCAAAACGGGCAAAACGTGTGAAAGCGGCGCTTTTCGGCGCCGGAAAGCGGACACGCCGCGTCCGGAAGACGTCTCTTGCCGAACGGGAAAAAGTGCCCGGATGATCGGGAAGATTCACGGAAAATCACTCGGAGGAATCATGAAAAAAAGAGAAAACAGCATCGGAAAAGTGAGTGAGCCGCTTTTGGCGGCGGTCATCGCCTACGCGTCGGCGCTCGTCACACTGCCGGCTCTCGGATGGGTGACGACACTGCCGCTCGTGGCGCTTCTTTCGCTTCTTGCGGTGTACGTCGTCCGCAACAGACGGCTGTATTATCTGTTGGCGGCGGTGTTCCCGCTTGCCGTGACGTGCCTGTTCGGCGAAAGCGTGCTCCGCGCGGCGGCGATGGCGGTCTGTTGTGTGCTTGCTTCCCTTGCGGCGGCGCTGTTCAAACGGGCGCTGTATACGGCGAAAAAGACAAAAGGGAAGGATGCCTCCGTATATAAAAAAAGCCGCATCGCGGCAGTGGCGGCGGTGGTGATGCTGTGCGTGCTGTCGCTTGCGGGATCGGGCTTTCTGCCGGTATGGCTGAATAAGGAAAAGGCGGCAAAAACGTACGTGTCCGAAAACTTTTCGCGTCTCGAAACGGGGCATACGGTGTATCAGCCGATGTGGGGACGGTACGTGACGGAACTGACGAACGCAAACGAGCGTGTCGCGTATATTGCCTGCGGAAGCGGCGAAAACCGGTACCGTGCCAAGACAGCGGACGGAACGGAAAAGTGGCTTGACGAGGCACAGTTCGAAGAGTGGCTGGTGCTTGAAAACCTGGCGTGACACGGCACTGCCGCACGGAAAGCTTTTATGAAATTATGAAACCCGCCGGAAAGGGATATCCTCTCCGGCGGGTCGCTTTTTTGAAAGCGGTACGGTCACTTGTTCGTTGTAATGTATGTGAGGGAGCCCACGTCGAGCCCGCCGCCCGCAACCAGCGCAAACTCTTCTTCGGTCAGTCCCGGAGCTTCCTGCCCACGGCTTCGACTTCCTCTTTGAGGGCGTTGAGTTCTTCTTTGGTTTTCGTAGGGCTTTTCCTTTCATTGTTAATCATTATTTTGATGAAATATCCGATATCCGTCTCTTCCTGTTGTCATCAATGATGTAATTACTTAAATCGGTAAATACTCCACCGCTTACCTGCGCCAGCTCTTCTTCCGTCAGTTCCCGAAGCTTCTTACACACGGCTTCGACTTCCGCTTTGAGAGCGAGCAGTTCTTCTTTGGTTTTCACAGTCAAATCTCCATTTTCGCTGTTTTCGCTGATCATTTCTTAATGTCTTAATGCGCGGAAAACACGAATTTGTTACACTCTTTTTCCCTGCATTCCTTTATACGAAGCATTCCGAAAAAAGGCTGCTGTTTTTTTGATTATTTTTCGTATTTTCGGAAAACCATAGCCAAAAGGCATAAAACCGTACTTATTTCGGCATCGAAAAAAGAAAAACGCCGTATACTTTGTATTTCAGACGATGATATACGATATACAGCGTTATTTTTCTTGTAATACAGTTCTCCGCAGACGGTCGGATCAGGCGTCTAAGATCGACTTCATCGCGACCGTGACCTTGCAGTCGTTCTGGGAAATGCCCGCCTTGTCGAGCGCCGAAACGCTCTCGTTGTAGGCGAGCAGCGGGGTGTTGTTGTGCTCGGATAAATGAGCGAGAATGACTTTTTTCGTGCCGCTTTGGTACAGATGGGGCAGGAAAGACGCGCAGGCGGCATTGGAAAGATGCCCCTTTTCGGAAAGGATGCGCTGTTTGAGATGGTACGGATACGGTCCGTCCATGAGCATCTGCACGTCGTGATTGCTTTCGAGGATGACGGTTTCGCACCCGAATAAGGCGGCGGCGATGCCCTTGGTCACGTACCCGATGTCGGTCGCGTAGCCGAGAGAGGAGCCGTCCGGAAAGGAAAACCGGTAGCCGACACTGCCGAAGGCATCGTGCGGTGTGCGGAAAATGTCGGCACGGATCGAGCCGACGTCGATGCTTTCGCCCGCCTCCTTGAAGACCGCAACGCGTGAAAGAGCGTCGGTCGGCTGGGAAGCCGCCATGGCGTTGTACGAGCTTTCGTTGATGTAGACGGGAAAGCCGTAATGCTTTGCGAGCATTTCGAGCCCCTTGACGTGGTCGGCGTGCTCGTGCGTGACAAGGCAGGCGGCAACGTGGGAAAGGCTCGTACCGATGGCGGCGAGCGCCTCTCCGAGACGCTTGGCGGATACGCCCGCGTCAACGAGCAGTTCGGTGTCGTCGCACCGTATGTAGCAGGCGTTCCCCGAGGAGCCGGAAAACAGCGGAATGACTTTGATCATGGCAAATCCTTATCCGAAAAATCCGAAAAAATCAGTGGCGGAACAGAGAAGCGACGGCTTCGGCAAGCCCGAGGTCTTTGAGTATGAAAAGATAGACGGCGTCGCCGAACAGCGTGAGCAGCAGGGGAATGAGAAACAACAGCAGTATCTTGATGCGGCGTGCGCCTGCGGCATCCTCGTCCGGACGAGCGTCGTGCCGGAATTTGAAAACGAGAAAAAGGCAGAACAGGACGGCGGCACCGATCCAGTAGACGTGGAACAGCCATTCAATGCGAAGCCGGACGCCCGCGATGTACAGCCCTGCGATCCACAGCGTGTTGAGCGCGAGAAACAGTCCGAGCTTTGCGGCACCGAACGTTTTCTTTCCAGAGGCGGCGGGGGCGTTTGGTTCTTGCGGCGCACGTTTGGCTTTTGCCGTGTAGCGCTTGCTCATGAAAGCAGGTCGTCAAGCCGGACGGCACCGAAGGGACGCACCGCCAGTACGTATACACTGCCTTTGCCGAAGACCTTTTCCAGCGCCTCGCAGTAGGAGGGAACGAGAGCGTGCGGTACGAATGCCTGAATGGTGCCGGCAAAGCCGCCGCCGTGGACGCGGTATGCCGCGTGCGGTACGTTGTCGAGCAATTCGCTCGTCAGCGCAAGCGCGACGGAAAGTCCCTGCTCGGTAACGTTTTTGACGGTGTAGACGTTTTGCAGATAGCACCACGAGGAACGTCCGGATGCTTTGACGCCGTCAAGAAAGGCGTCGACGTCGTTTCTTTCCAACGCAAGGCGCTGGTTTTCCACCCGTTCGTTTTCGTTGAAGTAGTGCAGGGAACGTAAGAAGCAGCGGTCGCCGAGGTTTTGGCGAATCTCCGCGGCGTGTTCAAGCAGACATTCCTTGGTCGTTTCCACAAGCACGGAAACCCCGAGGTAAGCGGCGGTCTTTTTCATGTCGGCGGGCACGGAGGCGTAGTCTTCGTTTAGGTCGGCGTGGTTGCCGCCGGTGTTGACGATGCAGAGGGAAAGTCCCGCTCCGGCAAGATCGAACGGCAGACGTTCCACGACGGGATCGGCGGGATCGGCAAAGTCGATGGCGACAAAGCCGCCGACGGCGCACGCCATCTGATCCATCAGCCCGCAGGGCTTGCCGAAGTGGACGTTTTCCGCGTACTGGGCGAGTTTGGCGAGCTCAATGGCGTTGACGGTGCCGCCGTTGAAGAAGTGATTGAGCAGATTGCCCACCATCACCTCGAACGCGGCGGAGGAGGAAAGCCCGGAGCCTTTGAGCACGTTGGAGGTCGTGTAGGCGTAAAAGCCGCCGACAGCGTGTCCGTTTTTGACAAATCCGTCGCACATGCCGCGGATGATGGCGGAAGCCTTGTAGGTCTCCTCCTTGCGGACGGTCGAGACGTCGGCAAGACTCACGACGTCCTCCGGGAAGCCCTCCGAGAGGATGCGGATCTCGTCCGTGCCGGAAACGGCGGCGACGGCGATGACGTCGAGACTGACGGAAGCGGCAAGCACCTTGCCGTGATTGTGGTCGGTGTGGTTGCCGGATATCTCGCTTCGGCCGGGGACGGAAAACAGCCGTATGTCAGCCGTGTCGGGAAGGCGTCCTCCGTAAACCTTTTCAAAACCGTCAAGCGCCGAAAGATAGCGGGCGCGAACGACGGCAAGATCGGCGTGCGATCCGTAAAGCGCCGTGAAGACGCGGTCGTAGACGCCGCCGGAAAGAGAGACGCGAAGAGTGTTGATGGACATGATGTCGGTACTCCTTGTTCTGTATTATTATTTGGCAGAGCGGGCAAAGAAAGCGTGAAAAGCTTTGTATGCCATATAAACGTCGGTCTTGGAGACCACCTCGACGGGTGCGTGCATGGAAAGAACGGGAACGCCGACGTCGATGACGTCGATGTTGTATTTGGCAAGGTACTTGGCGACCGTACCGCCGCCGCCCGCGTCGACCTTTCCGAGTTCCGCCGTCTGCCAGAGGACGTTTTCCTTGTCAAAGACGGAACGCACGAGGGAAACGAATTCGGCGTGTGCGTCGTTGGTGGAGGATTTGCCGCCGGCGCCGGTGAACTTGGTCACGGCAACGCCCTTGTTGAGGAAGGCGGCGTTGCGTGTCTCGTACACGTCGGCAAAATTGGGATCGAAGCCGGCGTTGACGTCCGCCGACAGGCATTTTGCGTTCGCGAACATCTGCCGCGGGTTTTCCTCGCGGTTGACGGCAAGCTCGGTGAGCATATCGGTAAAGGCAAAGGACTGCATGCCGGTGTTGCCGTCGCTGCCGGTCTCTTCCTTGTCGGCGAGGATGGTGACGGCGGTATAGGTCGGCGCTTTGCCCGCAAAATCCCAGATGGCGGAAAGGATGGGGTAGGCGCAGACGCGGTCGTCGTGCCCGTAGGCGGCGATGAGACTGCGGTCGAAGCCGACGTCGCGTGCCTTTGCGCTCGGAACGAGACACAGCTCGGAGGAGAGGAAGTCCGCCTCGGTGATGCCGTATTTCTGATTGAGAAGCACTAAAATATTGAGCTTGATGCGGTCTTTCGTATCCTTGTCGGCGTACGGCAGACTGCCGCAGAGGACGTTGAGATTTTCGCCGGTGAAGGCGGTGCCGAGCGGCTTTGCCGCCTGTTCCTTGCCGAGATGCGGCAGAAGGTCGGTGATATAGAAAACGGGATCGGCGTCGTCCTCGCCGACGGAAACGTCGATGACGGTGCCGTCCTTCTTGGCGATGACGCCGTGCAGAGCGAGCGGAACGGTCGGCCATTGATATTTCTTGATGCCGCCGTAGTAGTGCGTTTTGAAGAACGCCATGCCGCCGTCCTCGTATAACGGATTCTGTTTGAGGTCGATGCGGGGGCTGTCCACGTGTGCGGCGGCGATGCTCATGCCCTCCGCGAGCGGCTTTTTGCCCATCACGACGACGTATAGGGACTTGCCGCGGTTGTTGTAATAGAATTTGTCGCCCGTCTGATAGCGCTTGCCGTAGGCAAACGGCTCAAAGCCGCGCTTTTCCAGCTCTTTTACCGCAAGCGAGACGGTCTCGCGCTCGGTTTTGGCGTGATCGAGGAATTTCATATAGCCGTCGGTATAGGAGAAGACCTTTTTTATCTCCTTGCCGTCGCAAAAGTCATAGGCGTTCTCGCGTTTCAGAAACAGGGTTTCTTTGAGTTCTTCGGCGGGTGATTTCTTTTTCGGCATGGCAGATTTCCTTTCGTATATAGAAAATAACGGTCACATTTTCAGTATGGCATAAAAACTCACGGCGTATCCGCCCGCTCTTCGAAATAGAGCTTGCGGTAGACGGCGGCGGCGGAAGCGACCTTTTTGACGTAGGCACGCGTTTCGGCGTACGGGATGGAAACAAGGCTCCCGTCGCGGCTGTAAGACGGATCGGAAAGCCATTCGTTCACTTTTGTGCGCCCGGCGTTGTAGGCGGCGTAGACGGTGTCCCAGTTGCCGTATTCCGAGTACAGCAGACTGAGGAAGGCGGCGCCGAAGGCAATGTTGGTCTCGGGCTTGAACAATAATTCGGCGTCGGTCTCGGGCCGGTCGCTCTTGCGGCAGAGCCATTCAAAGGTGTCGGGCGTGATCTGCATGAGCCCGATGGCGCCCTTGTCGGATACCGCGTCGCTCTTGAAGGAGCTTTCGGTGTACATGACGGCATAGAGGATCTCCTCGGGAACGGCGTATTGCTCGGCATATTTTTCCACGGTCTCCGTATAGGGAAGAGGATGCGTCTTTTTTAAGATCAGCCCTTCGAGAAACACCCACAGAGTGGCGATGGCGGCGGCGAGCAGAAGAATGCCGACGATGACGAACGATTTACGCATACGGGGCTCCTTTCCGGGAATCGGTGAGAAGAAAACGGATAAAACGGCGGCAGACGTCCTTGAACCCGTCAAGAGAGGCGTCGTTGTACAGGACGCAGTCGCAGTGCCCGATGAAATAGGGCGCGTCGTGCGCGACCGCCATGCGGCGTTCGGCGTCGGCACGGGAAATGCCGTCGCGTGCCATGATGCGCTCGAGCCTTACGGCGGGGGAGGCGAGAACGGCGAGCGTCACGTCGACTTCCCTGTCGAAGCCGCTCTCGAAAAGCACCGGTGCGTCGACGACGGCAAGCGGCACGCCGTCCGCTTTCGCCCCGGCGAGTACCTTTCGTATCTCCGCCGTGATGTACGGGTGCGTCAGCGCGTTGAGCGCCGAAATTTTTTCGGGATCGGCGAAGACGGTTCTCCCGAGGGTGGCTCTGTCAAGCGAGCCGTCGGGAAGCAGGACGGTCTTTCCGAAACGGGAAACGATCCCGTCAAGGCAGGCGGAACCGGGAAGCACGACCTTCCGCGCCGTGCGGTCTGTGTCGATGTGGCACGCACCGAACTCTTCCGACGCGACAAGCCCGAAAATACTCTTTCCCGCACCGGTCGCACCGGTCAATCCCACGGTGATCATAGCCACACCTCCTCACATTTTATCTATTATATACTAAAATCGGCAGTCCGTCAAGAGCCGAAAACGATTTTTGCAAGATTTTTGAAAAATAGCGGAAGCAATAATACCGAAAAAAGAAACAACACAAAACAACATACATTTTTGTCATAAAACAACAAAAATCGTATAAAAATATTCGAAAACCACTTGACAAAAGGAAAACAATGTTGTATAATAACACTGTATTCCAAGAACGGTACGTTCATGATCATGAAAGGAAGGCATTCAGACAGATATGGACGAAAAATACGTAAGCGAGATCGTGGCAAGCGTTGTCAGAAGCATGACGGGAAACGCCGGCGAAAAGAAGCAGAAGGGTGTGTTTCCCACCATGACGGAGGCGCTCGCCGCCGTGGATAAAGCCTATAAGCAGTACCGCTCGTACAGCATTGAACAGCGGGAAAAAATGATACAGAAGATCCGCGAATTTACCCTTGCGGAAGCCGAAAACATGGCTCGCCTCGGCGTGGAGGAGACCGGCATGGGACGTGTCGCCGACAAGATCATCAAGCATGAGCTTGTCGCCAACAAGACGCCCGGCACGGAGGACTTGCATCCGACGGCATGGAGCGGCGACTGCGGGCTGACGCTCGTCGAGATGGCGCCTTACGGCGTTATCGGCAGTATCACGCCTTCCACCAACCCCAGTGAAACGGTCATCTGCAACTCCATCGGCATGATCGCGGGCGGCAACGGCGTCGTCTTCAATCCGCACCCGCATGCCTGCCGCACGGCGAACTACGCGGTCGATCTTGTCAACCGCGCCATTCTCGAAGCCGGCGGACCGGAAAACTTAGTCGTCACGGTCGAAAAGCCGACCAAGGAATCCTCCGACGAAATGATGCAGTCGCCCATCGTCCGGATGCTTGTGGCAACCGGCGGACCGGGCGTCGTCAAGGCACTGCTGTCCTCCGGCAAAAAGGCCATCGGTGCCGGTGCCGGCAACCCGCCCGTCATCGTGGACGACACGGCGGATATCGAAAAGGCGGCAAAGGATATCGTGGCGGGCGCTTCGTTCGACAACAACCTGCCGTGTATCGCGGAAAAAGAGTGCTTCGCTTTCGACAACATCGCGGACGATCTCATCCGGTATATGCAGAGCAACGGCGCTTACCTCATCAAGGGAGAGCAGATCGACAAGCTCGTCAAGACCTGCCTCATCGAAAAGAACGGAAAATACGGCATCAATAAGGACTGGGTAGGCAGAGACGCCTCCAAGTTCCTCAAAGTGCTCGGCATCGAATCGGATGCCCGCCTCGTCATCTGCGAGGTGCCGGAGATGCACCCGTTCGTGCAGGTGGAAATGATGATGCCGGTGCTCGGCATCGTGCGTGTGAAGACCATTGACGAAGCCATCGAAATGGCAGTCAAGGCAGAGCACGGCAACCGCCATTCGGCGCACATCCATTCCAAGAACGTCGATCACCTGACGCGCTTTGCCAAGGCGGTCGAGACCACCATCTTTGTCAAGAACGCGCCTTCCTATGCCGGCATCGGCGCAGGCGGCGAAGGGTATACCACCTTTACCATTGCAGGACCTACCGGCGAGGGACTGACGGCCGCGCATTCCTTTACGCGTGCAAGACGCTGTGTGCTGGTCGACGGGCTGCACATTGTCTGACAGACGGCGAAAGGATAGGAAAAATACAGCATGAATGCACTGGGAATGATAGAGGTATACAGCTTCACGACAGCCGTGTACTGTGCCGATATTATGGTCAAAACGGGCAACGTCCGGCTGATCGCCTTTGACCGCAACCGTCCCTTCAATCCGGGCTTTCCGGTGCCGCTCATCATGGCGGCGAAGATCGAGGGAGACGTAGCGGACGTCAAGGCGGCGGTGGAAGCGGGAAAAGCATACGCCGAGAAAAAAGGGCATTTCATCGTGTCGCACATCATTCCGCGACCGGGTGAAAAGGTCGAGAAAATGGCGTATCTCAACGACATCAACCGGGATAAATTCAACAAAAAGCTGCCGAAGAATTTCTTCGGCGTTACGGAATTTCCGCGGGTTTCGGGAAGCGACAACGCGCTCGGACTGTTGGAGGTGCAGGGGCTTGTCTCGTCGATCGAGGGGCTGGATGCCATGCTCAAAACGGCGGACGTGCGGCTCGTGCATACCGAAAAGCGGCTCGGCGGACGGCTCGTCACGCTGATTGTCGCGGGCAAGGTGGACGCCGTCACGAGCGCCGTCGAGCGCGGCAAGGTGCGGGCGGAGACGCTCGGCACCGTATACGGAACGGAAGTCATTCCGCGGCCGCATCCGGAACTGCTCAAATTCTTCGATATGAGCGATCGGTAAGGAGTACAGAGAATTATGTATGATGAAAAAGTGATTGCCGAAGCCGTCCGCAAGGCGGTGGAACAGCTTTCGGCGGGTGAGGATCAGAAGGTAAAGATCGGTATTTCCGCCCGTCACGTCCACCTTTCGCGGGAGGATCTGGATACGCTGTTCGGAAAAGGCTTTGAACTGACCAAAAAGAAGACGCTCATGGGGCGTGAGTATGCATCGGAGCAGACGGTGACGCTTGTCGGACCGTCCTTGCGGGCGATCGAAAACGTCCGGGTGCTCGGACCTGTGCGCAAGCACACGCAAGTGGAAATTTCGCGTACCGACACCTTTGTTTTGAAGGTCAGTCCGCCCGTCCGTCCGTCGGGCGAGATCGCGGGCTCGGAGCGCATGGTGCTTGTTGGTCCCAAGGGAACGGTCTATCTGAAAGAGGGCGTCATCATTGCCAACCGGCATATCCATCTGACGCCGGAATATGCCGAGAAGAACGGCATCAAGGACGGGGACTACGTCGACGTCATGGTGGAGAGCATCAAGCCGACCAAATTCTTTGACGTGCAGGTGCGTGTGCGGGACGATTTCAACGTGGAGATGCACATCGACACGGACGACGCCAATGCGGCGGGGCTGAAAAACGGCGACGCCGTTACCATTCTGAAAAAATGATTTAAGTACACGAAAACGGAGCAGACGGTGTCTGCTCCGTTTTTATCGGTGGCGGCAGCGGAAGCCTGCGGCTTCACCCAATCCGCGAGTGTAAGCGAGCGGAAACAACAGCCATGGTGTCCCGCGGTTAAGGGGCGTGCCCACCAAACAACGGCGGGCACGCCGGATAGAGGCAGGAAGTAGGATAGGGACGTATTTAACCACAGCATCCCTTTCCGCAAATTATGAATTTCCGGAAGCAGCCCAACCGTTTGCACAATAAAAATATAACCGAGCCGCAGGGCTCGGTTTTTGGTGTGATATAGTTGGTGATATGTGGCAAATGTTCGCACCGCCGCAAATCTCCAAACGGAGCGCCCTGCGCGCAGTCGGCATTGCGGCGTCGGGGGACTTGGGGGCGAGCCCCCAAGTTGCCTTTTTGCAACTTTTTCGTCAACACGAAAAAGTTGAATCGTCTCTTCGCGCCGTATGCGGCGCAAAATTGCCCGCCGGGATTATCCGGCGGGCACAAAAAACATTTATCAGAACTTGATTCTTTCTGCGATATAAGCCTTGACGTCCTCGATCTTGATGCGCTCCTGCGCCATGGTGTCGCGGTCGCGGATGGTCACACAGCCGTCGGTCTCGGAATCAAAGTCGTAGGTGATGCAGAGCGGCGTGCCGATCTCATCCTCGCGTCTGTAACGCTTGCCGATGGAGCCGGCCACGTCGTAGTCGATCATGAAGTCCTTCTGTAAATCCTGATACAGCGCCGTCGCCTTTTCCGATAACTTCTTGGAAAGCGGCAGGACAGCCGCCTTGTAAGGCGCAAGGAACGGATGCAGACGAAGCACGGTGCGTACGTCGCCGCCTTCGAGCTCTTCTTCGTCGTAGGCGTCGCACAGGAAGGCGAGCACGCTGCGTTCGACGCCGAGAGACGGCTCCACCACGTAGGGGATGTAGCGCTCGTTGGTCTCGGGATCGAAGTACGAAAGATCCTTGCCGGAGGTGTTCTGATGCTGCGTCAGAT